>DAHUZM010000151.1 GCA_027306525.1 Acidimicrobiaceae bacterium
TGGTCGTCAGGCTCCGCCACCACGGGCCACCGCCGGCTCCCCTTCCCGAGATCCCCTCCGTTCCCGAGGCGGTCATCAAGGAGGCCCGCCGGCGCCAGCGCCGTCGGTGGCTCGGCGTCATCCTCGGCGCCCTCCTTGTCGCCGGACTCGCGCTCGGCGTCGCTGTGGGCGCTCGGTTCGGGGGATCCAAGGCCAAGGGGTCGTCGGGATCGTCGGCGAGCGGGCCGTTCGCCACCGCTGCGTCACGCAGATGGCACGGCACGGGAGCGGCGCTGTGGTTCCACGGCACGCCACCGAACTACCTCGGAGCCGGTCGATCGTCGCTCGTCACCTGTGCCGGGGACGCGCAGGGGGTCTGCTACGTGGTGATCCAGGCGAACGGGATCGCGCCCGACGGCAAGCCGACCGAGCCGAGCGCGCCCGTGGCTTTCGCACCGTTTCGCTCCAGCGCCTATCGCACGACGAACGATGGGAGGACCTGGGCCCAGCTGCGCCTTCCTCCGGGCACCTGGCTGTCATCTCCAATCACCTGCGCGAGTGGCGACTCGTGCGCCGTCGGCGCCGTCCTCAACGCGGGCCAGCCCCCGAACGAGCCCGGTTCCACCGTGGTGGTGCTCACCACCCGAAACGGAGGCCGCTCTTGGCAAGAGCACCCGCTTCCGTCGTGGGTTGGGCTTGTCACCCACATGAGCTGTCCCGCTGCCTCCCGCTGCGTGGCCTTGGCGTGGGCTCAGGGCGCACCCACGATCGACGGCCGCCAGCCCTTCTCCGGCGTCGACCGCTTCTACGCGACCAGCGTTCTCGTCTCGAACGACGGCGGAGCGACGTGGCGCGCATCGGCGCGCCTCCCCGGGCGAGCAGGAGGGCACGACGTCTATCTGTCCTCTGTGTCGTGCACCGGGGCGGACTGCGTGTTCATCGGCGAACGAGCCGTCATCGTCCCGATCCTTGGACGGGGCGCGTACAAGACAAGAGACACCGGCGGCGTCGTGCTCGTAAGCCGCGACACGGGCAAGACCCTCAGCATCGGCGTTCGCCCACCCGGCTGGCCGATCGCCGTCGCCTGTGCAGGGCCATCGGACTGCCTGGCGGTCTTCGGCAATGCCCGAAACGGCGAGGCGACGATGCTCGCCGGTGGTCCAGGGCACGCATGGCGCACGCTGCACCCGACCGGCCTGCTGACGTGGACGGCGGGCGCTTCGTCGCTCGTCTGCCCTGCGGCCGGGCACTGTCTGGGCGTCGGGACGCAGATCGCGGTCACGACCGATGGTGGCGAACGCTGGACGCACACCCAGGCGCTCCCGGCTGCGCCGAGCGGCTATTCCAGTGACGAGCCCGGATCGGCGGCCTGCCTTCCATCGGGGCGGTGCCTGCTTCTGGAGGATGTCACGCCTTCGTCCTCACCTGGCCCGGTCGCCGCGGCGACGCGCGTGCTCACCAACTCACCGTGAGCGGGGGTCGGCGGTCATCTGCCTCGCCATGCCGATTCGGTCGCCTGAGGAGCGGGCCGGGCGTTCCGTGACCCGGCCAGGGGGGACCCAGGGCCCCGGGGCGAACGAGCGGGCCACCGCGACTGCATCGGACAGCGCCCGCCCGGTGAGCACTCGGCGGAGCTGGGTGCTCGGCGCCCGCCGTTTCCCCTGTTCGGACGAGGTGGCCGTGCGAAGATCGCTCGATGACCACCCTCTTTGACTACGCCCCGCATCCCCATATCGAAGCCCGCAAGGCGAAGGGACCACCCAAGGTGCGTGACGCCGCGGTCCAGGTCCACGGGGACAGCGCGGTGGGCCGCTTCAACCGCAAGGTCGGCCTGCGGATCACCGTGATCGTCGGGACCATGTGGGCCGCCTACGTCTTCGCGGCGGTTGCTCTCGTGAGCCTGCCCGACAACGTGAAGTCGACCCAGCTCCTGATCCTGTGGATCTCGTCGAGCTTCCTCCAGCTGGTGCTGTTGCCAATCATCATCGTGGGCCAGAACATTCAGGCCAAGGCGGCCGACAACCGGGCCGAGGCCACCTACAAGGACGCTGCCGCCGTCTTGGAGGAGGCCAAGCAGATCCAGGCCCACCTGTTGGCACAAGACGAAGTGATCTCCAAGATCCTCGCGACGGTCAACCCCAAGTCCGCGACCGACCCTTCCAGCCCCCCGGAGCCGCCAGGAAACCGATGACGGGCGTCTGGGACCCGCTGAGGATCCATCGGCCGGGCTCGCTTTGATCCTTGGAACCGAGACGGGCTTGGTCACGACGGCTCGCCCGGGCGGGGGACATGCCGGCACGGTCGTCCGGGTCGGCGAGATGAGGCCAATCGAGATCAACGGGCTACGGCTCGACGTCACCTTGGATCGAGTCAGCGCGGGCTCGCGGCGATTCCAAAAGAGGCGCCTTGTCGACGCGGCCCTCGTCGACGTGCGTCTGGGGCACCCGTGGGTCTTCGCCTCGGGTGGAACGTCTCGGGAGCGCACCGGGGTCGGTTGACCAGGTCGTCGGCACGACCCGAGCCGCCACGGATTGGACCAACCCGAACGCCTGACGCTCGTCGCGTTGGATGCCGTCTGCCTCAGCCGCCACCCTCGGAGCTGAGGCCGTGCTCGGTCTTCTCCCAATAGTGCGGCTTCACGATCAACTGCCAGAGCGCCTTGTACGCGGCGAGGGAGTGCAGCAGCCAGTAGAGGGGGTTGGCGAGCGCCCACAGCACCAGCCGGTAGCGCCGGCGCTTGAAGACGCCCATCATCGAGACGTAGATCATCATGGCGTTGCCGATGATCAGGCAGGCGACGCTGACCCACAGCACCCAACCCGGGAAGAACCGGGCGACGGACTTCGGGCCGAGGACCATCGTGATGACGAAGAGGAGATAGAGCGGCGGCACGAACAGGAACGAGAGCGGCGTGCCGCCGACCAGGAGGGCGCAGCCGAGCGTCTTGGTCCAACCGGTGCTGCGGACCAGCTCCACGGGGTGGCGCAGGTGCACGAGCGTGGTCTGCAGGTAGCCCTTGATCCAGCGCGAGCGCTGGCGGATGAAGTTCCCATACGCGCTGTTCGCCTCCTCGAAGGTGGTCGACGAGATCACCCCGACCGTCTCGCCCATGGCCGCCGAGCGGATCCCGAGATCGGCGTCCTCGGTCACGTTGAAGGGGTCCCATCCGCCGAGGCGGCGCAGGGCGTCGGTGCGGAAGTGGTTCGAGGTGCCCCCGAGGGGAATGGGGAGGTGCATCGCCTCGAGGCCCGGGAGCATGTAGTCGAACCAGAACGAGTACTCGAGGGTGAACATCCGCGTCAAGACGTTCTCCCCGGCGTTGAAGTAGTTGAGGGCGGCCTGCACGCACACCTGGCGCTCGTCGGCCCGGTTGAAGGCGACGAGCGCCGCCTTCAACTGCTCGGGCTCGGGGCGGTCCTCGGCGTCGTAGATCACGAGGAACTCGCCCCTTGCCAAGAAGAGGCCGACGTTGCACGCCTTGGGCTTGGTCTGGGGTTGCCCGGGGGGCACGGTGACGATCGTCACCGTCTCGGGCGGCCGTGCCGCGATGACCGCCTGGCGGGTCTCGTCGTCGTCGTGCTCCAAGAGGAGCAGGATCTCAAGCTTGTCGGGGGGGTAGTCGAGCCGGGAGAGGTTCTCGACCAGGGCCCCGACCACGTTGGCCTCGTGGTAGGCGGGCACGAGGATCGTGTAGAGGGGCAGCTCGGCGTCCGCGAGCGCCTCGACGTCCTCGGTCGTGACCGACTCGGCGTACTCGTAGCGCGAGCCCACCATGCAGACCACGAATTTGAAGACCACCGAGACGAGGAAGCCCACCCCGATCACGGCCGAGAGGATCACGGTCGAGCCGACCGGGGCGAGCAGGAACGCCTCGCCGACGAGCACGAGGAGCGCGACCGCGACCACGGTCTGGGTCGCGCTCAGCACGCGGCGGGCCGAGTGGTCCTCGTCGCGGCGCCACAGCCCGAGCGTCGCCTCATCGAGGATCACGTCCGCGTAGCAGCGCGACACGGCCCGGCGGATGTCCCAGTCGGTCGTCGCCACGAGGCGAACGGGCAACCCGAGGGAGGCCGCGATGTACTCGGCCCGGCCGCGCTCTGGACGCTCCGCCGTCGCCACGAGGACCGAGCCGTCCTCGAGCGAGCGGACCGGCATCCACAGCTCGGCCGCCAGGCGGTGCGGGTCGAGACGGGTGAGGAGCGAGCGGTCGATCTCGGCCTGGGCCAGGTCGACGAAGGGGCACCCCCAGGACTCCGAGAGGACCCGGTAGACGTCGAGGCGCCGGACGAGCCCAGAGGCGATCAGCACGCTCCCGAGCCTCGACCCCGTGCTCCGCTGGACCGACAGCGCCCACTCCAGCTCGCCGGGGGTGAGCAGGCCCCGCTCGACGAGGGAGGCGCCGAGCGGTTCACCTCGCCGCACCTCGGTCGGCGAGGCGAGCACCGTCACCCGACAATCGTAAGGTGCGCTCCCGCGCCGCCCTGGGACCTTGCGGCGATCAGACGAGCAGCGTCACGTGCGAGACGGTCACCGCTCGTCCGCCGAGGACGACACGCTCGCCGGCGAGCCGCATGTGGATCACCGCGCCGCGCCTCGAGGCCTGCTCCCCGGTGAGCGACGCTCGCCCGAGCCGCTCGGCCCAGAACGGGGCGAGCGTGCAGTGCGCCGAGCCGGTCGCCGGGTCCTCCAAGATGCCGGTCGCCGGGGCGAAGAAACGGCTCACGCAATCGAACCCGTCGCGCTCGCCCGGGGCCGTGACGATCAGGCCTCGGCAGCCGAGCGCCTCGATCGCTGCGAAGTCGGGAGCGAACGTGCGCACCGCGGCGGCATCGGGGAGGAGAGCGAGGGCATCGAAGCGCCCCTTCCCGAACCACCGGGCGTCGGGGAGCCACGCCGGGGCCTCCGCCCGTTGGGCCCGGTCGGCCGGGAAGTCCATCTCGATCAGCCCGTCCTGGGCGATCGTGGTGGCGAGCTCGCCGCTCTTGGTGTCGAAGCGGGCCCCATGCCCGAGCACGTGGGTGGCAGCGAGGGTGGCGTGCCCGCACAGCGCGACCTCGACCCGAGGTGTGAACCAGCGCAGGGCGTAGCGGTCCTTTCCCTTGGGGACCACGAAGGCCGTCTCCGCGAGCTGCATCTCGGCTGCGATGTGCTGCATCCGCTCGTCGTGGGGGAACCGGTCCACGAGGGCGACCGCGGCCGGATTGCCGCCGAAGGGTCGATCGGTGAAGGCGTCGACGACGGTGAGCTCGAGTGGCATCGCCAGAGGGTAGGGCCGCGGGGCGGGGATGCGGCGCGGGGGCCGGTGAGGGACAATGGGAGGTCTCCGGCTGGCCGGGCGGCCCGCCGATCCAGGGACCGAACAGGGAGGGACGCCGTGGGGGAGCTGTCGGGCAAGGTCGCCATCGTCACCGGGGCGAGTCGCGGGATCGGCGCCGCGATCGCCGAGCGCTTCGCAGCCGCCGGGGCGGCCGTCGCGGTGACCGCCAGGACGAAGGAGGAGGGTGACCACCCCTTCGCGGGGAGCCTCGCCACCGTGGTGCACAAGATCGCCGAGGACGGTGGCCGGGCGATCCCGATCGCGGCCGACCTCTCGAGCCAAGAGGACCGCAAGCGCATCATCGACACGACGACGGCCGAGCTCGGCCCGATCGACATCTTGGTGAACAACGCGGCGATCACCTACTTCGAGCCGGTCGACGGCTTCAACGAGAAGCACTTCCGGCTCATGTTCGAGGTCCAGGTCCGGGCGCCCTTCGAGCTTGCCCAGTACGTCCTGCCCTCGATGAAGGAGCGCAAGAGCGGCTGGATCGTCAACATCTCCTCGGGTGCGGCTCGTCATCCCCAGGGCCCCCCGTACATGGGTCGACGGGGGGCCGGCGGCACGGTGTACGGCATGTGCAAGGCCGCCCTCGAGCGCTTCACCACCGGCCTCGCGTCGGAGGTCTACGAGGACGGCATCGCGGTGAACGTCGTCTCGCCCTCGGGGCTCGTCGTCACCCCGGGCGTCGTCCACCACCGCCTCGACCAGGTCACCCCGCCCGAACGCCACGAGCCCGTCGAGGTCATGGCGGAGGCGGCGTACGTGCTCGCCACGGGGGACCCGGCGACCTTGACGGGCAAGGTCACCTACGCGAAGGAGATCCTCGACGAGGTGGGCAAGGCCGCCGACTCGGCCTGAGCCCGATCAGAATGGCGCGGCGTTGCGGGCGTCCTCGATCAGCTCGTCCGCCTCGCTCGGCCGCAGCACGCCGGCGCTGACCGCGGCCGCGGCGGCCTGGGAGAAGCGCGCGACATAGCTCGGGTGGTCCCCGTAGAGCGCGACGAGCTTCTCGCGCTCGAAGGGCTCGTGGAACCCGGTCAGCCCGCCCAGCCCCTCGACGGGGCTGACGCCGGTGTTGTGGGCGACCGGCACCTCGACGCCGGGCATCCTGACCCCGCCGACGGCATTGCCGTGCTCGTCGCGGCGGATCGTGGCCGGGTCGCCCGCCATCTCGATCCTCGGCTGGGCGGGCGGGGGTGGTCCGCCGGTCATCCAGCGCTGCAGGTGACCGAGCGCCGCGCTGGCCGCTGGCGTGTAGGAGATGTGCGAGGGCGGCAGCGGGATCTCGCGGGAGGGCACGCCGTCGCGCGCGGTCTTGGCCACCCGCCTGACGAGCTGCGGAGCCGAGACGTGCGCAGCGCCGGCCACCTCCCAGAACCGGAAGGCGTCGCTATCGTCCTGGCGCGCCGCGAGATAGGCGGGTGTCTCGGTTTCGGAGTTCACGACCATGATCGGCACACCGAGGTCGTCGCGCAGCTTGGTCCTCGTCCGGAAGATCGGGTTCGTCCGAGGACCGGCCGGGTCGAACACAGCGTTGTCGCTCAGCGCCGCGCCGCTCCCGAAGTGGATGAGGACGAGGAACCCGTCGAAGGTGCTGGTGACCGGCTGCACCGCGTTGATGTAGGTGGCGAGGCGGGCCGCCGACTGGGAGGCGCCGAGCGCCACCAGCCGTTCGACTGCGAGGCCCCCCATCGGATCGAGGGGGGACGACGGGCGCTGCGGGCCGACCGCCCGTGCGAGCGCGCTCAGGATCCCATAGGAGTACCGGTCGCCCGGGTGGACGAGGGGCCCGTAGCGCTCCGGGTCCCACGCCCGCAGCCCCTGGGGCGACGCACCAACCCCGTCGACCCCCACCTGCTGGACCGACGCACACGCGTAGGCGAACCCCTCGTCCAAGATGCTGGGCAGCTCGGCCAGGAGCTCGTAGCCGGCGGTGACGTTGTTCCAGCCGACCACGACGGTCCCGTTGAACCTCGTCGGGTCGCTGGGCCGCTGCACGAGGACCCTGGTGACGAAGTGCGCGCGGTCGGCTTCCTCGGCCTCCCAGCGGCCATCGGGCCCCAAGTCGGCCGTCGCCTCGTATCCGGGCGCCTCCCCCTCGACGAAGAACTCCTCCTCCACGTAGCCGAGCGGCGTCAGGTCATCGAGCGAAGCGGCGAAGGGCCGGCCCCGGATGCCTCCGGTGATCGGGCCGGTGACGGTCGGTGCGGCGGTCTCTTGGGTCGTCATGTGCCGGTGAACCTCGGGGGTCGTCTCTCGCGAAAGCTGGCGATGGACTCGGCCTGGTCGTTGGGTGCCCGCCTGGCGTAGCCCAGCCCGGCTGTCTCGTAGCGGAGCGCCTCTTCGAGCGCCACGTCGACGTTGTGCTGCAGGACGCGCTTGGCCGAGCGGATGGCCAACGGCGGCAGCGATGCGATGGTGGCGGCGAGGCGGAGCGCCTCGTCGAGTGCGCCCTCCCCCTCGGCGAGGCGGTCGAGCAATCCGAGGCGGTAGGACTCCTCTGCGCCGATGTCGCGGCTCGTGAAGATCAGATCGGCGGCCCTCGCGTAGCCGACGATGCGCGTGAGGAAATAGCTCATGCCCGAGTCGGGGCTCAGGTTCCGCTCGGCGAACACCGTGCGGAAGCGGGTTCTCCCGTCGCCGGTGCGCAGGTCGCAGGCGAGGGCGAGGCTCATCCCGGCCCCCGCCGCCACGCCGTTGACCGCCGCCACGGTCGGCTTTGCGATCCCCGAGATCCCGAGCGCCTGGCGGCCCACCCACCCGAGCTCGTCCATGCGCTCGCCGTGGCTGGGCGGGGCGGCCTCGCTCGGGCGCCGCCCGCCGAGATCGACGCCCGAGCAAAAGCCCCGGCCGGCCCCGGTGATGACGACCGCCCAGACCTCGTCGTCCGCGTTCAGCTCCCGGGACATCTCGAGGAGGTCGGCGGAGAGCGCCCCGCTCAACGCGTTCAGCTTCTCGGGCCGGTTGAGCGTCGCGACCGCGACGTGCCCGTCACGCTCGAGGACGAGGGCGTCGCTCACCGGAGGGCGCTCAGTCCAGGCGCTCGATGATCATGGCCATGGCCATGCCGCCCGCAGCGCACATGGTCTCGAGGCCGATGGACTTGTCGAGCGTCTGGAGGTCGTTGATGAGCGTCGTCATGATCCGGGCACCGGTCATCCCGAAGGGGTGGCCGAGTGCGATCGCGCCACCGTGGGGGTTGAGCTGGCTCTCGATGTCGATGCCGGTCTCCCGGCACACCGGGAGCACCTGGGCGGCGAAGGCCTCGTTCAGCTCGACGACGTCGACGTCGGAGAGCTTCATGTTGGCCGCCTCGAGCACCTTGGGCACGGCATCGATGGGGGCCACCCCCATGATCTCGGGGTCGTTGCCGCTGACCGCCGAGGCCACGATGCGCGCCAGCGGCTTCAGGCCGAGCTGGTCGGCCCGGGACCTGCTCATCACGAGCACCGCCGCCGCGCCGTCGTTGAGCGGGCACGCGTTGCCGGCGGTCACGGTCCCGCCCTCGGGCTTGAAGGCAGGCGCGAGCTCCCCGAGCTTCTCGAGGGTCGTCCCCGGGCGCGGGCCGTCGTCCTTCGCGACGACCGTCCCGTCCTCCTTCGTCACGGGGCTGATCTCACGGTCGAAGACCCCGGCCGCCTGGGCGGCCACCGCCCGGTCCTGGCTGAGCTTCGCGAACGCGTCCTGGTCCTCGCGCGAGACCCCGAAGCGCTCGGCCACGTTCTCCGCCGTCAGCCCCATGGGGATGTAGACGTTCGGGAAGCCCGAGTCGCGCCCGAGGAGCTTGGGGTTGAGGCCGCCGGGGCCGACGCCTCTGCCCCGCGGTGGGGCGGGGGCACCGCCCTCGGGCTCGGGTGGCCGGGAGCTCTTCTCGACCCCGGCCGCGATGTACACGTGGCCCTCGCCGGCCTTGATGGCGTGGGCTGCGGTGCGGATGGACTGGAGGCTCGAGGAGCAGAAGCGGTTGAGCGTGAGGCCCGGGACGCTCAGGGGGAAGCCGGCCAGGATCCCCGCCGTCCGGGCGATGGAGAAGCCGGTCTCGCCCTGTTGGGCCACATTGCCGCAGATGATGTCCACGACCTCGCTCTTGTCCACCGCTGGCACCTTGTCCATCAGCGCGTTCAAGATGGTCGCCATCAGCTCGTCGGCCCGGTAGTCGACCAGCGACCCCTTGTTGGCGCGGCCGATCGCGCTGCGCGCCGTCGCAACGATGACTGCTTCTTCGTCGGGCACCGGTGGGCTCCTCGTCTCTCGTGTGTTGTCTAGGTGTTGCGCTGTTCGTGGCCACAAAGGACCAGGAGGGCTCAGCCGACGACGGGCTCCTTCGGAAGCCCGAGGGCGCGCTCGCCGATGATGTTCTTTTGGATCTCGCTCGTCCCCGAGAAGATGGTCCCGGCGCGGCTGCCGAGAAAGGCCTGCTGCCAGCGGTCGGTGCGGTACCCCGCGCCCTCGGGCCGGATCATGCCCTGGGCGCCCACGAGGTTGATGGCCACGTTGCCGAAGCGCTTGTGGTACTCGGACCAGAAGAGCTTGTTCACGCTCGCCTCGGGACCCGGTTCCCGCTTGGCGGCGAGCGTCGCGAGCAGGCGCAACCCCGAGTAGCGCATGAGCTCCACGTGGGTGTACGCCCATGCGAGGTCCTGGCGCACGAGGGGGTCGTCGCTCGCCGCCTGCTTGCGCGCCGTGTCGACGAGATCCCAGAACTCCTTCTCGTAGCGCAGGTGCTGGGTCGTCGCGCTTCCCCCGCGCTCGTTGCCGAGCGTCGTCATCGCGACCCGCCAGCCGTTGTTGAGCCCGCCGATGACGTTGAAGAGCGGGGCACGCGCGCCGTCGATGAACTCCTGGCAGAACCCGCTCGCGCCGGACATCTGGCGAAGCGGCTGGAGGTCGATCCCGTTCGAGGACCCGTCCTCGCGGCGCATCGGGACGAGCACATAGGAGAGCCCGCGGTGCTTGGGGACGTCGGGGTCCGTGCGGCAGAGCACGAAGATGGTGTTCGCGAGGTGCGCGCCCGAGGTCCACACCTTCTGGCCGGTCACCACGATCTCGTCACCGTCGACCTCGGCCCGGGTCTCGACCCCGCCCAGGTCTGAGCCGTGGTCGGGCTCGGAGAAGCCCTGGCAGTAGCGGTCGGTGCCGTTCACGATCCGGGGCAAGAAGTAGGCCTTCTGCTCGTCGGAGCCGTGCACGATGATCGAGGGGCCGACGAGCGACTCACCCATGCCGCGCACCACCCGCGGCATGTTCTCGCGCTCGAACTCCTCGTTCAGGATCGCCATCTCCACGCCGGAGAGGCCCCGCCCGCCGACCTCGGCCGGCCACTGCGGACAGATCAGGTGCTCCTTGGCGAGGGTGTCCTCCCAGGCGCGCCACGCGGCGGCGCGGGCCTCGGAGTCCTCGTCGCTCTGCCCGGCAAAGCCGGCCTGGATGCCAACCCCGGCCAGCTCCTCGATCCGGTGCTCGGAAAGGAACGTCCGGATCTCGTCACGAAACGACCGAAGCTCGGGACCGAGGTCGAGTTCCATGTGCCCCCCTTTGTGCCTGCGTCCGCCCGCGAAGTTAGCCCGCTGCGCTGCCCGACACACCTTTGCTCATGCCTGGTCGCGACCGGTGAGAACGGTTGCGGGCGCCTGCGGGAAAACGAGCGTTTGACCTGCGGGGGAGGGGGTATGTCGTGGGCGGGTACATCCCGTCAGTCACAAGCGCATTCGGCCCCCGGCATCCACCCCCCCTGGAGTCCCGGGGGTCGTTGCGCGTCCAGGCCCGGCCCAACGACCGTTGGGGTGCCCCGGCGCGGTGTCCGGGTATAACTCGCGATCGAGGAGCCACCGCCCCGGCGCGGACGTGTTGGGGCGTCGTGGGTTGCGACATGGGTGAGACGCTGGGCGAGATCGCCGCGCACATCCGGGCGCAGGCCGGAGGTGTCGAGGCAACCGCAGCGGGCCCGGATGCCGGCCGGGCGGGGCTCGGCACGCCGGGTCAGGCGGTGGCGCTCGCGACCCTCTGCGTCGTCCTCTTCTTGACGTTCCTCGACAACACGATCGTGAGCGTCGGGCTCGCCTCGGTGCAGAGCGACCTGCACGCGGGGGTCACCTCGCTCCAATGGGTGGTGAACGGCTACGCGCTCACCTTCGCGGCGTTCATGCTCGCTGCGGGGTCGCTCGGCGACATGCTCGGGCGCAAGAAGGTCATGCTCGCCGGGGTTGGCATCTTTTGCGCGGGCTCGGTGCTCGCCGCACTGAGCCCGAACGTGAGCACCCTCATCGCCGGACGGGTGGTCATGGGCCTCGGTGCGGCCGCCTCGGAGCCGGGCACCTTGTCGATCATCCGTCACGTCTACCCCGACCGGCGAACCCGCGCCGATGCGCTCGGCGTGTGGGCGGCCGTCTCTGGGCTGGCGCTCGCACTCGGACCGGTCATCGGCGGCGCGCTGGTCGGCGCCAGCAGCTGGCGCGACATCTTCTGGTTCAACCTGTTCGTCGGGGCGGTGGCGTTCGCTATGGCGCTCTTGTTCGTGCCCGAGACGGCCGATCGGGCGGGGCGAAGGATCGACCTCTTCGGCATCGTCCTCGGCGCGGCGGCCCTCGCATCAGGGTCCTTCGCCGTGATCCAGGGCGAGACCTCGGGCTATGGCACCTGGTGGATCATCGTGCTGTTCGTTGTGGCCTGTGTCACCGCCGCCGTCTTCATCGCCGTGGAGCGTCGAACGAGGAGCCCGATCGTGCAGACCTCCCTCTTCGCCAAGGCGCCGATGGCGGGTTCCAACTTCGCCGCCTTCGCGGCCTATTTCGGGATCTTCTCGATCTTCTTCTTCACCGCGCTCTACATGCAGGTGGTGGCGAACGCCTCGCCCTTCCAAACCGCCATCGACTTCCTCCCGATGGCGGCCGGCCTCATCATCTCGTCGATCGTGACGGGGCCGTGGGTTGCCCGGATGGGCCCTCGGGTCCCGATGACGGTGGGGTGTCTCATGGCGGCCGGCGGCGTCCTTGCGACGGGCGCCGTCTTGAATCCCGAGGTCGGGTTCTCCACCCTCGGTTGGGTGCTCCCGATCGCGGGGATCGGCTTCGGGATGGCGGTGGTGCCGATCACCTCCACACCGCTCGCCGTGGTGCCGCCCGAGCGCTCGGGCATGGCGGCGTCGGCGACCAACACGAGCCGCGAGCTCGGCGCGGTGTTCGGGGTCGCGATCCTCGGCTCGATCGTGAACGCCCGGCTCACCGGCGGGCTGGCGACGCGGCTCAAGGCGATCGGCATCCCGCCGAGCTTCCAGAGCCTGGTGTTGCGCGCGGTGACCGGGGGCGGCCTCTCGGGCAACGCCGCGACCAAGGCGGAGCGCTCGAAGAACGCTGCGGTGGCCAAGATCGCCACCAAGGTCGTGCACGCGGCCTACAGCGCGTTCGGCTCGGGGCTGCACACCTCCCTCGAGATCTCCGGCGGGCTCCTGTGCGCGGGCGCGCTCGTCGCTGCCATCACCGTGCACCGGGTGCGCGGCGGATTCGGCGAGCTCTGATCGCCCGGCCCCCAGCCGGGCACCCCTCTCAGGGGTCCAGGCGCGCCTTGGCCGTGCCCGAGAGGACCCGGTCGCCCGACTCGTTGACGGTGACCACGCTCAGGGACGCGACCTTGCCGTCTTCGCCGTCCTCGATCGCATCGACCGTCGCTGTCGCCGTCAAGGTGGCGCCGGGCCACACCTGCTTCTCGAAGCGCGCCCCGTAGGAGAGGAGGCGCCCGTCACCCACCCAGTCGGTGAGGAGACGGCCGGTCAGCCCCATGGTGAGCATCCCGTGCGCGAACACCGTCGGGAAGCCGGCGACCTTTGTCACGTAGATCTCGTCGCTGTGCAGCGGGTTGTAGTCGCCCGAGGCGCCCGCATATTGGACGATCTGGGTCCGTGAAAGGTTGTGGACGACCACCTCGCTGTGGCTGTCACCGACCTTCAGGCTGGATGCGGATAGCGGCATCAGTCGATCTCCTAGCTCTGGGCGGGGCCGCTGGTGCGCACGCCGACGCCCCTGGCCGTGATGACGAGATTTCCGTGCTGGTCGTGCCACTCGGTGATGGACTCGGAGAACTGCAGGTGCCCCGAGCGGCCCTCGCGTTCCCAGGTCTTGCCCTCCTTGTTGGTGGGCGTCAGCACGTCACCGGGCCGGATCGGCCGGTGGTACTCGAAGTGCTGCTCGGCGTGGAGCCCGACGCCCCCGCCCCCGCCGCGTCGGCCCCCGCCACCCTCGCTCGACGGAGCGGGCTCGGGGGGCGCGGCATTCGAGCCGGTGGGCTCCTTGCCCGAGCCGAACCACAGCTGGCCGATCTTGGGTCGCAGGAAGTAGTCCGGGTTGAACTGGGCGCTCGCCTGGATGAACGTCGGCGGGGCGACGATGCCCCCCACCTCGGTCGACTTGGCCGCCTCCTCGTCGTAGTAGACGGGGTTCGGGTCGCCCACCGCGCGGGCGAACATCATGATGTGCCCGGCCTCGACCGGGAAGCTCCACTCCGCCATCAGCAACCTCCTCGCGCGCCGGTCACCGCGCTGTGGCGGGCCGGCGTTGACGGCCAAAGGCTATCTCCCGAGCGCGGAACCTAGGCTGGGTGAGCGAGGTGTCGCCAGCCGAGAGGAGCATGAGTGGATCCCGCAGCGTTCGCCGAGATCGTGTCGGTCACCCGGGAGTTCGTGCGCGGCCGGGTCGTCCCGGCCGAGAACGAGATCGACGAGACCGACGACATCCCCGAGGACATCCGCCAGAGCGCCAAGGACATGGGGCTCTACGGGTTCGCCAGTCCCGAGGAGTACGGGGGGCTTGGGCTCAACCTGGAAGAGGAGGTCCAGCTCGTCTTCGAGCTCGGCTACACCACCCCCGCCTTGCGCTCCATGTTCGGCACCAACAACGGCATCGCCGGCCATGTGCTGCTCGAGGGGGGCACCGAGGAGCAGAAGCTGGAGTGGTTGCCGAAGCTCGCGAGCGGCGAGCTCACCGCATCCTTCGCGCTGACCGAGACCGAGGCGGGATCGGACCCCTCCACGCTCACCACGAGCGCGCAACGCGACGGGGAGACCTGGGTCTTGAACGGCTCGAAGCGCTACATCACCAACGCGCCCATCGCCGACGTGTTCATGGTCTTCGCCAGGACCAACCCCGAGGCCAAGGCGAGCCGAGGCATCTCGACCTTCCTCGTCCCGCGCGACGCCCCGGGCCTCAGCGTCGGCCCGAAGGACAAGAAGATGGGCCAGGGGGGCGCATGGACCTCCGAGGTCTTCTTCGACGACGTGCGTGTCGACGGATCCTTCCTCATCGGTGGCGAGGAGGGCGTCGACAATGGATACGCGACGGCGATGCGCTGCCTCGCGCACGGCAGGACGCACATGGCGGCGTGTTGCGTGGGGCTCGCCGGACGCCTCGTCGACGAGTCGGTCGCCTACGCGCAGAGCAGGATGCAGTCGGGCCACCCGATCGCGAGCTTCCAGCTCATCCAGGGGATGATCGCCGACTCGGTGACCGAACAACTCGCGGGCAAGAGCCTCACCTTGGAGGTCGCCCGGGCCTTCGACGCCGGGACCGACCGCAAGCTCGGTCCCTCGGCGGCCAAGTACTTCTGCTCTGAGATGCTCGGCCGGGTGGCCGACCGTGCCGTGCAGATCCACGGAGGTGCCGGCTACATGCGCGGGGTCGCCGTCGAGCGCTTCTACCGCGACGCCCGGCTGTACCGGATCTTCGAGGGCACGAGCCAGATCCAGCAGGTGATCATCGCCCGCCAGGCGCTCGGCGCGGCGACCGAGGGGTAATCGGTTCTAACGAGCACTCGTGGCTGGGTTCCGAGTCGTCCGCCACGAGAGTCGATTGCAGAAGGTCCGCCCGGTCGATCCCACCGGGATGGCGGAAACCATCGCCATACCCATTGGGATGGATGTGCACTCAACCTACGGGCCGGAAGTCCCAGGTGGAGCCATAGTGCGACGACAGCGCCGATCGACGTCGTGTCGTGCCAAGAATCTTCGCTTGTGTGCCTCTGGCAACGGAAACCACTCTGCCAGCCGAGGCATTGACGCCGCCGCCGCACGCGAAGCCACCATCCACCATGAAGCCCTGGCCGGCGGCTGCCGGGGCCGACCCGGGCGCGGTAGGGCACCGACGCGTACGGGACGTCGGCCGCCGTCGCCTCCCACTTCTTCTTGAACGTCCCCCTCTACGGGGTGGCCACCGGGCGCACCTACACCAACGCGCTGGCCGGGGTGGTGTTCATGGCGAGCGGGGGGCGCCTCAAGCCGATCCTCCTCGTCGACCAGACGCCTCGCCGAGCGTCCCGGGCCCGGTGGCCGGCTACCTCTCGGCGTTCGCCAAGGAGACCCGCAGTTGCGTCTTCGGCGCCCCGGTCGCGATCCCATCCCAGGCGACTCGCGGCCATCAAGGCCATCGTCGGGTAGACGCATCGTTTCGGCGGCGGGCGGTCAGGCCGCCTCTCGCTCTCGTCGCGCGGAGGGCCGGCGAACGTCTCACCCGAGACGAGGCGCAGGCGTACCAACGGCGTCGCGCCCGAAGGCCTCCTCAGTCCGCCTCGTCCTCGACGGTGAGGGATCGAGGATCGATGCCCCGAGCAGCGGCGGTCGCTTGGTACTGTTCCGCATTTTCGGACGAGCCCGAGGTAGCGACAGTTGAGAGCTTGGTGGCTGAGATTGCTGGCCCCCCTTGCAGGAGCCAGCCTCGTCGCGACGGTCCTCGCGTCGTTGGCGTTCCCCCCGACGGCCGAGTCGGCGCCAAACCTCTGGAACTTGACCTCTTGTCCGTCCGGGACGTTCACCATCACCCCGTACCCTTTCGCGCCGAAGTTGTATATCGAGATCACCGGTCCCTCGCCCTGTACATTTTTTTTTGACGCCTTTGGCGACGTCGTCGTCGAACTACCCAACGGCGGCAATACCGTCGTACTCGACGATTCAACAACGCCGACCAATCTGACGAGTCTGACGATTGACGGCGGCAGCGGCTCCAACAGCTTCGACGTCGACACGACGATCCCAGGGGTTACCACCTACATCGATCGGGCGAGCAGCACGAGCGAGACGGTGAACATCCTGGGAACGTCGGCCACCGGACCGCTCAGCGTCAGCTCGACCGGGACCGCGCCTGACACCGTCAACATCGGAAGCGCCGGGTCTCTACGGGGCGTCCAGGGCAGCGTCTCCTTGAGCAGCAGCGACGCCAATGCGCCCGACAGGGTCGTCTTGGACGATTCCGCCGACACCACGGGGCGAAGTGCCACCATCGGAGACACCCTGGTCTCGGGTCTCGCACCTGGCGCCATCAACTTCACGGGTTCGCAACTGAGCAGCCTTACGGTCAAGTTCGGCTCGGGCTCTGATACCGCCAACGTCACCCCCTCGCCGAGCTTCCCGATGCACCTCGACGGCGGACCACCGGGGCCTCCGGCCATTCCGGGCGACACCTTGAACATGAACCTCGCCGGTACCACCTCGCCGGCGCTCGCCACCACTTTTTCGAGCAGTTCTGGCTATGCGGGATCCTGGACATTTGCGAACCGCAACCCCGTGGCCTTCAGCGACTTCGAGACCCTCGTACCGGGGCCGCTGGCCCCGACGGCCTCGATCACGACTCCCACCACCACCACGCTTAGCGCCTCGCCAAACCCTGCGGTGGCCGGCCAGGAGGTCACCTACGTCGCGACCGTGACGCCGGGGGTCTCGGGGGGCACCGTCACCTTCAGGGACGACGGGACCACCATCGCGGGCTGCGTGGCGGTCCCGCTCTCGGGCGGGAGCGCGACCTGCGACCCGAGCTACGCGGCCATCGGCACCCACGTGATCGAGGCCTCCTTCTCGGGGACCTCGCTCGACGCCCCCTCGAACACGCAGCTGAGCGAGGTGGTCGACCTCCAGGCCATCTACGGGGAGGATCCCATCGGGACCGCGATCGCGATCTCGCAGGCCGAGTACCCGGCTCAGGGCTCGGCCAAGGCGGTCGTCTTGGCCCGTTCGGACTTCTTCTCCGACGCCCTGGCCGGTGGCCCCCTGGCCGTAGCCGAGGGCGGCCCGCTGCTCTTGACCGAGGGGGCCGATCAGCGCCCGGGCCTCGGCGGGCGGACCCTGGCCGAGATCGAGCGGGTGCTCCGGCCCGGGGGCACGGTCTTTGTGCTGGGCGGTGACCTCGCCGTGCCCGCCTCGGTCGACACCACGCTCGCCGGGCTCGGATACAAGGTCGTCCGGGAAGCGGGGGCCAACGAGTTCGCCACCGCCGTCGACATCGCCGGCGCCCTCGGGGATCCGGCCAACGTCTTCGAGGCGACCGGCCTCGACTTCCCCGACGCCTTGTCGGCCGTCCCCGCGGCCGTCGCGAACCACGGTGCGATCCTGCTCACGAACGGGGCGACCCAGGCGCCCGAGACCGCCGCCTACCTTGCCGCCCACCCCTACGACGTGCGCTTCGCGATCGGCGGGCCCCTGGCGGCAGCCGGGGCGGACCCAGGAGCCAAGGCCATCTACGGCACCGACGCCTACGGGACCTCGGCGGCGGTGGCCTCCTATTTCTTCCCCGGTGCGCGGCTCTTCGGGGTCGCGACCGGCCGCAGCTACACCGACGCCTTGAGCGGGGCGGTGTTCATGGCGAGCGGCGGCCGGCTCGGCCCGGTCCTCCTCGTCGACCCGGCGGGCTCCCCGACGGTGCCGGCCCCGGTGGCCAGCTACCTCTCGACGCTCGAGAAGGCGACCCCCGGCGATGTGTTCGGCGGGCCGCTGGCCGTCCCCGATGCCCTGCTCGAAGCCATCCAAGCGATCACGGGATAGCGGGCGACCGATCGCGCGCCCCGGGAGCCCGAACCGGCGTGCTCAGCCCACGGCCTCGAACACCGCGGCCAGCCCCTGCCCGCCGCCGATGCACATCGTCTCGAGCCCGAGGGCGGCACCCCGCCGGTCCATCTCGCGGAGCAACGTGGCGAGGATGCGCCCGCCGGTCGCCCCGATCGGGTGGCCGAGCGAGATGCCCGAGCCGTTCACGTTCAGCCGGTCGAAGTCGCGCTCGGTCAGCCCCCACTCGCGGGTCACCGAGAGCACCTGGGCGGCGAACGCCTCGTTGAGCTCGATCAGCTCCATGTCCGCCAGGGTGAGCCCGGCGCGCTCGAGCGCCTTGGCGGTGGCCGGCACCGGGCCGATGCCCATGGTGGCCGGCGGGACACCGGCGACCGCCCAGGCGCGCAGCCTGGCCAGTGGGCGGATGCCGAGCTCGGCCGCCCGCTCGGGCGTGGTCACCACGCAGGCCGCCCCGCCGTCGTTCTGCCCGCTCGCGTTCCCGGCCGTCACCGTCGCCTCGGCGTCCTCGCGCTGGCGGATCGGCCGGAGCTTGGCCAGCGACTCGAGTGTGGTGTCGGCCCGGGGATGCTCGTCGGTGTCGACGACGACCTCGCCGGAACGACTCGCGATGGTCACCGGCACGATCTCGTCCTTGAAGCGTCCCTCGCGCTGGGCGGCGACGGCGCGTTCGTGCGAGCGCAGGGCCAGCTCGTCCTGCTCCTCGCGTGAGATCCCGTACTCCCGGCGCAGGTTCTCGGCTGTCTCGATCATGCCGCCGGGGACCGGGTAGCGCTCGCCGCCGGCCGTGATCCGGCCCCGGGCCAGACGGTCGAAGAACGCGACGTTCTCCGCCCTCGCGCCCCAGCGCATCGAGGTCGTGTAGTACTCGGTCTGGCTCATCGACTCGGCCCCGCCGGCGAGGACCAGGTCCGCCGCCCCGGTCTGGACCTCCATGGCGGCGTAGAGGACCGCCTGGAGGCCCGAACCGCAACGCCGGTCGAGCTGGATCCCGGGCGCGCCGACCGGCAGGCCGGCGTCGAGGGCCGCCACCCGGCCGATGGCCGGGGCCTCGCCGTTCGGGTAGCCCTGGCCGAACACCACGTCGTCGACCGCCTCGGGCGGGATGCCGGTGCGCGCCATGACCTCGGCGATCACGACGGCCCCGAGGCGCTGGACCGGCACGTCCTTCAGCACGCCGCCGAAGCGCCCGACCGGCGTGCGCACCGGTTCGCAGATCACCGCGTCTCGCATGTCCTCACCCTTCTCGGCGCCCGGTCGGGCGCCGTCTCCTAGATGTGCCGGCCGCCGGTCACCTCGAGGACCGTGCCTGTCATATACGAAGAGAGCCCCGAGGCGAGGAACACGGCCACCCCGGCCACGTCGTCGACCTCCCCGGCGCGCCCCATCGGGATCTCGGTCAGCCGCTGCTCCCAGACCTCGGGCCGCATCTTCTCGGTCATCGCGGTGCGGATCAGGCCCGGCTGGATGGCGTTCACCCGGACGCCCAGGTGCGCGAGCTCCTTCGCGGCGGCCTTGGTCATCCCGACCATGCCCGCCTTCGCCGCGCTGTAGTTGGTCTGTCCGGGGTTGCCGACCTTGCCCGAGATCGACGACATGTTGATGATCGAGCCCGAGCCCTGCTCGCGCATGATCGCCGACGCGAAGCGGGTCCCGAGCCACGCCCCGAACAGGTGCACGTCGATCACCGTCTTGAAGTCCTCGGCGGTCATCTTGCGCATGGTCGCATCGCGGGTGATCCCGGCGTTGTTGACCATCACGTCGAGGGACCCGTAGCGCTCGACGCACGAGGCGACGAGCGCCTCCATGTCGGACTCGGAGGTGACGTCGCACGCCTCGCCCACGACGTCGGCACCCCCCTCACGCAGCGCGGCGGCGGCCGAGGCGACCCGGTCGCGGTCGATGTCGCCGAGCACGACCCGGGCGCCCTGCTCGGCGAAGGCCCCTGCGATCGCGAGGCCGATCCCCTGTGCGCCGCCGGTCACGACGGCCGCCTTGTGGTCGAGCAAGCCCACCCGCGCTCCTTCGGACGGTGGCCCACCGGCGCTCGGCGGGGCCCGTCGAGCGTACCCTCGGGCGCGCGTGCCTCAGGTCGCCGCCCCGGAGCGGGCGGCGCCCCTCCGGGCGATCGTCACCGAGGCGCGCGCTGCGCCGTAGATGGCGGCGCCGAACACCCCGACGAAGAAGCCGACGGGCCAGTCGGTGAGATAGGCGCTCGCGATCGACCCCCACAGCGCGACCAGGGCCAGGACGACCGAGAGCGCCACCGCCACCATCGGCCGGGCGCTCAGCGCCCGGGCCGCGGCCGGCGGCCCGATCATGAGGGCGAAGATCAACATTGCCCCGACGACGGGAACGGTCATGGCCGTGGCCAGGGCGACGACGAGCAGGAAGGCCACCTCGAGCGGGCCGCTGCGCACCCCCTTGGCCTCGGCCACCTCGCCCAGGACCGAGGAGAGCATGAGGGGCCTGAACAGCGACCCGACGACCGCGACGCACGCCAACGCGAGGAGGGCCACGGGGAGGAGCTCGCTCGTGCTCACGCCCAGGATCTCGCCGAAGAGGAGGGAGAACACCTGGGGCCCGTACTCGGTCGTCCGGCTGAGGAACAGGCCCCCCAGAGCGAGGAGGAGGACGAGGACGAGGGCGGTGGCCACGTCGGCGCGGGCGCGCCGTCCGAGCCAGGCGATGCCGAGGGCGGCGACGATCGAGAACCCCGCCAGGCCGACCAGGGTGTCGAAGCCGACGAGGGTGGCGAATGCGGCGCCGGCGAAGGCGCCGTTGGGGATGGCGTGCGCCTGGAAGGCCGCACCCCGCAGCACCACGAAGAACCCGACGACCCCGGCCACGATCGCGACGATCGTCCCGCTCACCCAGGCATTGGCCATGAACCCCGAGAACACTCAGGCACCCCCGGGCGCGCTCGGTCGGCGCCGCAGCCCGAGGCGCGCGAGGCCCGAGGCGAGATAAGCCACGACGATGATGGCCACCACGAAGAAGCTGACCGGCAGGAACCGGCGGCTCGGGCTCCAATAGAAGCTGTCGTAGGACAAGAGGATGCCGAGCCAGGTCGCGCCGAGGCCGGTCAGTGCGGCCACGAGGAGGGCCCGGCCCATGCCCCTTGTGAGCCGCAGCGCCGCTGCCGGGGGGCCGATCAACAGCGCCGTGGAGAGGACGGTGCCGATCGTGATCGAGCTCAGGGCGACGGCCATGGCGAGGGCCGCCATGTACAAGGCGCCCACGAGGCGCACGGGCACCCCGCGGGCGTGTGCGATCTCGGGGCTGAAGGTGTGCAGCACGAGGGGCCGGTAGAGGAGCGCGAGAAGCCCGAGCGCGAGGCACGCGAGGGCGGCGACGACCGGGATGATGGAGGGCTGGAGCACGAAGATCGACCCGAACAGGATCTGCTGGGCGGTGCCGGTCGTCGTGCCCGAGGTGGCGTCGAGGTAGAGGAACAGCGCGGCCAGCCCGGTCGCCGCACCGAGCACGATCCCGGTGGCCACGTCGCGTCCGCGCTCGTGCTCGGTGCCGAGCGCCTCCATGGCGGCGCCCCCGAGCAGGTCCCCGGCGACGAACCCGCTGAGGGGGCTCAGCCCGATCAAGAGCGCGCCCGACCCACCGGCCGTCGAGACGTCGCTCAGGGCGTGGCCGCCGAAGGACTGTCCGCGCACGACCGTGAACACGCCGACCAGCGCCGAGACCACGGCGGTGACGCCGCCGATCACGAGGGCCACGTGCACCGGCCCATTGGAGAAGAACCCCGGCTCGAACAGCCAGCCCATCAGGGCACCACGCGGGCGGCGTCGGTGGCGAGGAGCTCCTCGTCGCCGCTGCCGGGGCCGGCCACGACGAGCACCCGCCCATGGACCCGGACGACGTCCACATGGTGTCCGTAGAGCTTGCTCAGCACGCTCGGGCGCACCACCTCCTCGGTGGTCCCGCTCGCGGCCCGGCCGGCGGCGATGTAGACGATCCGGTCCATCACCGGCAGCAGCGGGTTCATCTCGTGGGCCGAGAGCAGGACCGCGACCCCCCGTTCGCGCACGAAGCGGTCGAGCAGGGCGATGATCTCCTGCGCGCTGCCGAGGTCCAGGCTTGCCAGCGGTTCGTCGAGCAGGAGGAGCCGGGGCCGGCTGATCAGCGCGTGCGCGATGAGCACCCGCTGCTGCTCGCCGCCCGAGAGCTGGCCCACGCGGGCGTTGGCGAAGCCGAGCGCACCGACGGCCTCGAGCATCTCGTCGACCGCCCGCGCGCGGGCGGCCGAGCGCCGGGGGAGCCCGAAGCGGTGGCCGTCGATCCCGAGCGCGACGAGGTCGCGGGCGCGCAGGGGCAGGTCCGGCGCGAGCTGGGTCTTCTGGGGGACGTAGCCGATGGAGCGGCGCCCCGAGGAATCCGGCGCGATCCTGACCGTCCCGCCGCTCGGCTGCTGGAGGCCGAGGATCACCCGGAAGAGGGTCGTCTAGCCGGCACCGTTCGCGCCGATCAGGCCGGCGAACTCCCCCGGGCGGATCGAGAAGGACACCGAGTCGAGGATCCGGCGTTCCCCAAGCCACAGCCCCACGTCTCGGAGCGCCAGCACCTCTGGCTCCCCGTTGCCGCCCGTCACAGCCGCTCCGTCGAGCGCCGCGCGCTGACCGCCCGCTCGAGCGCCCGCACCTCGGCCAGCATCCAGCGCTGGTAGTCGTAGCCGGGCTCTGGCATCGTCTCGTAGACGGCGACGATCGGGACGTGCGCCCGCTCGGCGGCGGCCCGGAAGGCCGCGGTGACCGGGTCGACGACCTGCGCGTTGTAGACGAAGGCGCGCACGCGGTGCTGGGCGAAGAGGTTCGTCTGCAGGGCGATGTCCTCGGGCGCGGGGTCGACGCCGTTCATGAGGTCCGCCTGCAGACGGAACGGGGTGGCGATGCGCACCCCGAGAGCGTTGAGCAGGTCGTCGGCCACCGGCTCGCTGACTGCGACCGCGATTGCCCGGTGGGCGCGCCGGAACGACGCGATTGCCCGCCGCCACGGACCGAGCGACCGCTCGAAGCGGACCAGGTTCGCGGCGAAGTACTGGCGCTCGGAGGGGGCGATGGCGGCGAGGGCGGTCTCGATCGCACGGGCGACCGCCGGCATCGTCCTGGGCGAGTACCAAAGATGGGGGTTCGGCGTGCTGTCGGGCAGGCCGAGCAGCCGTTGCACGGTGACGATCCGCCGCCCGGGGCTCGGGGTGGCCCGTTCGATGTCGTTCATGAACGCGTCGTAGCCGAGCCCGTTCTGCACGATCAGGCGCGCGCTCGCGATCTGGCGGGCGACGCTCGGCGAGGACTCGAAGCTGTGGGGGTCGGTGTTCGGGTTGCGCAAGACGGCCGTCACCCGCACGGCGCGTCCGCCGATCTGGCCGATGACGTTGGCGTACTGGCTCTCGGCGCCGACCGCCAGGATCGCGCCCCGACGGGGGGCGGCCGACGCCGGCACCGGCCAGAGGCCGACGATCAGGGCGAGGCCGCAGGCGGCTGCGAGGAGGCGGAGCGGCGGCTCGGTGCGGCGCACCCCGCCACTCTATCGGTATCCAGAGTCATTACGATTATCGATCGGGTGCCCTGGCCGGGTCTGCCCGGGGCCCGATCCGATGGCCCCCACGGGCCGGGGATCAGGCGGCCGCGCCCTCGGCGTGAGAGATCCAGGTCTCGTACATCTCGGCGTAGCGGCCGCCGCGCCCCACCAGCTCGTCGTGGGACCCGATCTCGACGATGCCGCCCTCGTCGACGACGACGATGCGGTCGGCCTTCATCGCGGTGGTGAGCCGGTGAGCGATCAAGATGGCGGTGCGGCCCTCGAGCAGCACGTCGAGGGCCCGCTCGATCTTGCTCTCCGAGAGCAGGTCGAGGTTGGACGTCGCCTCGTCGAGCACGAGCACCCGGGGGTGCGCCACGAACGCCCTTGCCAGCGCGATGAGCTGACGCTCGCCCGAGGAGAGCGACTGCCCGCGCTCGTGGACGATCGTGTCGACCCCGTTGGGGAGCCGGTCGACCACCTCGATCAGCCCGACGGCAGCGATCGCCTCGCGGACCTCCGCGTCGCTCACGTCGGAGCGGGCAAAGGCGATGTTGTCGCGCACGGTGCCGGCGAAGAGGAAGGGTTCTTGGGGAACGACGCCCAGCTGGCGGCGGAGCGACTCGATGGTGACATGCCGGATGTCGTGGCCGTCGATGAGCACCCGGCCGGCGGTCGGGTCATAGAAGCGGGTCACCAGCTTGGCCATGGTCGACTTGCCCGCCCCCGTGGGCCCGACGAACGCGATCGTCTCGCCGGCCGTGATCGCGAGATCGATGTCCCTGAGCACCGGCGTCTGGGGGTCGTAGCCGAAGGTCACGTCCTCGAAGCGAATCGATCCTTGGATCGGCGGCAGCTCGGTCGCCTCGTGGTCCTCGGGCACGCTCGGCACCTGGGAGAGCAGCGTGTTCAGCTTGATGACCGAGGCGCGACCCTGCTGGTAGGTGTTGTACTGCTGCACGAGCAGGGTGATCGGCTGCAAGAACCGGTTGAGGTACAAGAAGTACGCGATCAGCGCGCCGAGCGAGAGCTGGTGGTGCAGCACCATCAAGCCGCCGATGGCGAGGATGATGACCTGGCCGAAGTAGCCGAGCGCTTGTGTGCCCGGGCCATAGACGGCGGCGATCCGCGCGGTGTAGAGGTTCGCGTCCCGGTACTCGCCGAGCACGTTGCGGTGGTGGACGACGTTGTGGCGCTGGCGGTTGTGCGCCGTGACGACCCGCACGCCGTGCAGGCTCTCGGAGAGGTCCGCGAGCACGTTGGCGATGCCGTCGCGCACCCGCTGGTAGCCGCGCTCGGAGGCGACCCGGAACCAGAGCGACATGATCGTGAGCGGGAGGACGACCACGAGCAGCGTGATCAGCGCAAGGCGCACGTTCAAGGTGAACAAGATGATGGTGATCACGACCATCGTGAGGCCCTGGACGGCGAAGTTGGCGAGACCGTCTTGGAGGAGCTGCTGCATGTTCTCGATGTCGGCAGTCATGCGGCTCATGATCACGCCCGCCTTCTCGTCGGTGTAGAAGTCGAGCGAGAGCCGTTGGAGGTGCGCGAAGACCTTGACCCGGAGGTCGTTCATGACCATCGCAGCGAGCCGGCCGGTCGTGCGCACCTGGTTGAACTGCGAGAGGGCGCTCACCACGATGGCGAGGAGGAACAGGATCCCGCAGATCACGACGACGTGGAAGCTGCGGTGGGTGCCGAGCAGGCTGTTGACGGCGTGATCGATGAGGGCGGGGCCCGCCTGGTTGGCCAGGCTCACGACGGTGACGAAGACGAGCGCCAGCACGGCGAGCTTCCAGTGCTGGAGGATGAGCTGGCGCAGCGTCATCTGGCGGCGGTCCGCCTCGCCCATCTTGTAGTTGAAGCGCGCGGTGGGCTCCGGGTGGTCGGGCTCGGTCTTGAGCAGCTTGTCGACGCCGTCTTGGAGCTCCGAGGGGATCCCGGCGAAGGGCAGCCCGTTGCCCGGGTTGCCCGGCGAGCCCCCGGGACGGCCGCCCATGGGGCCGCCGAACATCCCGCCGCCTGCTCCGCCTCCCCAGGTCATCAGCCCACCGGTCCAAGGTCCATGCCCGGCGCCCCGTTGGCGAAGGCGCCCGGGGCGGGGGTGGCGGTGTCGCCGGGGTGCGCGGCCGCATAGCGCTCCTGCTCGGCCCGGATGGCGTCATCCTTCTCGCCCTGGGCGAGCACCTCGGCGTAGAGCGGCACGCTCTCCATGAGCTCGGCGTGCGTGCCGTCGGCCACGATCCTCCCCCCGTCGATGAGCAGGACCCGGTCGGCCAGGCTGATCGTCGAGAGGCGGTGGGCGATGATCAGGGTCGTCCGACCCTCCATGAGCGTGCGCAGTGCGCCGTGGATGGTGAGCTCGACCTGGACGTCGATCGCGCTCGTCGCGTCGTCGAGCACCAGGATCGGCGGGTTGACGAGCAGCGTCCGGGCGATGGCGATCCGCTGGCGCTGCCCGCCCGAGAGCGTGTAGCCGCGCTCTCCGACGACCGTGTCGTAGCCCTCGTCGAGCTCGCGGATGAACTCGTCGGCCCCGGCCGCCCGGGCGGCCGCCTCGATGTCGGCGAAGTCCGCGTTCGGAACGCCGGAGGCGATGTTGTCCCGCACCGAGAGCGAGAACAAGAAGGGCTCGTCGAGCACGATGCCCACGCGCGAGCGCAGGCTGGCGAGGGTGAGATCGCGCACGTCGTGCCCATCGATGCGCACCGCTCCCTCGGTCACGTCGTAGAAGCGGGCGAGCAGCCTCGCGACCGTCGACTTCCCCGATCCGGTGCGTCCGACGAGCGCGACGGTCTCACCGGGGCGCATGTGCAGGTCGAAGCGGTCGAGCACCGCAGGGTTCTCCGGGAGGTACTTGAAGGCGACCCGCTCGAAGCGGACATCGCCGGCGCAGTTGACGAGGTCCACGGCGCCCGGTCGATCGACGATCGTCGCCGGCTCGTCGAGGATCTCGTAGATGCGTCTCGATGACGCCGACGCCCGCTGGCCCATCATGATGATCATCCCGAGCATCTGGAACGGCGCCTGCAGCATCACGATGTAGAGGCTGAACGAGACGATGACGCCGACCTGCAGGTGGCCGCCGACGATGAGCCAGCCGCCGAAGAGCAGGACCAATGCCAGGCCGATCTGGGGGAGGTTCTGGACCGTCGGGGTGAAGCGGGCCCGGATGTCGGCATCTTTGATGTAGGACCACTGCAGCCGGTCGGCCGCCTTGGCCAGGGTGGTCACCTCCCGCTGCTCGGCCGCGAAGGACTTCACCACCCGGACGCCGTTGACGTTCTCGTCCACGATGGTGGCGACGTCGGCCAGCCGGGACTGGATCAGCCAGGAGACCGGGAAGATCTTCTTCCGCATCTCGACGCCGACGAAGTACACGAAGGGCATCGGGATCATCGCGACGAGCGCGAGGGGAACGTTGATCGACAACATGTAGCCGAACGCGACGAGCGCGACGCTGCACTGGACCAGGATCGACGGCGCGAAGGTGAGGTACATGTTCACCGAGCGGATGTCGGAGTTGGCCCGGGAGATGAGCTGCCCCGACTGCACCCGGTCGTAGAAGGAGAACGACATCCTGCTCAGGTGCGTGTAGATGAGGCTCCGGAGATCGAACTCGATCTCATATGCGGTGCGCATGAGGAAGTAGCGCGACACGAAGCCGGCGAGGCCGGCCGCCACCGCCAAGATGAGCACCAAGATGACGTAGTGGTGCAGCGGGGTGGCGTGGGCGAGCAGTTGGGCCCGGGCGGCCTTGGACAACGAGCGGTCCTGGGAGATGGCGAGGCCCGACCGGTCGATGGCGTCCTGGAGGAGCTTGGGGATCTGCACCTGGAGGATCAGACCGACGAAGGACAGCACGAGCGAGGTGATGAAGATCTTCTTGTGCGCGAGCACGACGGGCATGGCGCGCCGAAGCCAGGTCTTCTCGCTGTCGGGGTCGATGTTCGCCCTCGGCTCGCGGTAGAGCGCCGAGGTCGCCATCGGCTCGAAGGGGGAGTGCGGCGCTTCGGGTCCGCCCCCCTTGGCGTCGTCGGCCTCGTTGGGCCGGCGCGACAGGATCGTCATTGACGCTCCTTTGCCGCCCGGTGGGCAACCAGCGCGTCGTGCCACAGCGAGAGGCTCTCCATCGCACGCGCCGCGGCCTTCGCGTTCGGGAGGCTGTCGGCGATGCGCCCGAGCCGCTCGAGGGCGGCCGTGTCGGCCGCCTCGAGCACCGACTGCCCCTCGGCGGTGAGCCGCAGAGAGACGCGACGCCGGTCGTCCTCTCGGTGGGCGCGCTCGACAAGGCCCCGGGCGACCAACCCGTCGATGACGGCGGTCACGCTCGGGGGCCGGACCGCGAGCTGCTCGGCGAGCGAGGACGAGACCGCCGAACCCTGGTCCAAGAGCCCGAGGATCCGGTACTGGGAGAGGGACAGGTCGACGCTTGCCACCGCCAGCTCCATCTGCTTGGCCAGCCAGGCCGCCGTGCGACCGGGGTTGAAGACGCGCGTCGGCGTCTCCAGCTGTTCGACGCTCACATAGTTAGGGTATCTAACAGATTCGAGCGTGACAAGTGACCGCGCCGTCAGCGTCTTTGGCGGGTCGCTGTTGTTTCGCCGCCCCGCCACCGCGATACTGAGCCTGATCGCGACCAGGACGGAGGCGCAGATGAAAACCCGAGCGGCGGTGTGTCACGAGGCCGGTGCCCCGTGGGAGACCGAGGAGATCGAGATCGACGACCCGCATCCCCATGAGGTGAGGGTCCAGATGGCCTACGCGGGCATGTGCCAGTCCGACGAGCATCTGCGCCTCGGCGACATCAGCCCGCCCCCCGAGTTGCTCGGCTTGATGGGCCTCGAATCCATGTTCCCGGTGATCGGCGGTCACGAGGGTTCGGGCATCGTCACCGAGGTCGGTGGCGAGGTCCAACACGTTGCAGTCGGCGACCGCGTCGCCGTGGCCTTCATCCCCTCGTGTGGGGTCTGCTTCTGGTGCTCCTCGGGCCGACAGAACCTCTGTGACCTTGGCGCGCACACCCTGGCCGGCCCGATGATCAGCGACGGGACGTGGCGTCACCACCTGGGCGAGACCAACCTCGGGAGGATGTGCCAGCTCGGCACGTTCGCCGAGACGATGGTCGTCCACGAGGCCTCGCTCGTGAAGATCGCGCCCGACGCCCCGCTCAGGGCCGCCGCGCTCATCAGCTGTGGCATCTCGACCGGCTTCGGCGCCGTGACCGACCGTGCAGCGACCCGGCCCGGCGAGGTGGTCGTGGTGGTCGGCTGCGGGGGCGTCGGCTCCGGCGCCCTCCAGGGGGCCCGCCTCGCGGGTGCGCGGGCGATCGTGGCCGTGGACCCGCTCCCCTTCAAGATCGACCAGGCGAAGAAGATCGGGGCGACCCACGGCGCAGCGTCGATGGAGGAGGCCCTCCTCCTCGTCGCCGAGATCACCCAGGGCCGGATGGCCGACGTGGTCGTCCTCACCCCCGAGACCCTGACCGGTGACCTGATCGCCCCGGCCTGCCAGCTCGGGTCGAAGGACGCACGGATCGTCGCCACCGCCATCGCGCCGATCGGCCAGATGGACGTCAAGCTCAACCTGTTCAATCTGGCCATGTACAACCAGTCCCTCTTGGGGACGGTGT
>DAHUZM010000154.1 GCA_027306525.1 Acidimicrobiaceae bacterium
TACCCGGCCCTCCGGGCGGCGTTCCTCGCCCCGTTGAAGGCGCTCAGCTATGAGTGAGCGACACCCGAGCACCCTCGCCCCCGACGCCGCTCGGTCCCCGGCCGAGCCCCCGGCCATCGAGCTCATCGACGTCGTGAAGGAGTACGGGGGCGGGGTCCGGGCCCTCGACCACGTCAGCCTCGTGGTCAAGAAGGGCGAGTTCGTGGCGCTGTCTGGCCCCTCGGGATGCGGCAAGTCGACGCTCTTGCACCTGATCGCAGCGCTCGACAGGCCGACCGAGGGGATCGTGCGGGTGAACGGGCGGAACCTCGCGCACATCCACGACCTGAGCGGGTTTCGCCGGCTCGAGGTCGGCCTCGTGTTCCAGCTGCACAACTTGCTCCCGCGGATCTCGGTCGTGGCGAACGTGGAGATCGCCATGTACGGCACCCACCGCAACAGCGATGCCCGCCGGGAGCGGGCGATGGAGCTGTTGGAGGAGGTCGACCTGGCCGGTCGGGCCGACCGGCTCCCGACCCAGCTCTCGGGCGGCGAGCGCCAACGGGTGGCGATCGCCCGATCGCTCGCCAACGACCCGGCCGTCCTGCTCGCCGACGAACCGACCGGCAACCTGGACGCGGAATCGGCGCATCGCATCATGGCGCTGTTCGCTCGGCTCCAGCACCGGGGGATGACCGTCTTGCTCGTGACCCACGATCTCGGGCTGGCCTCGATGGCGGACCGTCTCGAGCGGATCGAGGCGGGCCGGATCGTGACGCCGCGTCACGGCGAGGGTGCCCGGAGCTCCCCGGGGGACGGCCCGGCGCCCATGGCCGAGGAGCGGGCCGGTTGACGACGAGACGGTCGACCGTGCCCACCCGAGGCGCGACCCGCACGCGCGCTCGTGCGTAGGGTCGCCGGCGGGTCGCCGGTCGCCGGTCGTACGCCGGTCAGGAGAGCAGCGCGCGCACCTGCCGGGCGATCTCGATGTCCTCGCGCGACTCGACCACCGCCACCGCTGCGGCAGAGCCGGGGGGCGACACGAGCGCGTCGCCCGACCCCTCGTTTCGCTCCGGATCGACGGCGACACCGAGGAACCCGAGGCCCGCGACGACGTCCGCCCGCAGCCTGGGCGAGGCCTCGCCGGCGCCGCCGGTGAACACCAGCCCGTCGAGCCCGCCCATGGTGGCGGCCATGGCCCCGACGCCGGTGCGGATCCGGTACACGAAGACGTCGTAGGCGAGCGCGGCCCTCGCCTCGCCGACGTCCGCCCCCGCCATGACCAGGCGCAGGTCGTCGGTGCCAGCGAGGGCCACGAGCCCCGAGCGGTGCTCGAGCGCGGCGTCCATCTCGCTCGCCGAGACCCCGCCGTGGCGCTGCACCCAGAGCACGAGTCCCGGATCGACCGAGCCCGATCGCCGCGCCATCACGAGCCCCTCGACCGGCGTGAAGCCCATCGTGGTGTCGACCGAGGTGCCGCCGTGCACCGCGGCGAGCGAGGCGCCTGCGCCCAGATGGGCACTCACCAGGCGCAGCTCGGAGATCGGGCGAGCCATGAGCTCGGCGGTCCGCTTCGACGCCCAGGAGTGGCTGAGGCCGTGAAAGCCATAGCGGCGCAGCCCCCAGGCGTCGCGCCACTCCTGTGGCAGCGCGTAGGTGGCCGCCCTCGGCGGCAGCCCGGCGTGGAAGGCGGTGTCGAAGCAGGCGACCTGGGGGAGCGCCGGCCAGAGGTCACCGAGCGCCTCGATGGCCGCGAGCGCCGGCGGGTTGTGCAGGGGGGCGAGGTCGGCCATCGTGGCCAAGAGCTCGTCGGCCCGCTCGTCGATCAGGACCGGCCCGCTGAACCGGGATCCGCCGTGGACCACCCGGTGACCCGCAGCGCCGAACCCCGGCGCGCCCTCGAGGGCGGCCTCGAGGGCCGGGCGCACCTCGCCCTGGTCGAGGCGGGGAAGCGACCGCTCGAAGAGCAGCTCCTCGGCGTCGTCGAGCACGCGGACCTTGACGCTGCTCGACCCGGCGTTGACGATGAGGAGGTTCACCGAGCGGGCTCGCGTGCCACGGTGCAACCCACGCGAGACAACCTAGGTGTGTCGAGGAGGCGTTGCGATGGGCGATGAGGACGCCGGCACCGAGTGGGGCACGCTCGACCGCTACTTCCGGGCGGCCAACTACCTGAGCGCCGGGCAGATCTACCTCCTCGACAACCCGCTGCTGCGGCGTCCCCTCGCGCGAGAGGACATCAAGCCGCGCCTCCTCGGGCACTGGGGTACGAGCCCTGGACTCAACTTCTGTTACGCCCATCTGAGCCGGCTCGTCGCGACGCGCGCGCTCGACATGGTGTTCGTCTGCGGGCCGGGGCACGGAGGGCCGGCCACGCTCGCCAACGCCTGGCTCGAGGGCACCTACTCGGAGCTGTTCCCCCACGTGGCGCGCAACGAGGTGGGCATGCGCCAGCTCTTCAGGCAGTTCTCGTTCCCAGGAGGGGTCCCGAGCCACTGCAGCCCCTCCACCCCCGGCTCGATCCACGAGGGGGGCGAGCTCGGGTACGCCCTCAGCCATGCCTTCGGCGCCGCCTTCGACAACCCCGGCCTGCTCGTCGCGTGCGTCGTCGGCGACGGCGAGGCCGAGACCGCTCCGGCGGCGACCGGATGGCAGTCCAACAGGTTCGTCGACCCCGCCCGGGACGGCGCGGTGCTCCCGATCCTGCACCTGAATGGCTACAAGATCGCCGCGCCGAGCGTGCTGGCCCGGATCCCCGAGTCCGACCTCGTCTCGCTGTTCGGTGGGCTCGGCTACCGCCCGCTCGTCGTCGACGCCGGCGGCGAGGGCGAGGACCGCTCGGCCGCGCACGGCGCGATGGCCGACGCCCTCGGCGAGGCGGTCGACACCATCGCCGAGATCCAGGGGTCGGCCCGAGCGGGGCGCGCGGTGCTCGCCCGCTGGCCGATGGTCATCTTGCGCAGCCCGAAGGGCTGGACCGGGCCCCGGGTCGTCGACGGCCTCTTGGTCGAGGGCACCTTCCGCTCCCACCAGGTGCCGATCGCGCAGGTCCGGGAGAACCCCGAGCACCTCGGCCTGCTCGCGGAGTGGCTCGGCAGCTATCGACCCGAGGAGCTCTTCGACGACGACGGCGTGCCCATGGCCGACATCACCTCCCTGGCCCCGGTGGGCGAGCGCAGGATGAGCGCCAATCCGCACGCCAATGGCGGGCTCCTGCTGGTCGATCTCGCCCTGCCCGACTTTCGCAGCTACGGGGTCGAGGTGCCGGCGCCCGGGGCCGGGTCGCACGAGCCGACGAGGGTGCTCGGTCGCTACCTGCGCGACGTCATGGCGTCCAACGCGACGAACTTCCGGCTCTTTGGGCCCGATGAGACCGCGTCCAACCGCCTGGACGCCGTCTTCGAGGTGACCACGCGCACCTGGGACGCGCGGATCCTCCCGGGCGACGACCACCTCGCCCCCGACGGGCGGGTGATGGAGATGCTCTCCGAGCACCAGTGCCAGGGGTGGCTCGAGGGCTACCTACTGACGGGGCGCCACGGCCTCTTCAACTGCTACGAGGCGTTCGTGCACATCGTCGACTCGATGTTCAACCAGCACGCCAAGTGGCTGAAGGTCTCGGCCGAGGTGCCGTGGCGCCGACCGGTGGCGTCGCTCAACTATCTGCTCTCCAGCCATGTCTGGCGCCAGGACCACAACGGCTTCTCGCACCAGGACCCCGGGTTCATCGATCACGTGGTCAACAAGAAGGCCGAGATCGTCCGGGTGTACTTCCCGCCCGACACCAACTGCCTCCTGTCGGTCATGGACCACTGCCTTCGCAGCCGGAACTACGTGAACGTGGTCGTGGCAGGCAAGCAGCCCCAGGACGACTGGCTGGATCTCGACGCGGCCCTCGATCACTGCACGCGGGGCCTCGGCATCTGGTCGTTCGCTTCGAGCGACGGAGCGCACGACCCCGACGTCGTGCTCGCCTGCTGCGGCGACGTGCCGACCCTCGAGACCCTGGCGGCGGTCGAGCTGCTGCGGGCCCATCTCCCAGAGCTCCGCGTGCGGGTGGTGAACGTGGTCGACCTCATGCGCCTGCAGCCCGCAGCCGAGCACCCCCACGGGCTGAGCGACGGCGAGTTCGACACGCTGTTCACCCCGGACCGCCCGGTCGTCTTCGCCTATCACGGCTATCCGCTCCTCATCCACCGGCTCACGTACCGGCGTCGCAACCACGCCAACATCCACGTGCGCGGCTACAAGGAGGAGGGCACGACCACCACGCCCTTCGACATGGTCATGCTGAACGACCTCGACCGGTTCCATCTCGTGATCGACGTGCTCGACCGGGTGCCCGGACTCGGTGCTCGCACCGCAGCGCTCCGCCAGCAGATGGTGGACGCCCGCATCGACGCCCGCCGCTACGGGCGCGAGCACGGAGAGGACCCGCCCGAGATCGCGCAGTGGCGCTGGGCCGGGTGAGCCAGATGGTGACCTTCGGCCCGTGTGCCGTGCCCTCGGCGCGGACAAGATGAACCCATGACGAAGGATTGGTCGGGCGGGGAGCTCAGCGCGATCGGCGAGGAGGAGTGCTTCGAGCTGCTCGGGACCCAGAGCCTCGGGCGTCTCGCGATCGTGCGCGACGGGCGTCCCGAGATCTTCCCGGTCAACTACGCGCTCGACGCCAAGACGGTGATCATCCGCACGGCGACGGGGGTGAAGCTCGACTACGGCTCGTTCTCCCACGTGGCCTTCGAGGTCGAGCAGATCGACCGCGACAGCCGGCAGGGCTGGGTGGTGGAGCTGAAGGGGTTTGCCCAGGAGATCACCGACGGCGCGGACGCCTGGTCGGTCCACGCCCGTGAGCTCGCCCCCGATCCCTGGGTGCAGGGAGACCACGAGCACTTCCTCGCGATCAGCCGCGGCGAGGTGTCCGGGAGACGGCTGTCCGGCGGCAACGCCGGCGCCTGAGGCGAGCGGCGGGCCGGTGCCAGGGTTGGGCGTGCGAAGAGCGCTGCGCTCGGCGATGCGGGGAGCGCCATGACACGGCGCGTGCCCGATCCCCTCGAGGGCGTCCCCCTCTTGGAGGACCTGCCGCCCCTTCGCGCGAAGAAGGTGCTCGTCCGGGCCGACTTCAACGTGCCGCTCGTCGAGGGTGACGGCGGTCGTCTGGTGGTGGAGGACGACTACCGCATCAGGGCGGCCCTGCCGACGCTGCACTGGCTCCAAGAGCGCGGCGCCGTCGTCACCGCCTGCACCCACCTCGGTCGGCCCAAGGGCCGGCCCGATCCGCGCTTCGACGTCCAGCCGGTGCGCGAGCGCCTCGAGGAGCTCGCACCGGGGGGCGCGTTGCTCGACAACCTGCGCTTCGATCCCGGCGAGGAGGCCAACGACCCGGCGTTCGTCGCCCGGCTGGTCGACGAGTTCGACGCCTACGTGAACGACGCGTTCGGAGCGTCGCACCGCGCGCACGGGTCCATCGTCGGCCCGCCGCTGCGCCTCCCGTCGGCCGCCGGGCGGTTGCTCGCCCGCGAGGCGGGGATGCTCGGCCGCCTGCTCGGGGAGCCCGAGCGCCCCTATGTGGCCGTCATCGGCGGCGCCAAGGTGGCCGACAAGCTCGGCCTGCTGATTGCGCTCGCGGAGCGCGTCGACCGGTTGCTCGTCGGGGGCGCGATGGCCTTCACGCTCCTCTCCGTCCAGGGACACCCGATCGGGCGCTCGCTCATCGAGCCCGAGCACCTCGACGAGTGCGCCCGGCTCCTCGAGGCTGCCGGCCCGCGTCTGCTCCTCCCCCTCGACGTGGTGGTGCTCGGACCCGATGGCACCATCGGGTCGGGGAACCCGGGCACCGGGAGCACGGCGGTGGTTGGCACCGATCTGCCCGAGGGCTGGGAGGGCGTCGACATCGGGCCCGAGACCCGGGCGTCGTTCGAGGCCGCTATCGGCGGGGCGAGGTCGATCTTCTGGAACGGGCCGCTCGGCGCATTCGAAGATCCCCGCTTCGCCACGGGCACACGGTCTCTGGCTGACGCGATCGCGTCGAGCGACGCCTTCAGCGTGGTCGGTGGCGGGGACACGGTCGCCGCCCTCGACGGCTTCAAGCTCGCCGATCGGGTCTCGTTCGTCTCGACGGGCGGGGGCGCCTCGCTCAAGCTGCTCGAGCACGGGGATCTCCCGGCGCTCCAGGCGCTTCGCCGCTCGCCGAACGCGCCGCGTCGTTGAGGGAGCGGCGAGGCTTGGGCGCACCCCGTCGAAGTGCGGGTGGCCCGCCTCAGCGCCTCAGCGCCGCAAGGGCGCGGGGATGATCACCACCGGCACCCGTGAGTGCTCGGCCAGCTCATGGCTCGTGCTCCCGAGCGGGAGGCCGATCGCGCTCTGGTGCCCCCGGGAGCCGACCACCACGCAGCGAGCGCTGAGGGGGGGGTCCGCAGCCCGCAGGAGCGCCGAACAGGGGTCGCCCTCGCTGATGTGCCAGCGGAGGCGGCCCGGCTCGATGCCGTACTCGCTCGAGAGCACCTGGGCCTCCTCCTCCAGGTCGATCACGAGCTGGCGCTCGTCGGTCCGCCCGAGCATGCCGATCGCGTGGATGAGCACCACCGAGCAGCCGAGCTGCGACGCCATCTCGAGCGCCCAGCGGGCGGCGGCCTTTGCGCCGGGGGTCCCGTCGTAGCCGACGGCGATCGTTTCGTTCTTCTCGATCATTCGAGGATCCGTTCGTTCTGGGCCCATTGTCGGGCGCTGCGCAGGGCCTCCTCTCGCTCGGTCTTCGCAGCGGAGACGACGGCGTGGCCGCCGTCGTCTCGGGTCGGTGTCTCGGTGCTCGTCGGCGCGCCGAGCACGGCCCCGAGGCTGGCCGAGACCGAGCTCCGCATGGCCTCGAGGTCGTAGCCGCCCTCCAGGAAGAAGACGAGCCGACCCGGCCCCGGCGCGAACCCGGCGACGGTGCTCGCCAACCTCGCGAAGTCGCCGTCGGAGAGCCCGAGCTCGGCCATGCGGTCCGAGCGGTGCGCGTCGAACCCCGCCGAGACGAGCACCCAGGTCGGCCCGAAGGTCTCGATGGCCGGGAGCGCGACCTCGTCGATCGCCCGCCTGAGCGTGTCGCCGCTCGAGCCCGGCGGGACCGGGATGTTCACGGTGTAGCCGAGGGCGTCGGGACCGCCCACCTCGCGTGCCCGACCGGTGCCGGGGTAGAGGGGCCACTGGTGCGTCGAGACGTAGAGCACCCGGTGGTCGTTCCAGAAGATGTCCTGGGTGCCGTTGCCGTGGTGGACGTCCCAGTCGACCACGAGCACCCGCTCGCCCTGCTCGGCGAGGGCCGCCGCGGCCACCGCCACGTTGTTGAGCAGGCAGAAGCCCATGGCCCGGTCGCTCACGGCGTGGTGCCCGGGCGGGCGGACCAGGCTGAAGCCCACCCCCTCGCCGGTGCGCTGCAGCTCCTCGATGACCCGGAGGCCAGCGCCCGCCGCCAGCCGGGCCGCTGCGCAGGACCTCGAGACCGCGTAGGTGTCGGGGTCGAGGTCGCCGCCGCCCGCGTCGCAGAAGGCCTGCAGCTCGTCGAGGTAGGCCGGCGCGTGGACCCGGGCGAGCGCCTCCCGCGTGGCGGGAGCCGCCTCGACCAGCGACAGCTCGGAGCCGAGGTGCAGGTCCTGGACCCCGGCCATGGCCGCCCGGGCCCGGCTCGGGCGCTCGGGGTGGCCGGCCCGGTGGTGCTCGGGGGATTCGATGGGTCCGCTCACGATCAGCATGTGCGCTCGACGGCCTCGCTCGTTCGGCGTTCGGGGACGATCGAGAATCGCACCTCGACGACCCCCCCGCCGCTCATGGTGGTCGAGGGGTGGAAGCGTGAGTGGGAGAAGACCCCGAGCATGTCCCGGTTGTCGAGGAGGGTGGAGGCGCCGAAGGTGTCGATCCCATGGCGCGCCGCGCCCTCGGCCAAGAGCTCGAGGAGGGCCGGCGCGATGCCGTGGTGCTGCCATGGGTCTGCGACGACGAAGGCCACCTCGGCCTCGCTGCTCTCGGCGCGCCGGTCATAGCGGGCGACCGCCACGAGCTCGCGGTCGATCTCGGCGATCAGCGCGAGGCGGTCCGCGTAGTCCACGTGGGTGAAGCGCTCGAGCTCGCGGGGGCTGAGCCTCGGGTGCGGCGAGAAGAACCGCATGTAGATCGAGTGCGGGCTGAGGGCACTGTGGAACGCTGCGAGCCTCGGGGCGTCCTCGGGGAGGATCGGGCGCACCGAGATGACGGTGCCGCCGGGGGTCTGCACGACTCGCTCCAACGACTCGGGGTACCCGAGCGGTCGGCGGGTGCGGGGTTGCGCGAGCACGATCTCAGCCCCTGCGGATGCCGCGTCCCGTGACCACCTTGGGGACCAGGCGCACATAGGTGTGCCGCTCGTCGCCGGCCCACGGGACGATGCCGAGCCGCTCGGCCTCGCGCAGCTCGTCGGGATCGCGCACCACGTGCGCCTGCCCGCTCAACAAGACGCTCCAACCCTCGCCCAGGGCCTCGTCGATGTGGTCGACCTCGAAGGAGACGTTGCGTCCGGCGCCCGATGCGAGCGGCGCCGAGCCGCTCGTGCGAAAGATGACGTCGTGACCGAGCAGCTTGAAATTGACCGGGATGGCCACCGGGCCGCGCTCTTCGTCGAAGACGATGCGGCCCACGCCCCCCGTGGCGATCAGGCGCTCGCACTCCTCGACGTCGAGCCGGTGCAGCACGCCCCGGCCGGTCGGCTGGGCTCCGCCCGGGGGGGCGAGCAGGCCGCCACCGGTCAGGGCGTCGGCGGTCGTCTCGAGGGCGGCCGACAGCCTCCAGAGCGCAGAGCGGGTGAGCTGCGGGGAGGGGCTCTGCTCCACCAGGCCCAGGTACGACGGGTCCATACCGGCGCGCTCGGCCACGTCCTCCTTGCTCAGCCCGAGCGCTCGCCGCCGCTCGGCGACCCGCCGCCCGAGGTCTCCCACGTTGCTCATGGCACCGCCTCCGCTCCAAGGGTGCCCGAGCCGGCAACCGCTCGCCAGAGTCATTCGGCCCAAAGGAGGGCGCCGCCGCACGTCGAGATGGACCAACGACCCTACCGGCGCCACATCGCTCGGCCGAGGCTTGGAAGCGCGTCGGCCGAGCGAGGGAGACGACATGGAGCGAAGCGAGGAGATGCAGGGCCGGATCGGTGCGCTGGCGCTTGACCCGCCGGTGCGCCTGGCCGAGGACACCACGGTCGCCGGCGCCGCCCAGGCGATGGAGGACGCCGGGCTCTCGTGCGTGCTCATCGGCGGCGGGGCGCCGCGGCTCGTCACCGACCACGATCTGGCGCTGGCGGTCGCGGCCGGCGTGGCACCCGGCGCGCCGGTCATGCAGGTCGCGACGCGAGAGCCGGTGTGGGCCACGATGAGCACGACCGTTGCCGATGCCGCTGCGCTCATGACGGGCAACGGGATCCGCCATCTGGTCGTGATCGCGCCCGATGGCGAGGTGGCGGGGATCCTCTCGCTCCTCGCTGCGACCCGGGCGCTGCTCGAATGGGCGTCGCCCCTCACCCACGCGCGCCGGACGTGAGGCGGCTTGCAACGTCCGCACACCCGGGAGCCACGCGGTGAGCGGGGGCGCCACGACCCTCGTCCCACCTGCTCGCGGCATCCTCGGGTGGCTGTTCGACCTCGACGGGGTGCTGACCGACACCGCGTCGCTGCACGTGTCGGCATGGAAATCGACCTTCGACGCGTTCTTGTGTTCGCTCGACCCGCCCCAGGCACCCTTTGACCCGGTGGACGACTACGAGCGCTACGTGGACGGCAGGCCGCGCATGGACGGGGCGCGGGACTTCCTCGCCTCGAGGCAGGTCGCGCTCGTGGAGGGCGACGCCGCTGACCCGCCGGGACCCTCCTCGCTGGCCGGTCTCGTCCGCGCGAAGGACGACCGCTACCTCGAGCTCTTGGGCGCGCGGGGGGCGGCGGTGTTCCCCGACGCAACGCAGCTCCTCTCGGCGCTGCACTCGCTCGGCCGTCCGTGCGCCGTCGTGACGGCGAGCCGGCACCTCACCGAGGTGCTCGACGCGTCGGGGCTCGCCGGGCGCTTCGAGGCGCAGGTCGACGGCCTCGTCGCGGCGCGCCACGGGCTGCGCGGCAAGCCGTGGCCGGACACGTACCTGCACGCTGCCTCCCTGCT
>DAHUZM010000155.1 GCA_027306525.1 Acidimicrobiaceae bacterium
CCATGACAGCAGCGGAAAGATGAAGGGAATTGTCAGACCCTCGAGGACGAACAGCACCGCCAACAGAAGTCCTGTGGCACCGGTTAGGCGGGCATTGGCTTCGACACTCGGATCTCGGCGAGAAGGCCGTTCCCATACACCCAGGATGCGTGCCGCGTGATCGGCGAGGACGGGCAGCTCACCGGGCCGGGTCCCTGGCGATATCGTGTCGGTGGAGGCGGGCTCGCTGGAGTGTCGCGCGACGCGATCCGGTGCAATCGGGCCATACCCAGTTGATGCCGCGGGTCGGCCCTCGTCACCCGGCCTCGCAACACGGGGCTGGCTCGTCAACTTGGCCAATGCCTCCATGGCCGTTCCGTGGTGATCGACGGAATTTCTGGAAACGCGGATTCTGCCCATTGCATCCATTGAACCTCGCCGTTGCGTCGCATCGCGCGCGGCCCCGCTCGGCCGCCCCTGACAACCATTCAGCTGTTCGATCTGAGCCCTGCATGCCGCTGACCTCGTGATTCGCGAAACCCCCCGGTAGTTGCTTGACTTTTCGGCATGGCAGCTGGCGGGAAACAAGGCGAAAACGAGGTCGTTGCCGAGAACGATCGGCTGCGCAATCAGGTTGGTCGCCTGACCGTCGGGATCGGGCGACTGACCGACGAGAACAGCGAGCTGATCGTCGAGATCGTCGAACTCCGAGCTGCAGTCGATTCGTTTGCCCGCAAGATCGCATCTCTGGAGAAGCGACTGGGCAAGAACTCGGAGAACTCATCGCTTCCACCGTCATCGGATCTCTTCGGACCCAAGAAGGACAAGCCGGAGAACGCGAACCGTGCTGCACGACGGGCGCTGGGCCGAAAGCCCGGCAAGCAGCCCGACGCCGAAGGAAAGCACCTCGCCCACGTCGATGATCCCGACGAAGTACGGCCCCACACGCCACCTGCGCTGCACACCCGAAATGGTCGAACTGGAACCGGACAGGTGAATGGTTACCGCCCCTGTCCGGCCGAATGACGCCCGGAACGTGGCTGACGTCCGCGACGACGCGGCGCCTGAGTGGATGAAGTGAGTGGATGAAGTGAACAGAATCGAACACTCCTGCCGCGACGACTCCACGAGTGCGGGCTGTTACCGTTGCAAATGGAACACGACCGGCATCTTTCGCAGCTGAGCGCCCTCTTCGACCGTCATATCGCCACCGAATTCGTCCAGAAGGACGCCACCGAGACGATCGCCACCATGACGGACGATCCGGTCCTTTGTCACGTTCCGGTAATGACGGGCGGCCGGGGGAAAATGGAAGTCGAGAACTTCTACCGCCGCCACTTCATCCCCGCTTGGCCTGACGACGTTGAGATCCTTCCGCTGTCACGCACCATTCAGGACGATCGGGTGGTCGACGAGTTCGTGGTGAAGTTCACCCATACACGGGTGATGGACTTCTGGCTCCCCGGAGTCGCACCGAGCGGGAGGGTGGTGGCACTTCCCCATGTGGTGGTGATGGGCTTCGACGGCGACAAGGTCTCCTACGAGCACGTCTACTGGGACCAGGCATCGCTTCTCGTCCAGGTCGGCCTGCTCGACCCGACCGGCCTCCCGGTGACAGGTGCCGACCAGGCCGCGGTTCTCACGGATCCCTCGGCTCCCCTGAACGAACTGCTCGGATAGTCGGCGGTACCCACCTCGACCCGCGCTTCCCACGTAGGTGGCGAGGTAACCACGGCTCGGCTCGGGGCGGGCCGGTGCCGGTCTCACTCGCGAGGAGCACGAAGAAGCCACAGTCCAAACGGCGTACGTCCACGATGTGAACGATCCTCTTTACGGTGTCCGCTCCGCCAGTCGTATTCGCGCGATCACCGGAGCGAACCCGTCGAGGTCACGGACGACGTAGTAGGAGATGCCCCAACGGGCCCGACAGGCGAGGAGGTGCTCGGCGATCTCGTCGTGGGTGCCGAGGGCGACGAACGGCGTGAACAACGCGTGCTCGATTTCGAGGCCGGGCACCACAGCGGCCAGCTCTTGGGCGGCCCGGCGACGGTCGTCGGTGACGACGACGGCCTGGACGAGCGCGTTGAGTTCCAGCTCACTGGCGCGCTCTCCGGCCTGCTCGGCGATCCACGCCACCGTGGCATCCAGGCGACCGGACTCCCAGCAGGTCTGGTGGCTGTTGCCGTCAGAGAGGGTCTTCCCGAGCATGGTCAGCCCGATGATGTCGGCGTGCCGGGCGGCATGGGCGAGTGCTTTTCGCCCGTTCACTCCGACCAGGATGGGCAGGTGGTCCTGTGCTGGGCGCAGCGTGGCCAGATCGGCGAGTTGGTAGTGATCGCCGTCGTCGGTGACCCGCTCGCCGTCGAAGAGACGCCGCAGGATCTCTACCGACTCGGCCAGGTGGCGCTTGCGGACTCCGGGGAGGTCGAAGCCGACCCCCGCCGCCAGGTACTCCGGTTGCGCGTGCCCGGCTCCAATGCCCACCTCGAGGCGTCCCCCTGACAGCCGGTCCAAGCTGGCGAGGCGCTGTGCAAGCAGGCCGGGATGGTGGAAGTCGTTGTTGAGGACCAACGGGCAGATGCGGATCCGCTCGGTCCACGCCGCGGCGAACGCCAGAGGCTCGAGTGCCGACAGGTGCTCGCCGAGGTGGTCGTAGGTGCAGACCACGTCGAAACCGGCGGCCTCTGCCGCCTCTACCTGCCGGCGGAACTCGTCAGGTCCGTCAGATCTCACCTGGTAGCCGAAGCGGAACCTGCGCACCTGCTGAACGCTAGCTCCGTGCTATCTCGATAGCAATCAGATATCCTTCGATGGTGCCGGAACAGCGAGCCGCCCTCTTCGTCCGCATCCCCGCTTCCCAGGCTCGCCAGCTCGACGCGCGAGCCCGGGCACTCGGGCGGACCAAGCAGGACCTCGTCACCGACCTGCTCGTCTCGTCGCTCGTCCCCGTCGCACCCGCCGAGCAGGTCCCTCGTCCGGCAGCCGACTCCGACGAGGTGCTCACGCTCGACGAGCTCGCCGGGATCCTCAAGCTCGACGAGGAGGCCGTCATGGCTCGGGTCGACACCGGTGAACTTCCCGGCCGAAGATTTGGGGACCAGTGGCGCTTCTCCAGGCGTGCCGTGCTCATCTGGCTGGACGGCTCCGACGCCACCCATCGGACACCACCCGGATTCGGGCCGTCACCGCGCGACTCAGAGCAGACACCGCATGACCAGAGCGCGGGCTCCGACTGATGTGAATGCAAAGGTGCGTCGCCCGACGTTGGACGTGGTCTCGGCTAAGCGCACCGATGCGCTGGCACACTGGGTCATCCTCCAACCCGAAGGCGGGTGATGGATGGCATGCCTCGCATCGCGGTTACCGGCTAGCCGCCGAGGGCCTTGCGTAGTGAAGCCAGACGGGCCGTGTTGGCCTGCCACCACGTCCACCGACCCCGTTTTTCGCCCGAGATGAGCCCAGCTTCGGCCAGGACCTTGGTGTGATGTGAGACGGTCGGTTGGCTCTTCGCGAGCGGATCCTCCAATTCACACGAGCACACCTCGGGGCTGGAGGCCACTATCGAGAGCAGCCGGAGGCGTACCGGGTCGGCCAACGCCCCGATGATCCGGGCCAGCTCAGCCGCCTCGACTTCGCTGAGCGGGGCCTCGCCGAGCGGCGTGCAGCACGCAGTCGCGTCGCCGCTCCCGTCAAGAGCCTTCGCCTTCACCTCGGTCGGCTCTGCCACCACGGCACTTCCACTGACATTGACAACCGTCGATGAGTTGAGCAAGATGGACGTATCGACACATGTCAATGATAGCAGGAGGTTCTCCAGTGTCCCGAGTTCAGCTCGCCCTCAATGTCACCGACATCGACGAAGCCATCGACTTCTACTCGCAGCTGTTCGCCACCGCTCCGGCCAAGGTCCGTCCCGGCTATGCCAACTTCGCCATCGCCGAGCCTCCCCTCAAGCTGGTGCTCATCGAGGACGCCACCCAGACCCCGGGGACGCTCAACCATCTTGGCGTCGAAGTCGGAACCACCGAGGAGGTGGCCGCCGCGCAGACCCGGCTGGCCGCGGCCGGCGTCGCTACCGCGGTCGAGGACCAGACCGAGTGCTGTTACGCCCTACAGGACAAGGTGTGGGTCGACGGCCCCGGCGGCGAGCCGTGGGAGGTCTACACCGTCCTCGCCGATGCCGAGATGCCCGCTGGGCCGCTGCGCTCCGAGGGCCCGTCAGAAGTGGAGTGCTGCGCCACTCGACCCGACCTTGCCGGCACCACCGTGTCGTCAGGAGAAGCGAGTGGCATGCTGGTGACCCCGACCGTCAGCACCCAGCGCGGGATAAGACGATGACCCAGGTGCTCGGAGAGCGGCCGGCCACGGTCCCCGACCCCGATGGTCGGGCACTGGTCCGGCGCCTGACGATCCTCGACCGGTTCCTTCCCGCGTGGATCATCGCCGCCATGACGTTGGGGATCGCGCTCGGACGCATCTTCCCCGGCCTCAGCCATCATTTCGAATCCTCCCAGGTCACGCAAGGGACATCGCTGCCGATCTTCGTCGGGCTGCTGGTGATGATGTACCCGGTACTCGCCAAGGTCCGTTACGGACGCCTCGGTGCAGTGGCTCGGGACCGCCGCCTGCTCGTCACTTCGCTCGTGCTCAACTGGTTGGTCGGCCCCGCTGTCATGTTCACCCTGGCGTGGCTGCTCCTGCCAGATCAGCCCGCCTACCGGACCGGGCTGATCATCGTGGGGCTGGCACGCTGCATCGCCATGGTCCTCATCTGGAATGACCTGGCAAGCGGCGACCGCGAAGCCGCCGCAGTCCTGGTAGCGCTCAATTCGCTGTTCCAGATCGCCGCTTTCGCCCTCCTCGGCTACTTCTACCTGAAGATCCTGCCCGGCTGGCTCGGCCTGTCGACCGTCGGTTTGCATCTGTCGATCGGCCGGATCGCCGAGACGGTCGCGATCTTCCTCGGTGCCCCGCTGGCGGCTGGCTTCCTCACGCGGGCCGTGGCCGAACGCGCCCGCGGTCGCGACTGGTACGAGACCCGCCTGCTGCCCCGCCTCGGACCTTTCGCCCTCTACGGGCTGCTGTTCACCATTGTCGTCCTCTTTGTCCTCCAAGGCCGCACCATCACCGCCCGACCGGAGGACGTGGCCCGCATCGCTCTGCCGCTCCTCGGCTACTTCGCGATCATGTGGATCGGTGCGTTCGCCTTGGGTCGGGCCATCGGTCTCCCCTACGAGCGCACCGCCACTCTCGCCTTCACCGCCGCGGGCAACAACTTCGAGCTCGCCATCGCCGTCGCCATCGGGGTCTTCGGGATCACCAGCGGAGAGGCCCTCGCCGGCGTCGTCGGTCCCCTCATCGAGGTCCCCGTCCTCGTCGCTCTCGTTTACGTGTCCCTCTGGGCGCGCCACCGCTACTACCCGACATCAACCCAGGTGCCGACATGACCGATCATCACCCTCCCGAGGTGCTCTTCGTCTGCGTCCACAACGCCGGACGCTCCCAGATGGCCGCCGCCCTCCTCGACCACCACGCCGCCGGACGCATCACGGTCCGCTCCGCCGGCTCGGAGCCCGCCGGCCAGCTCAACTCGGTCGCCGTCTCTGCCATGGCCGAGATCGGCATCGACATCAGCCATGAACGCCCCAAACCCCTCATCAGCCAGGTGGGGTGGACGGCGGACGTCATCGTGACCATGGGCTGCGGCGATGCCTGCCCGGTCTACCCCGGCAAGCGCTACCTCGACTGGGACCTCCCCGACCCCGTTGGCCAACCCCTCGAGGTCGTCCGGGCAATCCGTGACGACATCAGACGACGAGTCCAGATCCTCATCGACGAACTCGCCCCCGTCCCGGCAGGCGCGAAACTCCAGCGTGCCGGGTCGTCCGCTCCCTGGCGCTCACCATCAGCCGCAGACCCACGGGCCGAGTAGGTCCACAGCTTGTCTCCACAATCGGAAAGGCGCCGACCTATACCCGCTGCTCAACGGCTTGTGCCAGGTCCTCGTCAAGACCGCCAAGCTGATTGGGATCGACCTCACAGACGGCGCCGGAACCAGGAAGGTAGGCCGACTCCGTGCGAAGATCGCTGCGTGCGACATCGCCCCACAGCTGACACGACCGCGACCCGAGATCCCGAGTGAACGGCGAGCCGGCATCCGAGGGCGCCCTGCGAGGGAGTGGTGGCGCGGCCCCGAGCCGCGATGGCGGGGCCATGAACACGGTCACCGGGGACGCAGCACGCAGTCAGATCACGAGCATCGAGGGGATCCCCGCGCTGTCCCTCGACGCGATCAGCTCGGTTGCCTACGGACCCGAAGCCATGCTCGTCGTGTTGGCGACTGCCGGCGCGGGAGCGCTTGCCAAGATCGAGCCGATCACGATCGCGATCGTCGTCCTCCTGATCATCCTGGTCTTCTCCTACCGCCAGGTCATCGAGGCCTATCCCGACGGGGGCGGCTGCTACGCCGTGTCCAAGGCCAACCTCGGTCCTCATGCCAGTCGCTTGGCGGCGGCCTCGCTCGTGGTCGACTACATCCTCACCGTGGCGGTGTCGATCTCGGCCGGTGTGGCAGCGCTGGTGTCGGCTTTCCCCGGGCTGGCCCCTGACAGCCTCGTTCTCTCGCTCGTGATCTTGGTGGTGTTGACCGCTCTCAACCTCCGCGGCATCGCGACCAGCGCACGGACTTTTTTGTTGCCGACGGCGGTGTTCATAGCTGGAATCTATGTGGTCATCGTCGCCGGTTTGCTGCGTTCCCATCCTGCCGCCAATTCCGGGATGCACGAGGTTGTGATCCCGAAGGTCGCCGGCACCGTGGGGGTGCTGCTGCTTCTGAAGGCCTTCGCGGCAGGCTGCAGCGCGCTCACCGGTGTCGAGGCCATCGCCAACGACGTGCCCGCCTTCCGTGCTCCGAGCGCTCGTCGGGCCATGCGGACCGAGGTGATCCTCGGGGCGATCCTAGGCACCATGCTGCTGGGTCTCGCGGTGCTCACAGTCCGCTTTCACATCGGACCGGCGGCCAACCAGACGGTGCTCAGCCAGATCACCGGCGCGTCGGTCGGCAGGGGTCCGATCTACTTCGTGGTCGATCTTTCGACCACGGTGATCTTGGCGCTGGCCGCCAACACCTCCTTCGGTGGTTTTCCCGTGCTTGCCAGCCTTCTGGCCCGTGACAATCTGGTCCCTCACGTGTTCGGGATCCGGGCCGACCGGCCCGTCTACCGCTACGGCGTGGTGGTGCTGGCGGTGCTGGCGGCACTGCTGCTGATCGCGGTCAACGCCAACACCAATTCCCTCATCCCCCTCTTTGCCATCGGGGTCTTCATCGGTTTTACCCTCTCCCAGATCGGCTTGGTCCGGCACTGGCATCAACAGAAGCCCAAACATTGGTGGGCTCGTGCCGGTCTGAACGGGATCGGAGCAGCGATGACCGCTGTGGCCACAGTCATCTTCTTGGTGACCAAGTTCGCTGGGGGCGCCTGGGTGGTCGTGATCGCCATCCCGACGCTCATCCTGTTGTTTTCGCGCATCGTCAAGTACTACAACGACGTCGCAGCAGAGCTCGGCATGGGAGCCGTCCCGGAGACTCCGCGCGCCCACGAAGAGCTGATCCTGGTGACGGTGACGGCAGTGTCGCGCATGACTGAGGCCATTCTCGGCACCGCGCTCTCGCTCGGCCATGAGGTAGTGGCAGTCAGCGTCCTGTTCGACGACGAGCGCGCTGCATCCCTACGGTCCGAATGGGATCGCTGGAACCCAGGAGTTCGCCTGGTCATCTTGCGCCCACACTCTCGTTCGGTGGCGGCGCCCATGCTCGACTATCTCGGCTCAACAGAGATCCGTGACCGGCAGGTCATGGTCCTGATCCCCGAGGTCGAACCTCGAAAATGGCGACATCGACTTCTACAGAACCAGCGCGGCATCGTGCTCGCCAATGTGCTGCGTCGCCGGACCAACGTCAACGTTGCGAGGGTGCCATACCGCCTGACCCAGGACTGAACCGGCTCTGCCCCAACCGCCGATGAAGCGATCGGCAACGCGGAGCGGCCAGGTGCAGGATGGTCTCCGGCCGGGGGACGCGATGTGTTCGACCTGCACTTGGCGTTGACCGGATGAGGGGATCGGGATGGCGACGCTCTGGGGTGGGTCTGACCGGTAGCTCGAATCGCGCGGGGATCGCTTTCCACTGGTGGCTCCGCCCTGTGAGGTGCAGATACTCCATCATGCCCCAGTAGGGGTAGCGGGCGAGCATGTGGGTACCGAGAATGCGATCCATGCGCTGGGGACTGGGCTTCGGCGCCTGAACTCCGGTGCGGCGAGCATCCGGGACCGTGACCTTCTCGCTTCTCTACCGGGCGTTCTGCCGTCTCCTTCAGTTGATCAGGCTCATCGGTCGCAGTGACACAAACATCGCGATCGAAGTCGTCATGCTGCGCCATGAGGTGGCAGTCCTCCGACGCCAGGTCCGCCGACCGGCGCTGCAGCCTGGCGATCGGGCGGTCCTGGCCGGCTTGGGGCGTCTCCTTTCCCGCCAGCGTCTCGGAAGCCTCTTCGTCCAGCCGGCAACTCTGCTGCGCTGGCATCGATCCCTCGTCGCCGAGCGCTGGACCTACCCGCGCGGCCGGCCCGGCCGACCGGCCATCGCGAAGGGAACGACCGCACTCGTCCTCCGCCTGGCGAAGGAGAACCCGACGTGGGGCGACCGCCGCATACAGGGCGAGCTCTTGACCATGGGCGTCACCATCGACGCCTCGAGCGTCTGGGCGATCTTGAAGCGCCACGGCGTCGAACCGTCACCGCGGCGATCGGGACCGACCTGGGCGGAGTTCCTCTCTGCACAGGCGAAGAGACTGATGGCGTGCGACTTCTTCCATGTCGACACGGTGCTCCTCCGCAGGCTCTACGTCCTCGTGTTCATCCACCACGACACGCGTGTCGTGCGAATCGCCGGTGTGACCGCCAAGCCGGTCGCCGGGTGGGTGACCCAGCAGGCCCGCAACCTCTCGATGGAGCACACCGATCAGGCAAAGGCTGTCAAGTTCCTCATCCGCGACCGCGACACCAAGTTCATCGCTTCCTTCGACACCGTCTTCGCCGCAGAGGGCACAAGAATCGTCAAGTGCCCAGTACGGGCACCTCGAGCGACCGCCATCTGTGAGCGCGTGATCGGCACCTTGCGGCGCGAGTGCGTCGACCGGATGCTCATCCTCGGTCGCCGCCATCTCGAAGCCGTGCTCGCCGAGTACGTCGAGCACTACAACGCGCACCGTCCGCACCGTTCCCTCATCCAGCGTGCGCAGTCCGCGCTCGACACGGCTCCTGCGCTGATCGGCGACGTCGACCCCACCAACCTACGAAGAACCGATCGTCTGGGTGGCCTCATCCACGAGTACCGGATGGTCGCCTGAGCTGGTCGGACGGGTTCTCGGCACTCACAGGCGGGGGCATTGACCAACGCGCGACCGTCGATTTCGCGACGCGGCAAACTTGCTGGTAGCGGCGCCATGCATATGCACCTGCCTACGCAAGTGCCTGCTCAGCTCGGGCCGACGGGTGATCGGTCCCGAAAAAAGGCGAATCTTCTGCCAAATTGGAGAGGACGATGAGCCGTGGTCACGCCGCGTTTCCATCTCGATGCTCGAGACGTTCGGCAATCCACACCTTGATGATCGACTGACGGGTAACCCCGAGGCGCTTGGCCTCTCGGTCGAGCTCCTCAACCATCCACGAGGGGAAGTCGACGTTCACCCGCCGTTGCTCCAGACCCGGGCGCCGAGCAGCAGGAAGGTCAAGGACCGGCGTCACATCCTCGCCATCGTCGAAGCGCTGGTCGAACTCTTCAGTGTTCATCTTCTGCAAAGATCTTCACCTCCTCGCTCCGTGAGCGCCGTACCGAGATGATCCGGACCCGTCGATCGCGGTAGGTGATCACTGCAGACCAGTGGACGTCGCTGATGCACCCGACCACAAGCCATCGCGGCTCGCCGATGGTGCGCGCCGACACCTCGACACGATCCGGGTCGTCCCAGAGATCCTGAGCTTGCACGAAGTCGATCCCGTGCTTGGCTCGATTCGTCGCGCTCTTCTCCGTGTCGAACTCGAGCTTCACAGTACTCCATGGTATAGAAACTATACCTCCACGGGGCAGTCGGCGACCGCAGCACGCAACCATCGGCCGTGACAACGATGTCACTGTCAGATGGACCGAAGGACAGACGGTCACCCTGAGCTGGTCGGACGGGTTCTCGGCACTCACACGGTGTCATCCGACTCGACGTGACCGAGCTGAAAGTGGCCTCACGACCAGCGCTCAGCCTCTGCGTCCAGGTCCCCTCCCGGCGATCGGACCAGGAGAAGCTGGCGCGATTTCGGTGAGGTCCAGAGCTGACTCTGACTGGGGAACCATCTGGTCGCCATTGCAGCGGCCTGGCACCGAAACCCCTTTCTGACTTGATCGGTTGAGACAGCCCTCGTAGCGCTAGCTCACCTTCCTGCCAAGTTGGCGATGGTCGTCTCGGTTCGTAGACGTGCCCATCGTGGAGGCGGCGTCTTTCACGGGGTCAACACGGTGGCCGACTTCGCAGCCTTCCGACAGGCCGCAGAACGGGTCCCCGCCAGCACATGCTGGCTTTGGAGATGGACCGCAACGCGTCCCCGGCCCGGCAGCACAGGAGACGACCACGAAGCCCCATCGGGCTTCGCATTCCATGATGTGAAGAGCAACTGACCGAGCCGTCAAGGCTTCCCCTTCGGGCGGCCTACGGCCGGCCTTGACTGCCCTCCTCGGTCCTCGGCTCCCCGACAGGGCCCACTTTGGCGCGCCCGTCGATCAGATCCTCAGCGCCGCCTACGCACAAGCGAATGCCAACGGATCCTTCGGGACCCCCTTGACGAACTGCACTCCTTCAGAGATGAACTGGTCACTGATGGTGGAGCTGCGTTGTCGCTATTCGAAGTCAGCCGAGGTGCTCGCCGGTCTTCGTGTGTTGGATGAGCGGACCTGCTAACTCGCGAGGTACTGCTCCAGGGCACGGCGGATGACTTCGCTGGTGGAAGTGTGTTCCTCGGCGGCTCGGTCATCCAGCGCCCGGCGGACCTCGGGTGGGAGCCGGACGGCCGTCAGCCCGGCAGGCTCCTCGCCGAGAGTCGGGCGACCGACCCGACGTCGCAGTCGGGACGGGTTGAGTCCCGCCTCCGCTTTTCCTTCGGCTCGCCGCCAGAAGTCCTCGTTCATCGTCTCGCCGGTCTTGGCTTTGCGGGGTTCGGTCATGGGAGCAACCTCCTGTACTTGCGGCGCATAGGCATGGCGTGGAAGGCGTTCTCCTCGCCCTGTTCGTCGACGACGGTCAGCGCTTCGAGCAGGGTGCCTGCGGTGTCGGGGCCGAGGTAGAGAACGTAGGGATCATCGAGGTCGTCGTAGGCAACGAGAGCGTTCATGATGGCGTGGCGGACGTCGTCGGCATTGCAGCCGTGTTTGAGGGCGGAGTCTCGAATCTCCACTGGAGTATTGTATAACGAAATATCGGGTGGCAGGACCATCAAGTGATCCGTCCTGCGCAACCAGCCGACGCGGAGACCCAGCGGGACGTCGAGCGTGCTGCGGGTGCTCGTTGCCTAGCGGTCGACATGGCTGACGTTGCCGCCGACGAGCCGATGAACACCCAGAAGTTGGCGGTCTACGCGAGAGCAGGCCGCTCGTGGGTAGCGACCGTTCAAGAGGACCATGTGGTGTGCTAAGTGGTGGTGGAGCCGATCGACCGATGCGCCCACATCGAACAGGTGAGCGTCGAGCCGGGGCACCAGGGCCAGGGACTGGGTCGAGCCCCGATCAACGAGGTCGAACGCTGGGCGGGCCGTATGCACTCGTATTCGAACGGTGCCGACCTGCGAGAACGGCTGGGCGCCTTGAAGCCGAACTGAGAAATGACTATAATACTGGTCATGACAGAGACCCTCTCGCTTGCCCACATCAAGGCTCACCTCTCCGAGGTCGTCGACCGGGTCGAGCACCAGCACGATCGGGTGGTCCTGACGCGCAACGGTCGACCGGCAGCGATCTTGGTAAGCCCCGACGACCTCGAGGCGATCGAGAACACGCTCGACTTGTTGTCGGATCCCCAGGCGTTGAAGGAGATCAACCAAGCCCGCAAGGAGATTGCCGAAGGCCAAGTCCTGGAGGCCGAGGCGTTACGAGCAAAGTTCCTCGCTCGTTGACGGCCGAGGCCTGGAGGCTCGCCATTGCCGCTTCGGCCGAGCGCTCGCTCGACCGCCTGCCCCCGAAGATCGCCACGGCAACGGTCGAGTTCATGCTTGGACCATTGGTCGAAGCGCCTCGCCGGGTGGGCCATCCCCTGCAGCGAGAACTGGCCGGGCTGTGGTCCGCCCGCCGGGGCGCTTACCGGATCGTGTACGAGTTGAACGAGGCTGAGCTGGTGATCAACGTTCTACGCATTGACCACCGCGCCGATGTCTATCGACCAAGGTGAGGCGGGCCGGATCATCAGTTCTCTATGAAGAGAGGCCGGTTGTCAGGTGAGTGGCCGGGGGGAACCTCCCCCCTCCGGCTCTCGCAGAACCCGGCGTAAATCTCTCGATTTACCGGGCTCCCACAGGCCGACATTCAGTACGCGAGACAAAGTGCCAATGATCGAAGAGCTTGGGTTGGTGCTGACGAACAGCCTCCAACCATGCCCAGGCCTTTAGCGTCTTGCCCCGCAGTCGTTTGTACTTCTGCATTGCCCATCGGACCAGGTACTGGTCGATGCGCCATGCGATGAGAGACAGCTTGGAGCGGTAGAACGCCCCGTAATTGCCGATCCAACCCCGGACCCGAGGATTGATGTCCTCAGCGAGGTCTGACAGCTCCGATCCACTGCGACGGTTGAGATGCCAGTTCCTGATCTGCTTGCCCTTCGCCTTGATTGCGCTCGTGCTCATCGCAGGGTTGAAGCCAACAAACAGCCTCCCCTTTGCCAGCACACTGCGCCCCTGGAAGTCGTAGCCGAGGAAGGTGAAGCTGGTGTGCTCCGCCTCACCTCGGCGCAGATCGTCCTTGCAGTAGACGACCTTGGTCTTCTCAGGATGAAGCTCGAGTCCCAAGGACCCGAGCCGTTCAGCGAGTCGAGCCCACAGACTTCGAGCCTGTTCCTCGGGACGTTGGTTGGGTAGAGAGCTGGCGAGGTGACCAGCCGTAGGCGACACCGGACTCAAGTCCCTCGGTTTCCCGAGGGCCGTCGGGATCGGCTGCCTGAACCGGTCCAGGTTTTGTAGAGACTCCGGTGGTTGGGTTTCTCATGCCGCATCAGGCTGAGACTGGTGAGCGTAGTACTCGGCTTCGACCTCGGCCGGTGTCTGGTCGTCGAGCTCGGAGTGGAGCCGCCCGTCGTT
>DAHUZM010000156.1 GCA_027306525.1 Acidimicrobiaceae bacterium
TCGAACCCGCGACCCCACGATTATGAGCCGTGTGCTCTGACCAACTGAGCTACGCCGCCGGGGAGCCCCCTGTCGGAATCGAACCGACGACACCAGCCTTACCATGGCTGTGCTCTGCCGACTGAGCTAAGGGGGCGCGGCGATCGCCTCGACCGCCCCGACACTTTACGACACCGGCGCGTCTTGGCCCGCGGCGAAGGTCCGGGGAGCCGGAGCTCTCGAGGACCGCTTCCGATCCGGCCATGGGCAATCCGCCTGGCGTGGAGCGGGTGGCGAGCGGGGGCTCGGGCTCGACTCCGGCGGCAGCGTGGTCGGCCCGGCGGGTTCGCACCGAGCTCGTCCCGGGACACCCGGTGGCCCAACCGGCGCTCGGTACCATCGCTCGATGCGGATCCGGCTTGCCGAGCACGACGACCTGGAGGCCATCTGCGCGATCTACAACGCCGAGGTCGTCGAATCGCTCGTGACGTTCGACATCGTGCCGTGGGAGGTCGCTGACCAGGAGCTCTGGCTCGAACGGCACCGTGGGGCGCACCCCGCGGTCGTTGCGGTCGATGAGCCTGGGACCGGCGATGGGACGCTCGTCGGTGCCAGAGGCGAGCCGGTCCTCGGCTTCGGCACCCTTTCGCCCTTCAAGGAGAAGCCGGCCTACGCGACCACCGTCGAGAACTCGGTCTACGTCGCCCGCAACGCCCGCCGGAGGGGCGTGGGACGCGCGATCCTCCTCGAGCTGATCCGGCTGGCCGGTGACCACGGCTTTCATGCCATCATCGCCAGAACGGAGGGATCCAATACGCCCTCGATCGAGATGCATCAGGCGTGCGGCTACGAGACGGTCGGCGTCGAGCGGGAGGTGGGCCGCAAGCACGGGCGCTGGCTCGACGTCATCGAGCTGCAGCGGATGCTCTGACGGGTTCGCCTCCGGCCCGAGGGACCTCAGCCGAGCGACGACCGGTCGCCCTCAGCGACGAGCCAGCTCGGGCCCGGGGGTCTCGTTCCACGCGTCGTCCCCGTCCCACCGCCAGGAGGTCGACCAGCGTCCGAGTGGCAGCAACAGGGCCACGAGGCATGCGAGGAACGCCCAAGCCACCGACAGCGGATCGGCGTGGATCAGCTGGGAAACGAGCGTCTTACCACCAGGCAGACCGAGGAACGGGCAGAGCACGGACGCCGCGATGAGCAGGGTGCGCGACCGACCCACGGCGATCGGCGCGAGGAGCACGAGCCCCCACGTGAGGTACCAGTCCTGGACCACCGGGCCGAGCACGACGAAGAGGAGCAGGGTGTAGGCGATCGCCTTCAAGCCGCCGATCCGGTCGCTGTTCTTCAGGAGATAGACCGAGACTGCGCCTGCGACGACGAACCCGAGGACCCTCGCAACCGAGAGGACCATCGTGATCGAGAGCCCCGAATCGAAGGCGTGCAGCAGGTGCCCGAACCCGAGGCCGATCGCGGTGGTCGGCGCGAGCCAGCTCCGGACCGTGCCCGGGGTCTCGAGATTGGCCACCCAGCCCCAGCCGAGGCCGCTCACCGCCGAGAAGAAGGCCAGGATGCCGAGACAGACGATCCCCGAGGTGAGGACCGGGCGGATCCGCTGGCGGATCGGGATGCCCGGACCGAGCCACTCCCAGCCGATGTAGAGGACCCCAAGCCCGGCAGGCGCCTTGATCGCAGCGGCCAGCGCGACGAGGACCACTCCCCACACGGGGTGTTTGGTCTTGGCGGCGGCGAGGCCGCAGACGAGCAGCCCCAGCATGATGGCGTCGTTGTGCCCCGACCCGACCAGTGCCAGCAGCACGAGCGGATTGAGTGCGGTGAGAAGGACGATCGGCCCGGGATCCCGCCCATAGGCACGGGCGAGCACGGGGATCCCATAGGCGATCAAGCCGACGCCGACGACGGCCAACAGTCGTAGGAAGATCACCGTGACGAGCACGTGGTGCAGGCTCGCAGAAGCGAAAAAGCCGTCGATCATCAAGAAGAGCGGCCCATAGGGTGCCGGCGCATTGGCCCACAGCGGGTCGACCGGGTTCACGTAGGGCCCGGCGCCGAGCGTGTAGGGGCCGTAGTTGTAGGGGTTGATGTGATGGCTCACCATCTCCCCCTGGGCCGCATACGAGAAGACGTCGCGGCTGAAGATGGGCGCCACCACCATCAGCGGCACGATCCAGAGCCCGAGAATCAGCCAGAGGTGCTTGATCGGGACACCCGGGCGCCGGGTGAGCGCTCGGGTCATCCCGTACCAGACCCGGGCGAGCAGGACCATCCCGCCGTAGACCGCCACCAGCCCGAAGAGCAAGAAGGACGTCGAGGTCGCGTTCTGCTGCGCCGGCTCGCCGAAGAACCAGGTGCCCGGCATCTCCAGCTTGAACGGAGAGCTGGCGAAGGACACCCCGACGCCGATCGAGAGGATCGCGACAAGCCCGATGAACGCCGGCCGGCGCAAGAAGCGCCAGTCATTCGGCTCGTCCCGGTCGGGGTCGACGTTGTCACCGAGCACCCTCGCGGGGGCGACCTTGACCCGAGCGACCTCCGAGAGCATGACGACCCGGTCCACCGCCCACCGAAGGCGCTCGAGCGCACCCGTGCTCATCGCACGCGCACGCCCGAGCGTCCCCCCGGCTGCCTTCGGTGGGGTGGGAGCGGAAGGCTCTCGCTGATCTCTCAGTTGGTCTCCCACTCAGGTCTCGTTCTAGGTTCTTCGGGCACGCTGACCACCAGTCATGCCCCGCCGCCGCCGCCCCCAACCAGCGCATGCAGGGCCCTCGAGATGGCCAACGGACTCGTCGCAGCGGGCGGCGTCCCGCACGTCACGACACTCTTCCGTAATGGCATTGTAACGACATCCCGGTCCGAAGCAAGGGCCGCGAACTGGCTGTTCTCTGACCCGCCCCACCGGCTGGCGCGCCGCTCGGGTCGGCCCTCGGCCACCACGGCGCTTCGATATGGTCCCCGGCACCAAGTGCGAGGAGGGTCCATGGCATCGTTGGTCACCTATGGCGTCGAGGGCGGCGCGGTCCGGATCGGGATGGACGACGGAAAGCTCAACGTCCTCTCCCCCCAGATGCTGGCCGAGCTCCACGAGGCCTTCGACCGAGGGGCCGCGGAGGGACTGCCCGTCGTCCTTCGGGGCCGCGGCAAGGCGCTCTCAGCGGGCTTCGACCTGAAGACCCTGACCGGCGGCGGCCTCGATTCGGCCGACCTGCTGAAGGCGGGATTTGAGCTCGCCGAACGGATGCTCTCGTTCCCGACGCCCGTCGTGGTCGCGTGCCCCGGGCACGCAATCGCCATGGGGCTGTTCATCGTGCTCTCGGGCGACTTGCGAATCGGCGTGTCGGGCCCGTTCCGCCTCACAGCGAACGAGGTCGCGATCGGCATGGCGTTGCCTCGCACCGCGACGGAGATCTGCCGGTACCGGTTGTTGCCCAGCCATTTCGAGCGGACGATCGCGCTGGCCGAGGTGTTTTCGCCCGAGGGCGCTCTGACAGCGGGCATCCTCGACCAAGTTGTCGAGCCGTCCGCCCTGGACGAGACCGTGGACGAGGCAGTGGCGCGCGTCGGTGCGCTTCACATGCGAGCCCACCAGGCCACCAAGCTGCGGGCACGCGAGGCTCTGCTCGCGACGATAAGGAAGGCGATCGTCGCTGACGACGAGGACTTCCGGGCCTCGCTCACCGCGCGCTGAGTCGCCCGACATGCTGCGCGTCCCGCGTTCGTGGTCGGAACTGGACTCCGGCTGGATGACCAGCGCGCTCGGGGCGCGCTTCCCGGGCGCCATCGTCGGAGAACTCGAGATCGGCCCGATCGTGGATGGGACCAACAGTCGTGCGACGGTCTCCCTCCGATACTCGGCCGGCGCTGGTCCCGAGCGCGTGTTCGTCAAGCGAGAGGGAGCGATCGTGCAGCGGGTCGCGCTCGTCGCGCTCGGTGCGCTCGCGAACGAGGCGCGTCTGTTCGCCTCCGGCGCTTCCCTGCCGCTTGAGCGGCCGGCTGCCTACGCGGGGGCCTGCGATCGGCGGCGGTTGGCGGCGATCGTCGTCATGGAGGACGTCACGATTCGCGGCGGCCGCCCGAACGTCGGCACCTCTGCCTTGTCGGTGGGACAGGTGCGCAACGGGCTACGGGCCCTGGCCGGCATGCACGCCGCGTACTGGGGCCCGCGCCTCCCGCCGGCGCTTTCGTTCCTCCGTCCCTGGCACATGGCCGCCTTCTGGGCTCCGATCTCACTCGCCAGCCTTCTGCGGGCGATCCACTTGCTTCGCTCGGGCGGTCACGGAGCGCTCCTCCCAGCGCACGGCAACGCCGTTCGCCTCGAGCGGGACTTCCGCGCCTGGTCGCTGATCGCGGCGAACGCGACGCAGACCGTGCTCCATGGCGATCCGCACCCCGCGAACACCTACGCGATCTCCGATACGACCATTGGCTTCTACGACTGGCAACTCGTGCGGACCGGCACCTGGGCACACGATGTTGGGTACTTCATGGTCTCGTGCCTCGACATCGACGATCGCCGCACCAACGAGCGAACGCTCTTGCTCGGCTACCTGGAGGATCTGCGCTCCGCCGGCGCCCCGGCGCCCGGCTTCGAGGAGGCATGGGAGCTCTACCGCCGGAGCCCCACCTATGGCCTGGGCGCGTGGCTTCACACGGTGGCTGGTGCACGCTTTCACCCACTCCCCGACTGCCTCGAGGTCATCGCTCGCTTCGGTGCCGCGTACGGCGACCACTGCGCCGACTGAGAGGCCGTCGACGAGCTGAGGGTGCGAAGGGCGCGAGGATCCTCGAGTGCCCAGCCATCACGGCTTTCGGCCCGACCTGTACCGCGGCACGGCGCCCTTCTACGACGCCTACCGTCCGCCCTATCCCGGTGCGCTGTTCGCGGACCTCGGCCGCCACATTCGGATTTCTGGGACCGGGCGGCTGCTCGACCTCGCGTGCGGCGCGGGGCAGGTCGCCCTCGCCCTGGCGGACCTCTTCGCCGAGGTGTGGGCCGTCGATCAGGAGGCGGAGTCCGTGGCCCAGGGCCGGTCAACGGCGAACGCCCGTGCCATCGACAACATCACGTGGATCACGGGCCGCGCCGAGACCGCGTCGCTCGACGGACCCTTCGAAATCGTCGGCATCGGCAACGCCTCCACCGCCTCGATCGGGACCTTGTCGCGAAGCGTGTCCTCGGCTGGCTACGGCCGGCCGGATGCGTGGCGCTCCTGTGGAGCCGCGTCCCCTGGGTCGGCGACAGGCCTTGGCAGGCTCGGCTGCGGGACCTCTTCGAGGAGTGGATCGGGCGGGTCGGGGTGAACGATCGCGTCCCGGTCGGATGGCAAGCAGCGATCGAAGCGGATCCTCATGAAGAGGTGCTCCGACGCAACGGCTTCGACTACCGCGGCAGGTTCGCGTTTCCGATCCGACACACCTGGACGGTCGGGAACCTCATCGGCCTCGCCTACTCCAGGTCCTTTCTCAACCGTGCGGTCCTCGGGGACGAGATCGAGGCGTTCGAACGGAGCCTCGCGAATCGCCTGTCGAACCATGGCGCGGAGGGGATCTTCGAGAAGTCGGGCACCTTCGCCTGCGAGCTCGCGCGCGCACCATCTTGAGCCGGCCGGGCCGAAGGATCGGTCTCAGCCGGTCAGAAAGTCGATAACGCCTCGGACGTAGGTCTCCTGGTCGTCGTACAGCGCGCAGTGACTGCCCTCGGGACAGTGGAGATAGGTGCCGTCCTGCACCGCCTCGGCCATCCAACGCATGTGCTCGGGATCCATCGTGTCATGGGCCGCTCCCACGACCAGTGTGCGGACCCTGATCCGGTGAAGATCGCCGGTACGGTCCCACGACGAGAGCCGACCGGATGCACCGAGCTCGCTCGGGCCCTGCATCGTCACGTACACGTCGGGGTTGATATGCCGAAAGACGCGCTGCATGGGGTCGGGCCATTCGCCCTCGGGCATGCGGAGCACGTGGCGCTCGTAGTGGTGGGGCACCAGGAGCTTCATGTAGCGAGGGTCGTCGGTGTTCCCGGCGGCCTCGAGATGCTTGATCTCGGCGAGAACCTCGCTGTCCATCGCAGGCATCAGCACTTGTTCGGCGTAGCGGTTGTACGCCGGGATGCTCGCCATCATGTTGGAGATCACGAGGCCTTTGAGGTGCTCTTGATGGGCGAGGGCGTACTCCATCGCGAGGATGCCACCCCAGGAGTGGCCGAGCAGATAGAAGTTCTCTCGCCCGAGGCCCAACGCGACCCGAACCTGCTCGACTTCGTCGACAAAGCGCTCTAGCTGCCAGAGGTCGAGATTGTCCGGCTGATCGCTGTAGTACGAGCCCAGCTGGTCGTAGTAGTAGTACTCGATGCCCGCGCCGGGAAGGTAGCTGTCGAATCCCTCGAACTCCTCGTGCGTGCACCCGGGGCCACCGTGGAGGAGGAGGAGCTTCACGTCGGGGTTGTTGCCCACCCGCTTCGTCCACACCTTGTAGGAGCCTGCCGGCGTCTCGACCGGGATCAACCGGATCCCACCGGACAACACGTCGTCGCGCCCGGTGTTGTCGGTGTACGGGCTCAAAGCGGGCGGCACACGCAAACGCCCACTCTCGCAACGGTCGAGGAAGTCGATCAACCCCCCGACGAAGTGCTGTGGGTCGTCATAGAGAACGAGGTGGCTCCCCTCTGGGCAATGCAGATACGCACCCTCAGCCACGGAATCAGCGATCCACCGCATGTGCTTCGGATCCATCGTGTCGTGCTCGCCACCCACCACGAGAGTGGGCACGGTGATGCGGTGCAAGTCCCCGGTCCTGTTCCAACCGGCGAGCTTCTCGGTTCCGATGAGCTCGCTCGACCCCCACAGGGTCCGGTAGACCTGGTCGTTCACGTGCTTGAACATCCGCTTCAGCGGATCGGGCCAGTCTTGCGACGCCATCCGCACGATGTGCTTGACGTAGTAGTGCTCGACGAGCAGCTCCATGTAGCGCGGTTCGTCCGTGAGGCCGCTCTCCTCGAGGTGCCGGACCTCTGCCAACGCCTCCTGGTTCATTGCCGGGAGCAGCACCTCCTCGGCATAGCGGTTGTACTCGGGCGTGCTCGCCATCATGTTGGCGATCACAAGACCTCTCAGGTGTTCTTGGTGTGCGAGTGCATATTCGATAGCGAGAAGGCCGCCCCAGGAGTGCCCGAGGAGATAGAAGTCCTCGAGCCCAAGCCCGGTGCGCACCTGCTCGAGCTCATCGACGAACCGTTCGAGGTCCCACAGATCCGGGTCATCCGGCTGATCGCTGTAGAACGAGCCCAGCTGGTCGTAGTAGTAGTACTCGATGCCCGCACCGGGCAGGTAGCTGTCGAATCCCTCGAACTCCTCGTGCGTGCACCCGGGGCCACCGTGGAGGAGGAGGAGCTTCACGTCGGGGTTGTTGCCCACCCGCTTCGTCCACACCTTGTACGTGCCCTTGGGCGTCTCGATCGGCACCATCGTCACGCCGCCAGCGAGCAGGTCGGGTCGGGTCGAGTAGTCGTAGTAGTCGGCCACGGCGACGGACACTACGAAATGCACGCCCCGCTGGCCACGCCCGGGAGATGGATCGGCACGCGACCACCCGGGTCGTCGACGTCCACTGCAATCGTAGGCTCAGCGGTCCACTTTGGTGCGCTATGTCGTGGAGAACCGATACCGAGCGTGCTCCACGTCGGCCTCTGGTGCTCCGACGACGGATCGTTCGACTTCACCGAGAGCTGTGGCCCCGATCACGCTCGGCCAGAACGTTGTTGCCTCGTCGTTGTCGAGGTCGTGGCGTACCTCCCAGGCACCGGGCAACTCGTCGAACATGAGACTCGCCGCCGCGCGGCCCACACCGCAGCGACGATGGCCCCCGACGACGAAGAACTCCGAGACGTCACGGCGGCCATCTTCACGCTCGCGCACCATCGCGAAGCCGGCAATCGCCTCGCCGTTCCGGATGATCCACGCGTGTCGGCCTGGCTCGGTGAAGTACGCATCAAAGTATCGATAAGCGAACCGGCCATCCGCGTTCAGCTCGATCGGTCGCCAGGATGAGAATTCGTGAATGTACAGCTGCAAGAGGTTGCCGAGGAGCCCCCTCTCGCGTTCGGTCACGGGCTGGAGCCAGACCCTGGGTCTCCCGCTGCGAGTCAGAACACGTTGGAGCTCAATCTCGTCACGCACCGCGATGCCGCCTGTATCCGTCGGGATGCCAGGCTTCGTGCGACGTGCGACGTCGACGGCACCTGGGCGCAGCGCGCTAAGCGTGAAGCCCCGGCGTTGATAGAAGCCGAGCGCATCGAGGTTGTCGTTGCTCGTGACGAGCCAGATCCTCCGACACCCCAGTGCCGTGGCGATCGCTGTAGCCCGTTCCAGGAGGGCCGATCCAGCTCCGAGGCCCTCCCGCAGTGCGTCAAGCGAGATCACCTCGAGACCGTCCGATCGGAATGTGTACGTGAGCAGCCCTACCGGCGATCCGTTGGACTCGGCGATCAGCGCTGGCAGCGAAGCCGCGTCGTGGGTCCTTCCGTTGCTGACGATCATGGTGGACGTCCATCGAGCAACGAGGACGCGCTCGATGAATGCCAGATCCCCCGGCTCTCGATCCCGAACGTCCACCAGCAAAGCCTGCCGCATCCGACGTGGCGCGTCGGCACCCGGCGGGTCGGGTCGCGCTAGAAGTCCGAGCGGAGAGGATCGCCGGAGCGCCGATCCCACCGCAGTTCACGCCCCGAAGCCGACCGGACCGTTCGGTTCAGACAACCTCGCACGTTTCCAGCAGCGCAGGTCAGTTGCGGTCCGCAGGGCACGCCCTCCAGGAACGCTGGATTGCCATTGGTGGGCCGCAGGCACTCGTATTCGAATGGCATGAAGAGGGGCCTCCCCCGGTGACAGCTTGTGGTTGTCACCGGAAACCCCATCACCAAGGGAGGCCACACCACCATGTTGCACGCTGGACTCGATCTATCTCGACACCGCCTGGACGTC
>DAHUZM010000158.1 GCA_027306525.1 Acidimicrobiaceae bacterium
GGCAGGCGCATGTCGGGCTCGGAGAGCTGGGCGAGGGTCGTGCCGTCGCGCAGCTCCACCATGGAGTGCACGATCGACTGGGGGTGCACCACGATGTCGATGCGGTCGTAGTCGATCCCGAACAGTTCGTGGGCCTCGATCACCTCGAGGCCCTTGTTCATGAGCGTGGAAGAGTCGATGGTGATCTTCGGTCCCATCTTCCAGGTGGGGTGGGCCAGGGCATCGGCCCGGGTCACGTCCTCGAGCTGTCGTCGCGTCCGGCCCCGGAAGGGGCCGCCCGACGCCGTGACAAGCAGGCGGGCCACGTCCTCTTGGCGTGCGACCGAGTGCAGGCACTGATGCAGCGCGCAGTGCTCGGAGTCGACCGGGACGATCTCGGCCCCCGGGGTGGCCCGGGCGAGTTGGACGATGGGTGCGCCAGCGATCAGCGATTCTTTGTTCGCGAGCGCGAGGCGCCGGCCCGACTCGAGGGCGGCAAGCGTGACCGGGAGCCCGGCGAAGCCCACCACGCCGTTCACGACGACGTCGGCGGCGGCGGCGGCGGCGACCAGGCCCTCGGGGCCGGCCAGCACCTCGGTTCCGGGTGCGACGAGCTCGGCGAGCTTCTGGGCAAGGTCGGGGTCGCCGATCGCGACGAGCGGCGGCCGCAGCTCGCGGGCCTGTTCTCCAAGCAGGTCGACGGAGCTCTGCGCGGCCAGGGCGACGACCTCGAAGCGGCCACCGCTCGCACGGACGACGTCGAGGGCCTGGGTGCCGATCGAGCCCGTCGAACCGACGAGGCTGACCGTCGCTCGCCGCGACGCGCCGGCGCGGGCCGATGTGGTCATGGACGCCAGCATGCCAGCGTCGGTGTCCCCCCTGGGGTCACCGGCGCGTCGGTCACCCCAGGTGGAAGGCCATGACCAGGTAGAAGGTCGCCGGCAGGGCAAAGAGCAAACCGTCGATCCGGTCGAGCAGGCCGCCGTGGCCGGGCATCAGCCGGCCCATGTCCTTGCGTCCGAGATGGCGCTTCACGGTCGACTCGAACAGGTCGCCCAGGGTCGCCACGATCGACACCACGACGCCGAGCGCCGCCGCCTTCCCCACGGTCCAGGGGTGGATCATGTGGACGATCACCGTCGTGATGATCACCGAGGTCAGCAGGCCGCCGACGAACCCCTCCCAGGTCTTGTTCGGGCTCACCGAGGCCAAGGGGTGCCGCCCGAGCCAAGCGCCGAAGGTGAGGGCGCCCACGTCGTAGGCGACGACCGCGATGACCCCGCCGAGCAAGAAGGCGATCCCGTGGCGGTCGGGGAACATGGTCGGCGACACCAAGAGCGCGGCGAAGGATCCGAAGACCGCGACCCAGCCGAAGACGAACAACGTCGTCCCGATGGAGCGCACCGCGTCGGTGTGCTCGACCCCGGCCAGGTGCCAGACGAAGCAGAACGCCACAAGCAGGACGAAGACGAGCGGGAGGGCGGCCTCACCCCGGTTGTAGGCCGCCACCATGAGCGAGACGGCACCGACGAGGCCGAGCAGCGTGACCGGGTGGTACCCGCCCTGGCGGAAGGCGGCGTAGGCCTCGGCGACTGCCATCGTGACCACGACGGTGACGAGCGCGACCGATGCGACCGGTCCGACCTTGAAGCAGATGAGGGCGATCGCGCCCAGGACCACGCCCGAGACGATCGCCATGGCGACGTTGCGCGGCGCCGCCTCGTCGGGCTCGGGGCCGCCCGGTGGTTGCAGGCGATCGGCGGGCGCCGGCCGACGACCGGCCGACCCGCGCCGCTCGCGGTGCTCGGGCGCCTGGGCGACCCGCTGGTCGGAACGCATCGAGCGAAAGCGCGAGGGCGGCTCCTCGAAAGCGGCGTCGAGATCGTCGATGAGCGAGTCGTCATCGAGGCTCGGCGAGGTGCCGAGGGACGACGCCCCAAGCGGCTCGCCCTCGACGGTGTCGAGCTGATCCGCAACGCCGCTCACAACCGGCGTCACTTCGGTGATCGGACCCTCGTCCTGCTCGTTCGCCCACGAGGGCTTGGGCGAGCCAGCGGCGAGGTCGTCCCAGGCGCTGTCCTCGTCCTCCCACTCCTCGGCGTCGCCGAAGATCCGGTTCGTCGGGGCCGAGCCCGGCAGGTCGAACACCCAGGGTTGGCGGTCCGAGGGGCCGCTGTCGAGCGAGCCCTGCCCGGTGCGGTCACCGGCGAGCATCGAGGGCTCGAAGTCCTCGTCGTGGGCCTCCCAGTCCGAACCCTCCTCCCGCCAGGTCGGTCCGGGCAGCGAGGCGAAGGGATCCGCGTCGCGGCTCTCGGTGTCCCACGACAGGATCGCCGGCACCTCGCCGGTCGCCGGCTCGGTCCAGTGCGGGAGCGGGGGCACGACAGACTCGGCGGGCGCCGCCGGCTCCTCGCCCCCCTCGTCCTCGTGCCGCCAGCTGGGCTCTCCCCAGCCGGGCGGCGCTTCCTCGCCCTCGGCATGCCTCGCGGCGGAGCGGCCCGCGGGTTCTGCGCCCACGATCCGGACGCGTCCGCTGCGGTACCCGGTGTGCTCCAGGCCCTCTCGCTCGTCTTCTCTTGCCATCGCGGCCCCCCTCAGACCTCCAAGAGCTGATGCTCTTTATGCCTGAGCAGCTCGTCGACCGACTCCACCTGCGCGTGGGTCAGCTTCTCCAATTCCTTCTCGATGCGCTCGAGCTCGTCGGCCGTGAGCGAACCGTCCTTTTCGAGCGCCTCGAGTTCGTGGCGGGCCGTGCGCCGAAGATTGCGGAGGGCCACCCGCCCCTCCTCCGCCTTGTGGCGCACCACCTTCACGAGCTCACGTCGGCGCTCCTCGGTGAGCGGCGGAAAGGCGAGCCGGATGACCGTGCCATCGTTCGCCGGATTGATGCCGAGGTCCGAGGTCGAGATCGCCTTTTCGATCGCCCCGAGCGACCCCTTGTCGTAGGGGGTGATCACGAGCAGCATCGCGTCGGGGACGCTGAAGCCCGCCAGCTGACGCAGCGGCGTGGCGGTCCCGTAGTAATCGACGGTGATGCGCTCGACGAGCGCCGGGTTGGCCCGGCCGGTACGCACCGTCTCGAACTCCGCCTGGACATGGCCGACCGCCTTGGCCATCTTGTCCCGGCACTCCTCGAGGACCACTTGGCCGAGTTCCTCGGTCATCGGACCAGCGTACCGATCAGCTCGCCACTGAGCGCCCGACGCAGATTCCCCTCGGGCATCAGGTCGAATACCCGGATGGGCAGCCCGTTGTCCATGCAGAAGGTGATGGCTGTGAGGTCCATCACGCGCAGGTCCTTGGAGACCACGTCGCGAAAGGAGATCTCGTCGAAGCGGGTGGCCTTGGGGTCGTGGCGGGGATCCGCGCTGTAGACCCCGTCCACGCCGCCGTGGGTGCCCTTGTAGAGGACGTCGGCCTCGATCTCCGCCGCGCGCAGCGCGGCGGAGGTGTCCGTCGTGAAGTAGGGATTGCCCATGCCCGCTGCGAAGAGGACCACGCGGTCCTTCTCCAGATGCCGGATCGCGCGGCGCCTGATGTAGGGCTCGGCGACCTCGGCCATCGAGATCGCTGTGAGCACCCTCGTGTCCTGACCGTGCTGCTCGAGCGCGTCTTGGAGCGCCAACGCATTGATGACGGTTCCGAGCATGCCCATGGTGTCCGATGTCGCGCGATCCATGCCGACGCCTGCGCCGACGGTGCCGCGCCAGATGTTGCCTCCGCCCACCATCACGGCAAGTTCGAGATCGAGTTCGGTGCGCGCCTCGGCAATCTCGCGGGCGAAGCGTTCGACGATGCCCGCATCAAGCACCTCGTCGGAGGACGCTGACGCCAGCGCCTCGCCCGACATCTTGAGCACGACGCGTCGGTGTTCGCTCATGTGGCGCTCCCCGCCGGGCTCTGGAGCACTAGGGACCGATGACCACCTGGGCGAACGCGACAATGTCGGCCGAACCCAGCATGGCGCGCACGGTCTTCTTGTCGTCGTGTGCCGAGGGCTGCTCGAGGAGCACCCGCTCCTTGAACCAGCCGTTCATGCGGCCCTCGACGATCTTCTCGAGTGCGGCCTCGGGCTTGCCCTCGTTGCGCGAGAGCGCTTCGAGCGTCTGGCGCTCCTGATCGACGTCCTCTTGAGGCACGTCCTCCCGGCGCACGTAGGCGGGTCGCGAGAAGGCCGCGGTGAGCGCCACCTCGTGGGCGAGTTGGGTATCGCCACCCTTCAAGACGACGGCCACAGCATTCACGCCGCGCCCCGACTGCTGGTGCAGATAGGTGTCGACGACCTCGTCTTCCTTGGCTTCGAGCCGGAACACCCGGCCGACCGAGATGTTCTCCTTGAGCGTCGTCGCCAGGTGCTCCACCTCTGCGGTGCGTGACGCGATCGCATCCTCGCCCTCGGCCGCCACCAGCGCCGCGAGGTCGTCAGCGACCGCGACGAATTCCGCCGCCTTGGCCACGAAATCGGTCTCGCAGCGCAGTTCGACGATCGCGGCGACGTTGTTGTCCTTGACGACGGCGACCGCCCCTTCGCTCGCCTCGCGGTCCTCCCTTTTGGCCATCTGCGCAAGCCCGTGCTCGCGTAGCCATTGGGCGGCGGCATCCATGTCGCCATCCGTCGCCTCGAGGGCGCGCTTTGCGTCCATCATCCCGGCGCCGGTCTCCTGGCGCAGCCGTTGTACGTCCTTGGCCGTGAACTTGGCCACCTCTACACCTCCGAGCCCTCGCCGGGGGCGGCGACGGCGGTCGTCTCTGTCTCGGTTTCTCCCTCCGCCGCCGGAACCGGCTCGGCCTCCTCGACGGGGGCGGCGGCCGTCGGCGCCGGGGTCTCGGGCACGGCCGGAGTCTCGGGCACGGCCGGAGTCTCGGGCACGGCCTGGGTCGTCGAACCGCCGGCCGCGCCGTCCTCGGTGGTCTTGGGTGCCGGCCGGTTGTGCGCCATATAGCGGCCCTCTCGAACCGCTTCGGCCACGATCCGGCACATGAGCGCACCCGAGCGGATGGCGTCGTCGTTGCCGGGGATCACATAGGTGATCACGTCGGGATCACAGTTGGTGTCGACCACCGCCACTACCGGAAGGCGCAGCTTGTTCGCCTCGGTGACCGCGATGTGCTCCTTCTTCGTATCGATGACGAAGATTGCGTCGGGGAGGCGATCCAGCCCGCTGATCCCGCCGAGGTTGCGCTTCAGCTTTTCGAGCTCCCGGACGTGGCGAAGCGCCTCCCGCTTGGGCATGCCGTCGAAGTCGCCGGCCGCCTGCATCGCCTCGAGCTCCTGCATGCGCTTCACGCGCGAGCTCACCGTGGCGAAGTTGGTCAGCATGCCGCCCAACCAGCGTTGGTTGACGTATGGCATCCCGCACGCCTTGGCGTACTCGGCCACCGGTCCTTGGGTCTGCTTCTTCGTGCCGACGAAGAGCACCTTGCCGCCGCCCGCCACCAGGTCGCGGATGTAGGAGTACGCCGACTCCACCCCGTCGAGGGTCTTGTGCAGGTCGATCAGATAGATCCCGTTGCGCTCGCCCAGGATGTACCTGCGCATCTTGGGGTTCCAGCGGCGGGTCTGATGCCCGAAGTGCACTCCGGCCTCGAGCATCTGGCGCATCGTGACGACGGCCATCTCGTTGTCCTCCAGTCGGTTGGTCCTCCCCGAGCGCAGCACCCCCGCAGGAGGCGACCGATGAACGCGCTTGGGTGCGTGATGGAAAGGGTTGGCGCCCGCCTGAGCGAGCAGCAAAGAGTGTACTCGCAGGCCAGCCGGCCGACGAACGGGCCGACCGCCGGACGCCTGGCTGAGGCCCGGGCACCGGACCCCGGGCCTCAGCCCGTGGTCGCGAGGCTCGCTCAGGCCCTCGGGTGGGTTCCCTTGTACACCGAGACCAGCCGCTCCTTGCTCACATGCGTGTACACCTGGGTCGTTTGGAGACTCGAGTGCCCGAGGAGCTCTTGGACGACCCGAAGGTCCGCCCCGCCGTCGAGGAGGTGGGTGGCGAAGCTATGGCGCAGGGCGTGTGGATGGGTCGGCACCGGCGAGCGGCGGTCGAGGATCCGCCGCACGTCTCGGGGCCCGAGCCGGTTGCCGACCCGATTCAAGAAGACCGCTCCGGGGGGGCTCTGCGGCCTGGCCAGTTGCGCACGCCCGCGCTCGAGCCATGCCCCGAGCGACGCCGCCGCTGCGTCGTGGATCGGGATCTGGCGCTCCTTGTCCCCCTTGCCGGTAACCGTCACGATGCGGGCTCCGAGGTCGAGACCCGATCGCTCGAGCCCGCACAGCTCGGCCACCCGCAGCCCGGCCGCATAGAGGAGCTCCAAAACGGCGGTGTCCCGCAGCTCGAGCGCAGCCGCCCCCGGGTCATCGCCGACGGCACCCTTGGTCTTTGGATCGAGCAGGGTGTCGAGCTCGGCGTGAGAGAGCACCCGCGGAAGACGCCCGCTCGAGCGCGGTGCCGAGAGCCCACGCGCCGGGTCGGCGTCGATCAGCCCACGGCGCCGGCACCACGAGAAGTAGGCGCGAAGCGCCGCCGCCTTGCGGGCCACCGACGCCCGGGCGTAGCGACGGGTCGAGAGGTACGCGAGGTAGCGGCGGAGCAGGATCCGCTGCACCCGCTCGGGGCCATCGAGCCCGCCGCGCGATGCCCACTCGGCAAAGGAGCAGAGATCGGACCGGTAGGCCCGCTGCGTCGCCACCGAGCGGCCACCCAGAGCCCGCGCGAAGTCCTCGAAGTGCCAGCCAGCCGACGGTGGCTGGGCGTCGACGCTCCGACGAGGCACTGCGCCCGACATGTCCGGCAACGCTATGCCGCACGCAACCCGCCGGTACGGATCATGGCCGGCCCCGGTCGCGCGCAGCTCGGCAGGCGAGTTGGGGCTTTTGAGCCGAGGCGCTATGGCATGATGCGGTCTTCGGGCGTCGTCATCCGTCCGAGGGCGACCAGGCCGAGAGGCGAGACGATCAATGAGCAGCCGAATCCTGGTGGTCGAGGATGACGAGCGCATCCGCTCCTCCATGCGCCTCGCCCTCGAAGAAGAGGGCTACGAGGTCGATGACGTGGGCTCGGGTGAGGAGGCGCTCGACCACTTCGCCGCCCAGGCGCCCGACGTCACCCTGATCGACCTCATGCTGCCGGGCATGGACGGCTTCGAGTGCTGCCGGGCGCTACGACGACAGAGCGCGGTGCCGATCATCATGGTGACGGCCCGCACCGACACCCACGACGTGGTGGCCGGCCTCGAGGCCGGAGCCGACGACTATGTCACCAAGCCCTTCGTGGCGAAGGAGCTTGGCGCCCGCATCCGGGCGCTCCTGCGCCGGGCCCGCCCCGCCGAGGAGGAGCCCCGGATCCTGAGCTTCGGCGACCTCGAGCTCATCCCCGAGCAGGGCGTGCTCCGCCACCACGACGGCGAGGACGTCCACTGCACGCGCACGGAGTTCCGCTTGCTCTGCGAGCTCGCCACGAATCCGAACAAGGTCCTCACCCGCGAGCAGCTGCTCGACCGGGTGTGGGGATACGACTACTTCGGCGACGGTCGCCTGGTCGACGTGCACATCCGCCGGTTGCGCACGAAGGTGGAGCCCGACCCGGCGCTTCCTCGCCACATCCTCACCGTGCGCGGGATGGGCTACAAGCTGGTCCCCTGAGGTGGGCGACGTGGCGGCCACCTCGGCGCCGCCCGCTCGCTTCCGCCGGTTGCGCCGAGCCCTGCGCGGCCCACTGGAGGTCTGGGAGCGCCTCGGACTGCGCGCCAGGGTCACCGGCCTGTTTGCCTTCGGCGCGCTCTTGCTCTCCCTCCTCATGGGGGGGTTGGCGTTCTACAGCACCTCGCACTTCTTGGTCGGCGACCAGATCAACTCGGCCATCAGCGAGTCGGTGAGCGCTGCGGGCACGGTCGAGAACGCGCTCAAGGCTCAGCCCGGCGCCTTCGTCCCGACGTTGCTCAACCACGCCAACAGCACCTCGGGCGCGAATTCGATCCTCGTCTACCGGGGAACGGCGTCTGGCTCCAGCTTCGCCGTCTCCTTGAGCGATGTGCCCGACGCCCTGCAGTCGCTCGTCCTCTCGGGGACCCCGGCGACCCAGACCATCGTCTTGAATGGGTCCCCTCAGGTGGTGGTCGGCATCCCGATCCCCGCCCTGCGCAACGCCCAGTACTTCGCCATCTACGACCTGGGCGATCTCGACCACACGCTGCACGTCCTCGCGCTCGCACTCGTCCTCGGCGGACTCGTGACGACGCTGCTCGGCGGGGTCGTCGGGCGGATCGCAAGTGGGCGGTCCCTCCGGCCGCTGTCGGCGGTCTCGCGCGCCGCGGTGGCCATCGCGCGCGGGGACCTCGACACCCGACTCCGGGCCACCACCGAGGACCCGGACCTCGCGGGCTTGACCCAGTCGTTCAACACGATGGTCGACCAGCTCCAGGAGCGCATCGAGCGCGACGCCCGATTCGCGTCCGACGTCAGCCATGAGCTCCGCTCACCGCTCACCACGCTCGCCAACACGCTCAATGTCCTCGAGGCCCACTCCCACGAGTTCACCCCGAGGGCCCAGCGCGCCCTTGAACTGCTGGGCGCGGACCTTCGCCGGTTCGAGCGCATGGTCGCCGAGCTGCTCGAGATCTCGCGCTCTGACACCGGGGCCCTCGACGTCTCCCTCGAGCCGGTCGACGCGGGCGAGCTCGTGCGCCAGTCCGTGCACGCGAGCGCGCGGGCGCTCCCCGAGGGCATCGCGCCGCCTGAGGTATGGATCGACCCACTGCTCGACAACGTGATCTTGAACGTCGACAAGCGCCGCTTCGAGCGGATCATGGCCAATCTGTTGGAGAACGCGGCCCTCTATGGGGGGGGTGCAACCCGCGTCGCGGCGGAGAACGGACCGATGCGTCACGGCCGACCGACCATGGTGATCGCTGTCGAAGACGAGGGACCTGGCGTGCCGCTCGCCGAGCGGCGGCGGATCTTCGACCGGTTCTACCGGGGCCAGGCCTCGGGACGCCGCGGTGCCAGCACCGGGACGGGCCTCGGGCTCGCCCTCGTGAGCGAGCACGTACGCCTCCTGGGCGGGCTCGTCGGGATCGAGGATGCGCCCGGTGGCGGGGCCCGGTTCACCATCGAGCTCCCGGTCTTCGACGACGAGGAGCCCGAATGAGGCCACCCCGGCGCCGGCTCGCCGTGGCGCTCGTCGTCCTGGCGCTCGCCGGGTGCGCATGCGGGGTCCCCACCTCGGGCTCGCCCCGGGCGCTCGGGCAGAACGACGTGCCCCAGCTCGCCCCGACCACGACGACGGCCCCGGCGGCATTGTCGGATCTCCCCTTCACGGTCGTCTGGCTGACGAGCTCCAACGCGACTGCGGCCCTCGTCCGCTACGCGCCCGAGCAGGCCAACCGGCTCGCGAACGCGCTGAACGTCCTTCTCGAGGGACCACCGGCCGCGTACTTCACCGCCATCCCGATCGCCACCCGTCTGAACGGGGTGACCCCCAACGCTGCCGTGGGGCAGGCGAGCGTGCAGAGCGAGCCAATCACCGTCGACCTTTCCAACAGCTTCCAGGAGAGCAGCGGGCTCGACGAGCTGTTGGCCGTCGAACAGGTCGTGTTCACGATCGCCTGCAACCTGCCCCAGGCGGTGCCGCACCTCTTGATCAGTTTCGAGGTGGACGGCAATCCCCTGCAGGTACCGGTGCTCAACAATACGACCGTCGCCCGCCCCGTCACGCCGGCCGACTACCAGTTCACCTCGGCCTCCTGCATGCCGGTCGGCTGAGACCCCGCCGGGCGGCCGTTTAGTTTGCGCTGGCCGCGCCGCTGCGGCGCGGCCCTTCCTGCCAGGAGATCCTTGGCGCCGCCGACCAGAGGTGCTCCAGGTCGTAGTAACCCCTCGTGTGCTCCTCGAAGACGTGGACCACGAAGTCGCCGTAGTCCATGAGCACCCAGGTCGCGTCGGCCAGGCCCTCGATCGCGATCGGGGCAACGCCGTCGTGGTCCTTCACCTTGCGCTCGACCTCTTCGACGAGCGCTCGCACCTGGCGGTCGTTGCGCCCGGAGGTGACCACGAAGGCGTCGACCACGCCGAGCAGCTCCCCCATCGCGAGCACGACGGTCTCCTCTCCGAGCTTGTCGTCGGCGGCACGGGCCGCGACGAGCGCGCTGGCGGGAACTGGGGGTGCCTCCAGAGTCGGGACGGGGTTGCCTGGCGCTGGGCTCATTCGCCTCCTCGGTTGGTTCGGGTGTAGCGGTGCGATCCGACGAGCGCACCCCGAACATGTCGAGCGGCGATCGTCAATGAAACGTGTCCAAGACGGCGACGGTGGTCCCGAGCGCAGCAGCGAGCACGCTCAGGCCGACCAGCGCGTCGCGCCGTCGCTGGCGGCGGGCGACGTGCAGGGCACTGCGACGCGCCGGGCTCGGCGGCTCACGGTCCTCGGGTGCCGGGCTCGCCGGCTCACGGTCCTCGGGTGCCGAGGGGGCCCCGGGCTCCGAGGAGACCGGGGGTTCTGCGACCACCCCGATCGGCGGGCTGTAGGCGGACACGGTGGCCCGGGCCACCACCACGGGCTCCGACGAGCGCCCCCGGGGCCGGCCCTGGCGACGGTGTGAGGGGGCCGTCCTCGTTCCGGCGAGAGTCATCTGCGCACAGCGTACAGAGCGCGGCGGCGAATGCAACGTTCTACCGCAGCGGGCACGAGACCCTCGATCGAAAGGCCCCGAGCGACCCGGTCGCGCACCTCGGAGCTCGAGACGTCGACGCTGGTCCCGGGCACGGCCGACACTCGCCAGGGTCCTTCGGGGCTCTCGGCTCGCACCCCGGGCCGAGCCACGACCGCCAGGGTGACGAGCGGAGCCAGGTCCTCGGCGCGGTGCCAGCTCCACAGGGTGTCGAGGACGTCGGCCCCCACGATCAGGAACTGCTCGGGGGGGACTCGCCCGGCCGCGGCGGCCTCGGCCGCAAGCGCCTCCACCGTCTCGATGGTGTAGCTCGGGCCGCCCCGGTCCAGCTCCAAACGGCATACCTCGGTGCCCTCCACCCCCTCGACCGCCGCCACCACCAGGGCGAGGCGGTCTGGCGCCGGGCTGATCTCGCGCAGCGTGCTCTTCTGCCAGGGGTCGTTGGCCACGACGAAGAGCACCCGGTCGAGGTGCAGATGCTGGCGGGCGGCCCTCGCCGCCTCGACATGGCCGATATGGGGCGGATCGAAGGTGCCACCGAGGAGGCCGAGACGCTCGGCGCGGGTTCCGGGCACGCTGCGAGAGCCTACGGGCGCAGGTGCGCAGGGTGCCGATGGGGACAGGGGGGCGCACGGTGGCCGTACGCTTGGGGGATGACGACGGCGGCGAGCGAGATCGGCGGGGCCTGGCACCCGGGCGCATGGCGCGAGCATCCGGCCGACCAGCAGCCGGCGTGGCCCGACGAAGAGGCCCGCAAGCGCGTCGAGGCCCAGCTGAGCGCGCTGCCCCCGCTCGTCTTCGCCGGTGAGGCCCGCAACCTCCGGGCCCAGCTGGGCGAGGTCGCCCAGGGGCGAGCGTTCCTGCTCCAGGCGGGCGACTGCGCCGAGTCCTTCGACGAGTTCTCGGCCGACCAGATCCGCGACAAGTTGAAGGTCATTCTGCAGATGGCCGCCGTGCTCACCTACGCAGCGGGCGTGCCGGTCGTCAAGGTCGGCCGGATCGCCGGGCAGTTCGCCAAGCCCCGTTCGGCCGCCACCGAGACCGTGGGCGAGACCGAGCTCGAGGTCTTCCGGGGCCACATGGTGAACGACGATGCCTTCGACCCAGATGCCCGTCGGCCCAACCCCGAGCGCCTCGTCACCGCGTACCACCAGTCTGCGTCGACGCTCAACCTGCTGCGCGCCTTCACCACGGGCGGCTTCGCGGATCTGACCCAGGTCCACGCCTGGAACCAGCAATTCGTCGCGAGCTCGCTCGAGGGTCGGCGCTACGAGCGCATCGCGGGCGAGATCGACCGGGCGCTGCGCTTCATGGCCGCGTGCGGCATCGACCTTGGGGCCGAGGCGGGGTTGCACCAGGTCGATTTCTGGACCAGCCACGAGGCGCTCATCCTCCCCTACGAAGAGGCACTGACCCGGCGGGACTCGCTCAGTGGGAACTGGGTGGACGGTTCGGCGCACATGCTCTGGGTCGGCGAACGGACACGGCGCCTCGACGGCGCGCACCTTCACTTCCTCTCGGGCATCCTCAACCCGGTGGGTGCCAAGATCGGCCCGGGCACGACGATCGACGAGGTGCTCGGAATCTGCGAGATCCTCGACCCCGACCGGGTGCCCGGCCGCCTGACCCTCATCACCCGGCTCGGGGCCGCACGGGTCGAGTCCCTGCTCCCACCGCTGATCGATGCGGTGGCTCAGGCTGGCCACCCGGTCGTGTGGGCCTGCGATCCGATGCACGGCAACACCTTCAACAGCTCGAGCGGGCGCAAGACGCGGCGCTTCGAGGACATCTGGACCGAGCTGCGTGGCTTCTTCAAGGTGCACCGCCAAAAGGGCACGTGGCCCGGCGGCGTGCACGTCGAGCTGACGGGCGACGATGTGACCGAGTGCCTGGGCGGCGCCGAGGAGATCTCCGAGGGGGACCTCGACCAGCGCTACACGACCACCTGTGACCCAAGGCTCAACGCGCGCCAGGCGCTCGACCTCGCGTATCGGATCACCGAGCTCCTCCGGGACTTGCCCGAGGACTGACCCTCGCTCAGTCGAGGTCCCCGACGAACTTCTCGAGCTGACGGAGCGTCCGGCATTCGACGACCGCGTCGCAGTGCGCGCCGTAGCTGGCGATGACCGAGTCTCCCGAGCCCCAATAGTCGCGGGGCTCGGGGTTGAGCCAGTAGACGTGGCGGGCCTTCTTGCGCAGCTCGGCGAGCACCCAGTCCTCGGTCGCGTGGTAGTTGTTCCGGGCATCGCCCAAAACGAGGACGCTCGTGCGCTGCGTGATCTCCTTCGCCCATCGGTCGTAGAAGACGCCGAGCGCGTGCCCGTAATCCGAGTGCCCGTCGACCCACACCACGTCGGCCTCGGTGTTGATCTGGGCCACCGCGTCGGCGGGATCGTCGGCCTTCTCGAAGAACCGCGTCACCTCGTCGATGCCGTCGACGAACACGAAGCTCCGGACCTTGGAGAACTGGGACTGGATCGCGTAGACGAGGTGCAGCGTGAAGCGGGCGAAGGAGGCGACCGACCCCGAGATGTCGGCGATCACCACGATCTCGGGTTTGGCCGGACGCGGGTGGCGAAAGCGCGGATCGACGGGGACCCCGCCGGTCGACAGCGAGCGGCGGACAGTGGCCCGGAAGTCGAGCGGGCCGCGGCGACGGTGCCGGCGTCGGCGGGCGAGGCGCACCGCGAGCTTGCGCGAGAGGGGTCGCAGGGCCCGCTGGAGCGCCTGGAGCTCGTCGCGGGTGGCATGCATGACGTCGAGGTCTTCGGGCAGCGGCTTGCGCACCGACTTGGCCAGTGCCTCGGCCCCGCGGTCCTCGACGAGGCGCCGGCGGATCTCGTCCTCCACCGCCTTGCGCTGCTGGTCGGCACGCACCCGGTACTCGTCGCCAAGCAGCCGTTCCTCGAGCGCGCTCAGCTCCCCTTCCTCGGCCCGCTCGCCCTTGGCCTGGGCGATGAGCCGGTCGAGCACCTGGTCGAGCTCGAGGTTCCGAAGGGTCCGGTACAGGTAGTAGGTGCCCCCGACGGGCCGCCCCTTCTCGATGCCTGCGTAGCGGGTCACGGCCGAGCGGGCGACCGCCCGCATCATCTGCTGACTGCCCCGCAACAGGGCCTGGTAGAGGAGTTCGGCGAGCTCCTCGGCGGTCATCTCCTCCATGCCCCCGCCGCCGTGCTGCCCCTGGCCCTCGGCCCGCATCTCGGCCTCGGCGTCGTGTTGTTC
>DAHUZM010000170.1 GCA_027306525.1 Acidimicrobiaceae bacterium
TCATCCGACCAACTTCGCGGTGACGTTGATGCCGCCGAAGAGCACCAGGGACATGAGCAGGTTGACGAGCACGATCAGGATGATCGACAGCCGGATCGCCCGCCCGACGGCCACACCGACCTCGGCCGGGCCGCCGCGCACGTTGTAGCCATAGAAGCAGTGGATGAGGGTGACCAAGATGGCGAAGACGATCGCCTTCATGAAGGAGTAGAAGATGTCGATGGGCGGCAAGAACAGCTGGAAGTAGTGCTGGTAGGTGCCCGTCGACAGTCCGAAGAACTTCGTGACGATCAGCTCGGTGGCGATGTAGCTCGAGAAGAGCGCAGCCAGATAGAGCGGGATCATCGTGATCAGCGCGGCCCACACCCGCGTGGCCACGAGGTAGACGACGCTGTTGATCCCCATGACCTCGAGGGCGTCGATCTCCTCTGAGATCCGCATGGCACCGAGCTGAGCCGTGAATCCGGCCCCCACCTGAGCGGCCAGCGCGATGCCGGCGACCAGGGGGGTGATCTCCCGAGTGTTGGCGAGCGAGGACACCACCCCGGTGAAGGCCTGTGCACCGATCTGCGCGAGTCCTGTGAAGCCCTCCAGCCCGACCTCGGTGCCGGTGAAGAAGGCGATCGAAACGACCACGAAGAACATGCCCCCGCCCACCACGAGGGCACCCGGGCCAATCGTGATGTCGGCCATCAAGACAGCGATCTCCTTGCGGTAGCGCAAGGCCCTGGGCATCGCGCGGAGGATCCGCTGATAGAAGTGCAGCTGCCAGAAGAGCCCATCAAACGACGAGAGGGTCGAGCGTGCCCCGGCCTCAATCTGCGACTGCACCGAACGGGCCGTGATCGTCATCTCACAGCGCCTTTTGTGGGATGAAGTTGAAGTAGAAGATCGTGAGGACGAAGTTCACGAAGAAGGCGAGCACGAAGGTCACGACGACGGCCTGGTTCACGGCATCGCCGACGCCCTTGGGGCCGCCCTTTGCGAACATGCCCTTGTAACAGGCGACCATCGCGGCCAAATAGCCGAACACGGCGGCCTTGAAGAGTGCGATGCCGAGGTCGGCGAGCTGGGCCAGTTCGTCGAAGCTGGCAAAGAAGCTGCTCTGGGTGACGTGCACCGAGTGCTCACCGAAGAAGAGCCCGCCGGCGATCCCTGCGACGCTGACCACGCCGTCGAGGAGCACCGCCACCACGGTCGCCGCAACGAGACGTGGCAGCACGAGCCGGTGGACCGGGTTGATGCCCATGACCTCCATCGCTGCGATCTCGTCGCGTGTTCGCCTGGATCCGAGATCCGCGCACATGGCCGAACCTCCGGCACCGGCGATGAGCAAGGCGGTGGCAACCGGCGCCTGCTCGCGGACAACGGCGAGGACCATCGCAGCACCGAGCTGTGATTGCGCCCCGATCTGCTGGAGGAGCGAACCGACCTCGAGCGCGATCACCATCCCAAAGGGAATCGAGACGAGGATGAGGGGCAGCGTGGTCACCCGGGCCAGGAACCAGCATTGTTCGAAGAACTCCGAGACTGGAAGTCCTCGGCGCAGGAGCTGGCGCAGAGCGTCGAGCCCGATGGCGAACATGTTCCCGGTCTCTTGGACGAGGTCGAGGAGGCGGTCGAAGGGCCAGGCCTCCGACGCCTTGACGCGAGCCCGGGGCGGTGCCGGGCTGACCGGGCGCGACGCCCGGCCGTGCCCGTTGCCCCGGAGCGGATGGCTCCAGATGCTCATGCTGCCTGCCCGCTTCCGCTGGGCGCGATGTGCTCCATCATCCTCTCGGCCGTCCCCACTGCCTGAGGTCTCCCATCCCCGCGGATCCGCTCAAAGCCGTCCATTGGTCTGCCTTCGAGCACTCCGTGTATGTCGGGAACGCCCGAGGAGCCCCGAACTTGCGTGGGAGAGCCTCCCCGGGGAGATACCTCGGAGATCCGCTCGGGCGTCGAAGTCCAAATAGCGGGATAATCAGGGATGCAGCCCCGGAGAGATCGACCGCGGCCACCCTTTTGGGGGACCGGCAGCGCGCGGGTTCTGATCGTCGCCGGGGCTGCGAACCTGGCGATTGGGGTCGGGCCGGTCACCGATCCACCGCTCACACCCAAAGGAACGGCAGATCGCCTCGAACCTGGCGGGCGGATTTTGCGACGGCGTCGTCCCCCGGTTTCCGTGTACCGCACTGGGGGTAGCGTGTATGGCACCAAAAGTGCAGCATCTCTTCGGGGGACCTAGAGATGGCAGAGAACAAGCTCCGGCGCTCTCCGTCGGTCTCAGGTGATGGCGATGTCGATCTGGACCGGGACCGCGTGCTCGTGCGCCGGTGCCAGGACGGTGACGGAGCGGCGTTCGCCGAGCTGTACACCCAGTACCACGATCGCCTGCACCGCTTCTGCACGCGACGGCTCTTGGACCGCGACGAGGCCGACGAGGTCACCCAGGAGGCGTTCCTCCGCGCATGGCGCGCACTTCCCACCTTCTCCGGTGAGATGCGCTTCTACCCGTGGCTCACGGTGATCGCGAAGAACCTGTGCACCGACGCGCTGCGACGGCGCGCCCGCTACGGCACGGTCGAGGACTTCGATCGTCAGCCGCCCCATCGCGCCACGCGGGTGGATGCCACGACGATGGCGCTGAGTTCCGAGGAGGCGGTCATGGCCGCCTTCGACGGCGAGCTGGCCGCGCAGGCGCTCACCCGTCTCTCGGACCGCCACCGCAACGTGCTCGCGTTGCGCGAGGAGGCCGGGCTCTCCTACCAGGAGATCGCCCGCGCCCAGGGCGTGGAGATCTCGACGGTCGAGACGTTGCTGTGGCGCGCCCGCCAAGCGCTCAAGCGGGAGTACGCCCAGCTCGCCGGCGTTCGGGTGCTCGGCGGCATCCTGATCGCCGGCGGGGCGCTGCGCCGGATGCTGGACCGGGCGATGCGGCGCACCGTCCGGATCGCCGACGTCCTCTCGAAGGTCAACGGCAAGGGGCTCGCCGCTGCTGGCGTGGTCACGGTCGCTCTGGCGGGCGTCGCCGTCACCCAGGGCACGAGCGGTGCCCCGGCGCCCAGTGCCCCAACCGGCGTGGTGGCACCGGCCGGGGCGGCCTCCTCGGCGACCGGGACGACCTCTGCGAGCGTGCCGCAGAGGTCGTCCCGGGGCACCACTCCTTCGACGCCGCCGCCCATCTCCTCCGCCGCTGGCTCGGGATCCTCCAGCCCTGGCTCGGGCAGCGGGAGCCTGACACCCACCCCGGGCTCTGCGGGAGGGGCCGGCGGCGTCGGGTCAGGGGCCCAGAGCGTCGTGCAGGCGGCCAGCCAACTCCCGCCGCAGCTCGCCTCCGAGGTGCCCAGCATCCTGAACGCCGTCACCTCCAACCTGAGCCAGGCCACCGCCGACCTGAACCAGGCGGCCGCCGGCGCCACGAGCGCCCTGCCGCTGCCCTCCACCCCTCCGGTCACGATCCCGCCGTCGCTGAACGGTACCGTCGGGGGTCTGACATCGGGCTTGGGCGGACACTGAGAGTTCCCCGGACCGCAAGGCGGCCGGCCCCAGGGCGTTCCCACGGTATGCAGCGGGACCCTGCCGACTTTCCCCACATCGATCCCGGAGGACCGATCATCTCGCTCCGGGGGGTGACCAAGGCCTTCGGCCAGCACACCGTCTTGGAAGACGTGACCTTCGACGTCCCCAAGTGCAAGATCACCGCCATCCTCGGACCCTCGGGGACGGGAAAGTCGGTGCTCTTGAAGCACATCGTCGGGCTGCTCAAGCCGGACCGGGGCGAGATCTGGGTCGACGGCGAGAAGATCACCGGCATGGAGGAGAAGGACATCTATCGGGTGCGCCGCAAGTTCGGCGTCCTCTTCCAAGACGGAGCGCTGTTCGGATCTCTCAACCTCTACGACAACATCGCCTTCCCGCTCAGGGAGCACACGAAGCGCTCCGAGAAGCAGATCGCCGAGATCGTCTACCGGAACGCCGAGATGGTCGGCCTCCTCGACCACCTGAAGAAGCTCCCCGGCGAGGTCTCCGGCGGGATGAAGAAGCGGGCGGGTCTCGCCCGGGCAATGGTGCTCGATCCCGAGATCGTGCTGTTCGACGAGCCGGACTCGGGCCTCGACCCGGTCCGGGTGGCGTACCTCTCCGAGCTCATCGTCTCGATGCAGCACGAGTCCCAGGCGACCTTCTTCATCATCACGCACAACATCGAATCGGTCATGCGAGTCGCCGACTACCTGGGCGTCCTGTTCCGCTCCCATCTCGTCCGCTTCGCGAGCAAAGAGGAGATGCTGGCGACCGACGACCCCGTCATCACCCAATTCCTGGCGGGCCGGCCCGATGGGCCGATCGGCATGGACGAGATGGCCGACACGAGGGACGACTGGCTCGCGACGGCCAACCACGCCACCAACGGCAAACAGGCCGTCGCGCACTGAGCCGCGAGGGCAGCGCACAGCGTCCCCTCCGGCCCGCGCCGGGGGGGGACCCGGGCGCCGCCGGTCGTTGGAGGCCTTCCTCCAGAGGGAGGAGCACCTCGAGCCCTATTGACTCGGAGCGGTCACGCCCACGATCGGCTCGAACCCGTTGATCTGGTCCAGGCGCACGTCGGCTCCGGTGTGCGGCGCATCCACCATCACGCCGTTGCCCACGAAGATCCCGACATGGCTGACGCTCGCCGGGCCGCTCCCGAAGAAGACCAGGTCTCCTGGGACAACGGTCTCGCCCGGCGCGACCGCCGGGCCGGCGTCGTACTGCTCCTGGGCGGTCCTCGGCAATTGGATCCCGACCGCGTCATAGACGAACTGCACGAGGCCCGAGCAGTCGAACCCGTGTGGCGACTCACCCCCCCACACATAGGGGGTGCCGATGTAGGACAGCGCCAGCTGCACGGCCCTTTGCTGGGCGACGGTCTCGCCACCCACCGGCTGGCCGGTCCGGCTGTCGATCAGGTCGCAGCCGAGCTGGCCGTTGATCCCGAACCCGTCGTTGGGGATGACCCCACCACCCGACAGGCGCATGGCCGGGGGCGGGAGCGACGCGGGGGCGTTGGGGAGCGACGCGGGTGGTGACCCGCTCGAGGTGCCGCCGGTCCCCGGCGACGAACCGACGCTCGGGCTCGAACCCCCACCGCCGACCGGCGTTCCCCCCGAGCCCCCACTGCCGGGAAGGGCCGGTGCGGGAAGCCCGGGCACCGGGAGCGCCGGGAGGCTGGGCAGTGGCGGCACCGTGTAGGTGTACTGGTCGGCCGCGGTGGTCCCGCTGAGCGTGGGGAGGACGAGGACGTGGACGTCAACCGTCCCCACGCCCGGTGGCGAGTCCACCGTGATCTCGCTGTCGGAGACCACGGTGAACCCGAGCGCCGGCACGACGCCGAAGGTGACGGCGGTGGCGCCGGTGAACCCCGACCCGCTGATCGTGACTTTCGTGCCACCCGTGATCGGTCCATAGCTGGGCGACACCCCGGTGATTGTCGGTGCGACCGACGAGAGGAGTCCGGTGAGGACCACCGTGGTTCGGCGAGCAAGGGCTCCGGCGGTCTGCTGGAACGGTCCCGAGCCCGCACATGCCGGGACCATGGTGTTCGGCGTCGCCGAGATGGCGGGGGCGGCCGGCCCAGCCCGGTGGGTCAGGCCGGGCCACGCCGAGGCCGAGAAGCTCCGCTGGGCGGGCGCCTCGGGCGCCGAGCCGGACATGACGGGCCCGACGATCGCCGCGACGAGCGCACCGAGCCCGATGACGCCGAGCGGCCAGCGCATGCGCTGCCCCCAGCTCGAGCCGTAGGCCCCGGCGACCAGGCGGACGGGGGAAGCGCACAGCCGCCCGGCCAGCCGTCGCACCGGCCCAAGGGCTCCCGAGAGGAGCCGTCCCCCGAAGCGTCCCATCGCTGAGGGGAACGGCCGCCGGGATCCGATCTTGCGGTCTGGGCACAGATGGCGGCGGGTTGCGACCTGAGGCAACCTTCAGGGAGCCATCGAGACCACGAGGAGCGCCCGTGCCGAACCCCTCCATCCGCGAGCTCGCCGAACGCCACTGGCGGGGCGAGGGCGACCTGCAGTTCGAGCACCACCCGGTCGCCCCGGTCGCCGGCCGAGAAGCCGAGGAGATCCTCGACGGCGTGCTCTACCTCAAGAGCGTCGCCTCGGTGACCGCGGTGGACACCGGCGACGGCCTGCTGTGCCTCGACACCGGCGGGCCCTACGACGCCGACATCGTCTTCGACGGCGTGCGCCGCTGGCGCCCCGACGACCGACTGGCCGTGGCGGTCTTCTCGCACCACCACATCGACCACGTCTTTGGAACGCGACGCTTCGAGGTCGAGGCGGGTGAACGCGGCTGGAGGCCGCCGGTCGTGTACGCGCACGAGGGCATGCCGGCACACTTCGATCGCTACGAGCGCACCCAGGGTTGGAACACCGCCATCAACAAGCGCCAGTTCGCGCTGCCGATCGACACCTTCTCGTGGCCCTCGGACTACCGCCGCCCCGACGTCACCTACTCGAAGGCAATCACCCTCTCCCAGGGCGACCTGACGATCCAGCTGCACCACGGCCGGGGCGAGACCGACGATGCGACCTGGACCTATGTCCCCGAGCTCGGGCTGCTGCACCCCGGCGACCTCTTCATCTACGCCATACCAAACGCCGGTAATCCCCAGAAGGTGCAGCGCTACCTGAGCGACTGGGCGGTCGCGCTCCGCACGATGGCGGCCCTGGGTGCCGAAGTGATGGTCTCGGGCCACGGGCTCCCGATCTTCGGGGCAGATCGCATCCGCGTCGCGTTGACCGACACCGCCGAGGTCCTGGACTCGATCGAGGACCAGACCCTCGCCTTGATGAACGAGGGTTGCACGCTCGACCGTGCGATCCACGAGGTTGAGGTCCCCCGCCACCTGCGGGACAAGCCCTACCTACGCGCGGTCTACGACCACCCGCAGTTCCTCGTGCGCAATGTCTGGCGACGCTACGGAGGTTGGTACGACGGCGAGCCGGACAACCTCCTCCCGGCCCCCCGAGTCGAGCAGGCCCGTGCCTGGGTGGCCCTGGCCGGCGGCGTGGGAAACGTCGTTGCCCGGGCCCTCGAACTGGCCGACTCCGGCGACCACGCTCTGGCCTGCCACCTGGTCGAGGCAGCGGTCATCGCGGACCCCGACTCGGCCGAGGCCCATGGGGCGCGGGCGCGGATCTACGAGGAGCGGGCCGCCGAGCAGGAGTCCTCGATGGCCCGCAACATCCTGCGGCACGCTGCCCTCGCCAGCCAGGCCGGCCGAAGGGACCTGGCCGGCAACTATTGACCGGGCCTCAGGAGCTGAGCGCGCCCGACAGCTCGGCGTTCCCCCGCTCGAGCCTGGCCAGCTGCTCGTCGATGAGGCGCTGACGCTCGTCACGGTCGCGCTTGGCCGAGGAGCGGCGCCAGCGACCGGTGAGCAGGAGGGCCGTCGGGAGGAAGGCCACCTGGCCGCCGACGCACACCCACCACCAGTGCTCCCACTGACGAGGCGCGCTCGCCCTGGCCTCGAGCACCTGGTCCGCGTGCGCTGCGAGGTAGTTGCGATCGGCGGTCGGGATGTTGCGGAGGTCGAGGAGCTTGGCCACGGCGACCGACGGGCTCACGCCGCTCTTCGCCTCGATCTCCTTGAGCGCCGTGGCGATCGCCGCCGCGTCGTGCTGGTTCTCATGGAGCGCGGCTCGGGTGGCCGGGTCGATCTGCTGGAGGGTGGCCACCTCGGCCTTGTAGGTGCGCTGAATGGCGAGCAGCCTCGGGCCGTAGTCGACCACCGGGCTGACCGAGGTCACGACGTAGGGGATGACCAAGAATGCGATGGCCACGACGGCCCGAAGCACCCAACCCCAGATCGCGAGGCCGGTGGCGACCAGGGCGGGGTTCTTCCGCTCGAGGGTCTCGGTGAACGCAGCCATCCACGGCGCGTACGCGAAGCCCCTGCTCGCCGAGAGAATCGAAATGAGCACGATAAAGGTGTCATAGCTGGTGGCTGGCCGGGTGGCGCGGCTCGCGAACACGAGGGTCAACGCGATGGCCACGATCGTCCCACCGACGATGAACGGTTTGCGCACGCCGACGCGGTCCGAGATCACGCCGACCACCACCACGGTGATCGCGTCGGCTGCCCAGAACCAGTTTCCGAGTCCGTTCGCCTGCGACTGGGTGAAGCCGTAGACCGAGGTGAAGTAGATGACGAAGAACCCGACCGCCGCGTAGTAGATCAGCAGGAAGAGGCTGACACCCAGCGCCGGAACGACGACGTTCAACGTGAACATCTGGCGCCACGGCCGACGCAGCGCCGACTCCACGTTAAAGCCCCGGGCCCGCGCTTCGACCAGTGCCCGTTCGCGAACCGAGACCATCAGCTGGTCACGCAGTGAGGGGGAGAGCTCGCGCAGGCCGAAGAAGGCGACGACGAACACCCCGAGCCCAGCCAACCCGGCGATGTGGAACTGGTCCTCCCATGCATGGAGGTGCGGGAGGGTGTTGGAGGCGACCTCGGACACGACGAGGCTCCCGAGGACCGGACCCATGGTCCAGATGCCCATCGCTCGGCCCCGGCCGAGCTGCGGGGAGAAGTCCCGCACGAGCGCCGGCGTGGCGACGAGGACCATCCCTTCGATGAAGCCCACGATCGCGACGAACAGCGCGTACTCGGTGCGGCTGGTCGCGTTCGGGATGCCGAACGCCGTGGTGAGGCTCGCGGTCAGGAGGCCGAAGACCACGATGTTGGCCCGGCCCCAGCGGTCGGCCAGGCCGGCGAGCAAAGAGGAGAGCGCACCGACGACGCTCGAGATGACGACGACGCTGAGGTAGTAGCGGAACGTCATCTCGAAGGACGCGAGCACGGAGGGCGAAACGGAGCCTCCGACGTATTGCTGGTAGTAAAGGACGATGGTGGCGAGTACGACGACGAGCAAGTAGCGGTATCGGACACCGACGTCGGGGTATTGCTCGAGCCTGCGGTCGAATGGCCGCAGGCGCACCCCCTTGGTCACGAGGTCATTCCGCCGAGCCCGACGAGCCCGCGCGCCAGCTCGATCTCGCCCATGTGGCGCAAGCCGTGCTGGTAGATCCAGCATTCGGCGGCGTCGAGCAGCGTGATGCCCTCTTCATCGGCGACCCTGGCGCTGTAGGTGCTGGCGATCTGGGGCGGGAACGGCCGCCTGATCACCACCCGGGTGAGCTCGGCGGGGTCCAGGCCGGCCAGCCATTCCTCGACCCGGTCGAACACGGCATGGAGATACTCCTGGAACGAGTCATAGTCGCCGATGCGTTGATGCACCATCTCCTCGACGCTGCGGTGCTTGCCATGGTCGGCGATCGCCGGGCGCACGCGGGCCTCCCATTCCTCGTTCCAAATGGGTGG
>DAHUZM010000177.1 GCA_027306525.1 Acidimicrobiaceae bacterium
GGACCCCCGCCGACCGCCGACCCAGGAGTCCGCCCCGAGCAGCGGCAGCGGCCGGTCAGACCTCCGCTGTCACCCTCGGGCCGGCCGATCCCACCCCCGCCCAAGCGCCCCCCGCTCGGCCCCTCGGGCCGGCCGATCCCGCCGCCGCCCGGCATGGGCGGGCGGCGTCCATCGTCTCCGTCCTCCTCGCCGCGCCCGGGCGGTGGCTACGCGCCGCGCACCGGCGGACGGCCACCGGGCGGTGGCGCCGCGGGCCGGGGCGGTTTCTCGGGACGTCCAGCAGGCGGCTTCGGGGGCCGCTCGGGTTCGGGAGGCCCGGTCGGCGCAGGGACCACCGGCCGACCGGGGTTCGCCGGCCGGGGCGGTCGACCGCCCCAGCGCCGGGCACGTCGGCGTCGTCGGAACCTCGAGGAGCTCGAGCCGACGCAGCTGACCGCCTACGTGCCGTCGAGCGCGCCGGTGCCCGAGGGCGAGATCATCGTCGAACGGGGATCGACCGCCCGCGACCTCGGGCCCAAGCTCAACCGCTCCGCCGGTGACGTCATTCGCTTCTTGCTCTTGCAGGGCGAGATGGTGACCGCCACCCAGTCGCTCTCCGACGACATGATCGAGCTCTTCGCGGCCGAGCTCGGCGCGGACGTCCGGCTGGTCGACCCGGGCGAGGAGGCCGAGGCCGAGCTGCTGGCCCGGTACTTCGAGGAGGAGGACGAGGAGGAGGAGGAAGACCTTCGTCCCCGTCCGCCGGTGATCACGGTGATGGGCCACGTCGACCACGGCAAGACCCTTCTCTTGGACCGGATCAGGCAGACCGACGTGGTCGCCGGCGAGGCCGGTGGGATCACCCAGCACATCGGGGCCTACCAGGTGAACTGGAACGACCATCTGCTCACCTTCATCGACACGCCCGGCCACGAGGCCTTCACCGCCATGCGCGCCCGGGGGGCCCGGGTGACCGACATCGTGGTGCTCGTCGTGGCGGCCGACGACGGCGTCATGCCCCAGACGGTCGAGGCGATCGACCACGCAAAGGCGGCCGACGTCCCGATCCTGGTCGCAGTCAACAAGATCGACCGGCCCGACGCCGATCCCTCGCGGGTCCTCCAGCAGGTGGCCGACCGTGGCCTCGTCCCCGAGCAGTGGGGCGGCGACACGATCACCGTCGAAGTCTCGGCGCTCCAGGGCACCGGCATCGACGACCTGCTCGAGCACCTCATCTTGATGGCCGAGGTCGAGGAGTACCGGGCGAGCCCCGAGGGTCGGGCGCGCGGCGTCGTCCTCGAGGCCAACCTCGAGACCGGGCGTGGTCCGGTGGCGACCGTCATCGTCCAGCGCGGGACCCTTCGCGTCGGCGACGCCGTCGTCGCCGGATCGGCCTGGGGCAAGGTGAAGGCGCTCATCGACGACCGGGGCGACCACGTGAAGGAGGCGCCGCCCTCCATGCCGGTTCAGGTGCTGGGGCTCTCCGAGCCCCCCCAGGCTGGCGACGAGTTCCGGACCGCCATCGATCTGTCGACCGCCCGGACCCTGGCCGAGGCCCGGGCCCAGCGCTTCCGGCTCTCGGGCCACCTGCCGGCACCCTCGGCGACCGGCGCCCGCCTGGAGGACCTCTTCGAGCAGATCCAGCGGGGCGAGACGGCGACGCTCAACATCGTCTTGAAGGCCGACGTTCAGGGGTCGCTCGAGGCGGCGACCGAGAGCCTCCGCAAGCTCGAGCGCGAGGACGTGAAGCTCAGCTTCGTGCGCCGCGGGGTGGGCGGGATCACCGAGAACGACGTGACCCTGGCCAAGGCCTCCACCGCCACGATCATCGGCTTCAACGTGCGACCCGACCGCCGAGCCCGGGAGATGGCCGAGGAGGCCAACGTCGAGATCCGGACCTACGAGGTGATCTACAAGCTGCTCGAGGACATCGAGGCGGCCATGCTCGGCATGCTCGCTCCGACCTTCGAGGAGGTCGTCACGGGCGACGCCGAGGTCCGCCAGATCTTCCGCATCCCCCGGGTGGGATCGATCGCCGGGTGCTATGTGCAAAACGGGGTCATCCGGCGCGGCTCGAAGGTGCGGTTCTTGCGCGAGGGCGTCATCATCTGGCGCGGCACCATCAACTCGTTGAAGCGCTTCAAGGAGGACGCCCGGGAGGTCCAGGCCGGCTTCGAGTGCGGCATCGGCCTCTCGGACTTCCAGGACCTGAAGGAAGGCGACATCATCGAGACCTTCGAGGAGCGCGAGATCCCGAGGGTCTAGCGAGGAGGGCGGCGATGCCCGATCGACGACGCTCCTTTCCGACCAACAGCGGTGCCCGCTACGCGCGCTCGCTCCGGGTCAATCAGGTGCTGCGCGAGGTGTTGGCTGACGAGCTCGAGCGACTGGCCGACGCTGACGAGCGGCTGCGCCTGCTCACCATCACCTCGGTCGAGACCACCCCGGACCTGCGCCACGCCACCGTCTATCTCTCGACCCTCGAGGACGAGGCCGCCGAGGCCCTCGAGGAACGCCGGGCCCAGCTCCAGCACCTGGTCGGGCGCGAGATGCGGATCAAGCGCACCCCCCGGCTCAGCTTCCTCGCCGATCCGGCGGTGCGATCGGGGGAGGCCATCGAAGACCTGCTGCGCCGCATCAGGCGCCCCCCGAAGGGATCGCCTTCCGAGTGAACGCCTTCGTCGTGATCGACAAGGAGGCCGGTTGGACCTCCCACGATGTCGTCGCGCGGTGCAGGAAGGTGCTGGCGGAGCAACGGATCGGCCATGCCGGCACGCTCGACCCCGGGGCGACCGGCGTGCTCGTGCTCGGCATCGGACGGGCCACGCGGCTGCTCCGGTTCGTGAGCGGGGCCGACAAGGAATATCGGGGCGAGGTCGTGCTGGGTGCGACGACCAGCACGCTCGACGACGAGGGCGAGGTGCTCGAGCGCTTCGACATGCGCTGGGTCACGCTCGAGGACGCGCGCCGGGCCGCCGCCACGCTCCTCGGGGAGATCGACCAGCGCGTGCCAATGGTGTCAGCGGTCAAGGTCGGTGGGCGGCGCCTCCACCGCCTCGCGCGCGAGGGGATCGAGGTCGAGCGCCCGGTGCGCCGGGTCACGGTGGAGCGCTTCGCAGTCGCGCAGGGTCCCGAACCAGGGGTGTTCTCGATCGAGGTCCGCTGTTCGTCGGGCACCTACGTCCGCTCCCTCGCCGCCGATCTCGGGGCGGCCCTCGGCGGGGGAGCCCACCTGCGGAGGCTGCGCCGCACGAGATCGGGCTCCTTCGGCCTGGAGGACGCCCGAAGCATGACGGCCCTCGAGCGGGCACTGGCCGACGGCGACCGCAGCGCCCTGCGGGCGCCGCTCGACGCGCTCGACCTCGAGCGGTTGGTCGCCTCGGACGCGGCGCTCGAAGACGTGCGCCACGGGCGGGGGATCGACCCCGTGAGCCTCGGGGCGACCGGACCCGGGCCATTTGCGGTGGTGGGTCCCGACGGCGGGTTGCGAGCGGTCTACGAGCTGTCCGGGGACCGGCGAGCCCGGGCCGCCGTGGTGCTCGAGGGCGCCTGAGCCCGCTGGCGGGGGGTGCGCCGCCCCGGCCTCTAAGGTTGCCGACGGTGGAGGTGGTCGGACCGGGGGAGTGCACGCCCAAGGCGAGCGGCGCGGCCGTCACGGTCGGCGCGTACGACGGCGTGCACCTCGGACACCGGCGCGTGGTCGGCGAGCTCCGCCAGCTGGCCGAGGGCGGCGGGTTCGAGACGGTCGTGGTCACCTTCGACCGGCACCCGGCGACCGTGGTGCGCCCCGAATCCGCCCCCCGCACCCTGACCGACCTCGAGCAAAAGCTCGAGCTCCTGGCCGACTGCGGGGTCGACCGCACGCTCGTCATCCCCTTCGACCGGGCACGTTCCGACGAGACGGCCGAGGACTTCGTCCAGACGATCCTCGTCGAGGCGTTGGCCGCGCGCCTCGTCGTCGTCGGCCGGGACTTCCACTTCGGCCACGACCGCAAGGGCGACGTCGCGCTCCTGCGCGAGATGGGCCGTTCCAACGGCTTCGAGGTGCGCCCGATCGAGCTCGTGAGCGACGCCCAAGGCGAGCCACCGGTGTCCTCCACCCGGATCCGCCGGCTGATCGCCGAGGGCGAGGTGCAAGCGGCGGCCCGGCTGCTCGGCCGGGCCCACGAGGTGCGGGGTCCGGTGAAGCACGGCGCCGGGCGGGGCGCCCGGCTGCTCGGCTTTCCGACCGCCAACGTGGGCGTGGCACGCCACATCGCGCTGCCCGCCCCGGGGGTGTACGCGGGGCGCTTCACCTGGCGGGGCGCCGCCCAGCACCCCTCGGCGATCTCGGTCGGTCAGCCCCCGACCTTCCAGGAGGTGGACGACGGCGCGCCGCTCGTCGAGGCGTATCTCTTGGACTTCGACGGCGACCTCTACGGCGAGCCCGCCCGGGTCAGCTTCGAGGCCTGGATCCGGCCCCAGCGGGCCTTCGACGACCTGGACGAGCTGAAGGCCCAGATGAGCGAGGACGTCGAAGCGGCGCGGCGCGTGCTCGGCGGGTGAGCGCCCGGGCCAGCCGCCACTCGGTGTCGGCCCTGCTAAAATGTCCGATTTGGAGCGGGCAGACGGCCCGCACCCGAGCGTGCACCAGGGCACGCCGCCGGCTTCACGGGACGTGACGAGCGTCCCGCTCCGCCGTCTCGACCACCTGAGTAGGTTTCGCCGCATGCCCGACAAAGAGGCGATCATCAACGAGCACCGGCTCCACCCGAGCGACACGGGTTCGCCGGAGGTCCAGGTCGCGCTGCTCACCGAGCGGATCTCGCACCTGACCGAGCACCTGAAGGTGCACTCGGGGGACCATCACACCCGCCGAGGGCTCATGAAGCTGATCGGCCGCCGGCGCCGGCTGCTCGACTACGTCGCCCGCAACGACGTGGAGCGCTACCGCCAGCTCATCGGACGGCTCGGCATCCGCCGGTAACACAGTCAGATCTTCCGCCCGGCCGCCGGCCGGGCGGTCGCATAAGAGGCGGGCGTCGGAGGTCGGCTGCCAGTCGCCGATCACCTCGGCACACACAGCCGGGAGGTGGTCGACCACTGGGAACCGGCCGGACGCCCCTGAACACAAGGAGCGACATGGCCGAGGCCATCTCCGTATCGGCGCCGATCAGTGGCACCGACCGCACTCTTTCCTTCGAGGCGGGCAAGCTCGCCCAGCTCGCCGACGGTGCCGTCGTCGGGCGCATCGGCGACACCGTCGTCCTCGCCACGGCCGTGGCCTCGCGCTCGGTGCGGGAGGGGACCGACTTCTTCCCGCTCACCGTGGACATCGAAGAGCGCGCCTATGCAGCCGGCAAGATCCCCGGGTCCTTCTTCCGGCGGGAGGGCCGTGCGACCGATCAGGCCATCCTCACCTGTCGACTCATCGACCGTCCCCTTCGGCCCTCGTTCCCGAAGGGCTTCCGCAACGACGTGCACGTCGTCGGGACGATCTTCGGGGCCGACCAGGTCAACCCCCACGACGTGCTTGCCATCAACGCGGCCTCGGCCGCCCTCATGATCTCGGGGATCCCCTTCGACGGGCCCATCGGCGCAGTGCGCATCGCGTTCTCGGTCGATGGCACCTGGATCCCGCACGCCACCTACCAAGAGGGCGACGAGTCGACCTTCGAGCTCGTGGTGGCCGGGCGGGCGCTGACCGAGGCGCCCGACGCCGAGATCGCCATCATGATGGTGGAGGCCGGTGGCACCGAGGCCTCGTGGTCCTACTACGAAGAGGGCGCCCCGAAGGTGGACGAGGAGGTCCTGGCCGGCGGCCTCGAGGCCGCCAAGACCTGGATCCGCGAGTCGATCAACCTCCAGCGCGAGCTGGTGGCCGCCTATGTCGCCGAGCGTGGGCCGATCCAGCCGATCGAGTTTCGGACCTTCTCGGACTACGGGGAGGACGTGTGGCCGAGGGTGGAGGAGGTGGGCACCCCGCTGCTCACCGAGGCCAACGCACACAGCGCCAAGGCGGAGCGCAACGCAGCTGTTGACGCCGCCACGGCCACGATCCTTGCGACCGTGGGGCCCGAGTTCGAGGGCCGCGAGGGCGAGGTCAAGGGCGCGATCCGCTCGCTCACGAAGAAGCTCGTCCGCAAGCGGATCATCGAGGAGGGCGTGCGCATCGACGGACGGAGCACCACCGAGATCCGGCCGCTCTCGGTCGAGATCGACCTTCTCCCGACGGCGCACGGCTCGGCCCTGTTCCAGCGAGGCGAGACCCAGGTGCTGAACGTCACCACGCTCGGCATGCCGCGCATGAACCAGTTGCTCGACACCATCTCGCCCGACGACACCAAGCGCTACCTGCACCACTACAACTTCCCGCCGTACTCGACGGGAGAGGCCGGACAGATGCGCGGTCCACGGCGCCGGGACATCGGCCACGGCCTGCTCGCCGAGCGGGCGCTCCTGCCGGTCGTGCCCTCCCAAGAGCAGTTCCCCTACACCCTTCGCCTCGTCTCGGACGTGCTTGCCTCGAACGGGTCCACGTCCATGGCCTCGGTGTGCGGATCGACGCTCTCGCTCATGGCGGCCGGGGTGCCGATCGCTGCGCCCGTCGCCGGTATCGCGATGGGGCTCGTGCACGAGGGTGACGACTACGTCACGCTGACCGACATCCTGGGTGCCGAGGATGCGTTCGGCGACATGGACTTCAAGGTGGCCGGGACGGCCGACGCCGTCACCGCCCTGCAGCTCGACACGAAGATCGACGGGCTCCCGGCCGACGTGCTGGCCAAGGCGCTCCAGCAGGCCCGCGAGGCACGGCTGCACATCTTGAAGGTGATGGCCGGCGCGATCGCCGAGCCCCGCGAGGACGTCGCGGCGAGCGCCCCCAAGATCGTCTCGATCGAGATCCCGATCGACAAGATCGGTGAGGTGATCGGGCCCAAGGGCAAGGTCATCAACACGCTCCAGCAGGAGACCGGCGCGGACATCACCGTCGACGACGATGGCATGGTCGGGACGGTCACCATCGGGGCGAAGGACGGCAACGCCGTCGCCGAGGCCCGTCGCCGGATCTCGCTCATCTTGGACCCGCCGACGGCCGAGATCGGCGAGGTCTACAACGGCAAGGTCGTCAACCTCACCAAGTTCGGTGCCTTCGTCAACCTGCTGCCCGGCCGCGACGGCCTCCTGCACATCTCCAAGCTCTCCTCGCTCGCCGGCGGCAAGCGGGTCGGCGCGGTGGAGGACGTCTTGACCCTCGGCCAGTCGATCGAGGTCCGGGTGGACGACATCGACCAGCAGGGAAAGGTGTCGCTCTCGCTCGCGACCGAGGCGCCCGGCGAACCGTCTCGGGCGCCCGAGCGCCGCAGCGAGCCGGGCCCGGGCAATGGTGACGCGTCGTTCGCCTCCTTCGAGGACGCCTTCGAGGCCGAGCTCGTTGCCGAGCTGGGCGACCTCGGGCCCGGTGGCGGTGGTGGCGGTGCCGGCGGTGGCGGGGAGGGGCGGAGGCGTCGGCCCCAACGTCGCCGTTGAGCGCTCGGGGGATCGAGCCCCCCATCACGACCGAGACACTTCCTTCGGGCCTGCGGCTGGTCAGCGAGACAATGGCCGAGGTCCGCTCGGTGGCGGTCGGCTTCTGGGTCGGCGCTGGCTCGCGCGACGAGCCCGAGGAGATCGCCGGGGCGTCGCACTTTCTCGAGCACCTCTTGTTCAAGGGAACGCCGAGGCGCAGCGCCTCGGACATCGCAGAGGCACTCGACGAGGTGGGCGGGGACTGCAACGCGTACACGACGAAGGAGTACACGGCCTTCTACGTGCGCCTGCTCTCCGAGCATCTGGCCCTCGGCCTCGACATCTTGAGCGAGATCATGTGGGACCCCGCACTCCGTCCCGCCGACCTCGAGGCCGAGCGCACGGTGATCTTGGACGAGATCCTCATGCATCTCGACGAGCCGGCCGACCTCGTCGTCGAGCACTGCTTCGGGGCGCTGTTCCCGGGGCACCCGCTGGGTCGCGACGCGCTCGGCGACGCCCGCAGCGTCGGGCGGGTCAGCGTCGCGGACGTGCGTGGGTTTTTCGAGCGCCACTACCGCCCGAAGAACATGGTCGTCTCGGTTGCCGGGGACTGCGCGCACGACGAGGTGGCGAGGGCCCTCGAGGAGCGCTTCGCCGGGCGCCCCGGCGGCGAGGCCCCGGCCCGCAGCGCCCCCGGCGAGCCGGTCGAGCCCCTGGTGATCGTGCACCGGCCGACCGAGCAGGCGCACCTGGCCCTCGGCATCCGCAGCGTCTCGCGCTTCGACGAGGATCGCTGGGCGTACTCGGTCCTGAACCACGTGCTCGGCGGCGGGATGTCGAGCCGGCTCTTCCAAAAGGTGCGCGAGCAGCGCGGCCTCGCGTATTCGATCGGCTCGGAGCGGCTCGCATACGAGGACGCCGGCTCGCTGTGCGTCGTGGCGGGAACCGCTCCGGACTACGCGCACGAGGTGCTGCAGATCGTGACCGACGAGCTCGAGCTGTTGGCCGAGTCGGGCATCAGCGAGCGGGAGCTCGCCGTGGCCAAGGGCAACCTGCGCGCCGAGGCCCTGCTCGCGTGCGAGGACTCGGGGGCCCGGATGAGCCGGATCGGAGCGGGCCTCCTCCTCCACGGTGAGGCGAAGACCGTCGATGAGCTCCTGGCGCTCATCGAGGCGGTCGACCTCGACGACGTGGGCCGGGTCGCGCGGGCGCTCGTCGCCGCGCCCAGGACCCTCGCGGTCGTTGGGCCGTTCGACGACGACGCGTTCGACGCCTCGGCCCTCGGCCTGAGCGGCCATCTGGCCTAGGGGGAGCGTGGCAGGCGTCGACACGCTGGCTGCGCCCGAGAGCACGGACAGCTCGTTGGTCTCGAGGTTGGGGCGCTCGCCCAACGCGTTCGCGGTCGGCTTCTTGGTCGTGGTGCCGATCCTCGTCTTCGCCGTCCCGGCCGCGACCGGGCACCCGGCGATCAGCTTCGACAACATGCTCCAGAACTACCCGCTGCGCGTCCTGTCGGGCTCGGACCTCGCACACGGGCATCTCCCGTTGTGGAATCCCACCATCTGGTCGGGCTCGCCGCTCCTCGGCGGGCTGAACGCAGGGTCCTTCTACCCCGGGACGCTCCTCTTCGCCGTCCTCCCCGGTGTGCTCGCCTGGGTCCTCAACCTGCTCGTCGTGTACTGGGCGGCCGGCCTCGGCATGTACGCGCTCCTCCGACACTTCTCGGTGCGACCCCTCGGTGCCCTGCTCGCCGCAGTCACGTACCAGTTCGGCGGCGCGATGACCGGCCAGCTGGTCCACCTCGGGATCATCCAGGGGATGGGCTGGATGCCGCTCGCCGTCCTGGGCGAGATCCGGCTGGCCGAGGCCCTGCTCGGCACGCGGCCCGTCTCCCTCGAGCGGCCGCTCGCGCCGCGACGGTCCTCCCCCTGGCCGTGGGTCGCGCTCTTGGCTGCGATCTACGGCCTCATCTTCTTGACCGGCGAGCCTCGGGCGATGGCCGAGGCCGAGCTCGTCATGCCCTTCGTCTTGGTCTGGCTCGCGCTGCGGTCCTATCCGGGGTTCGCGGTCGACCTCGGGCGCCGCGTGCAGCTCGTGGCCTACGGCGTCCTCGCAGCGGCCTGGGGCGCGGTCATCGGCGCGGCCCAGCTCCTCCCGGGGCGGACCTTCATCCTCGCCTCCCAGCGGGCGCACGAGGACTACGCGTACTTCGGGTTGGGCTCGCTCCGGGCCTCGTGGACGATCCTCATGCTCGTCCCCAACTACCTCGGCGGCAACGCCGTGTTTGGTCAGCCCCCCTTTGCGATCGGCTACAACCTGCCCGAGGTCACCGGCTACATGGGCCTGCTCGCGGTCGCGGCCTTCTTCACACTCGCGCTGCGCTCCTTCGGGCGCCGATCGGACCCACGCGCCCGGGACTGGCGCCCATGGGTCGTCCTCGCGGTGCTCGGCCTCCTGCTCTCATGGGGCACCTTCACCCCCCTCGGGCACGTCTTCGTCCTCATCCCCTTCTACAACAAGGTGCGCCTCGACAGCCGGAGCCTCGGCATCGTCGACCTCGCGCTCGCGATCGTCTTCGGGTTCTTCCTCGAGCTCGTCTTGGCCGGCGAGTGGCGCGAGCGGATGAAGGGGCGTGCGCAGTTCTGGCGCGAGCGGGTGGTCCCGGCGCTCGGGCCGGCGGCCGGCTTCGTCGCGGCCATCGTGATGCTGGCCTTCCCGGCAACCGTGCTCGTCGCCTATGGCGCAAATCCGGTCAACTCCTCGGACAAGCGTCCCTGGATGGCCGCCCAGGCCGCCGTGGCGCTGGGCGCCCTCGGCGTGCTGTGGGCGTGGCGCCACTGGCGGCCGGTCGGCGCCCGGCGGCTCCTCACCGTCGTCGTGGCGGCCGACCTCGGGCTGTTCGCGCTCAGCAGCTCCACGGGGATGTTCGCCGGCGGCGCCGTCTCCCCATCGCGCGCATCAGCGGCCGCCCAGGTGGGGACGACCGGCCGGTTTGCGATCGTGGGTGTGCCGAACACCGTCTTGACGAGCTACCTCTCGGAGCCAGACATCAACGGGCTCACCGGGCTCGACAGCGTGCAGGGCTACGGCTCGATCGTGAGCCTGGGCTACGACGACCGCACAGGCACCCATTTCCAAGACACGATGGACCCCTGCGCGCTCGCCCGGGGCGTGTTCGTGGCGCTCAGGCTCCACACGCTCTTCCTGGGCTCCTCCGAGCTCGTCCAGCGCGTCGTGCCCAACGCGCCCAACCCGCCCCCGCCCCAGTGCAGCGGGCGGCTCCCGGCCGAGGGCACGGCCTCGCTGCGCAACCTGTACTTCGGCCGGGACCTCTCGGTGTCGAGCGTGCGCATCGTGCTCGAGCGCCCGACGGGCCACCCCCTCGTGGTGGGCGTCGTGTCCTCGAGTGGGGCGACCAGCTTCCCGGCCGAGCGGGTGACGGGCGCGGGGCGCGACCGCCTCGTCACCTTCGCCACACCCGAGCGGGTCGCGGGCATCGCGGTGCGCGGCGATGCCCGCTCGGTCAGCGACGCGTCGTCGGTCACGACCACCGCCGGGGTCCGCTACGTCCTCGACGGCCCGTTCCAACAGGCGGTCGGCCAGTCCCGCTGGCACCTGACCGAGCTGTGGCACCGCTATGGCCGGTTCCGGACGAACGACATGGCCCCACCCGTGCAGGTCGTGGGCGCGCCGGGGGCGACCACCCATCGGGTGTCGAGCACCCAGTGGGGGACCGAGACCGACGTGGTGGACACGCCGCGGCCGGCCACCGTGATCCGCAGCGTGGCCTATCTCGCCGGATGGCGGGTGCGGGCGACCCCGCTCGCCGGCGGCCCCACCCGCACGCTCGCGGTGTCCCCCCACGGCCTGGTCCAGTCGGTCCGGGTGCCGGCCGGGCGCTGGCGGCTGGTCTTCTCCTACTGGCCATCGGGGCTCGAGCTGGGCGGCGTGGCCTCGGCGCTCGCCGTGCTCGCCTTCGGCGTGTTCGGCCTGGTGGCGATCTCGAGGCGCCGGAGGAGGGCGGCATCGGTCGACGCCGGCCCGGCCCGATAGCCTTCGGCCAATGATCAGGGTGGGGGTGGTCGGGGCAGCGGGCCGGATGGGTCGGACGACCTGCGCAGCCGTGCAGGAGGCCGAGGATCTCGAACTGACCTGCGCCGTGGACCCCTCGGCGGCCGGCTTGGAGCTGGCGGACATCTTGGACGGTCCCTCGCCGGCCCTCGCGGTGACTGACGGGCTCGAGTCCCTCTCTGCGGCCCGGGCCGACGTTGTCGTCGACTTCACGGTCGCCTCGGGCATGGGGGAGCGCCTCGAGTTCTATGCCGGTCATGCCATGCACGCGGTGGTCGGCACGAGCGGGATCGCGCCGGCGGTGATCGAACGGGCCCGCGAGCTGTTCGCCGCATCCCCGGCCAACTGCGTGGTCGCGCCCAACTTCGCCCTGGGCGCGGCGCTGCTCACCCGGTTCTGCGAGCTGGCCGCGCCGGTCATGGACGGCGTCGAGATCGTCGAGCTGCACCACGACGCGAAGGTCGACGCCCCCTCGGGCACCGCGCTGCACACCGCCGAGCGGATCGCCCAGGCGAGGCGCGAGGCGGGCGCGGGCTCCTTCAACCCCGATCCGACGACCGAGGTTCACCTCGACGGCGCCCGCGGGGGCCTCGGGCCCATGGGGATCCGGATCCACGCGGTGCGCCTCCCGGGGCTCGTCGCCCACGAGGAGGTGGTCTTCGGCGCCGCCGGCCAGACCCTCACCATTCGCCACGACTCCTTCGACCGGCGCTCGTTCATGCCCGGCGTCCTGCTCGCGATCCGCCGGGTGGCCGAGCGCCCCGGCCTCACCTTCGGACTCGGCGCCCTGCTCGACTCCTAGGCCGTGACCGACGCCGCCCAGACGAGGGAGCGCATCCTCGAGGCGGCCTACGCGTGCATCGCCCGCTGGGGGCTTGCCAAGACCTCGGTCGAAGACGTCGGGCGCGAGTCGGGGCTCTCGCGCTCCACGCTCTACCGCTACTTCCCAAAGGGGCGCGACGAGCTGATCGGGGCGGCCATCGGCTGGGAGTATGACCGGTTCTTCGCCCGCCTCTACGACGAGGTGAAGGACGCCCGCACGCTCGAGGAGGTGATCGAGCGCGGTCTCACCTTCGCCCACCGCGCGATCACCGAGCACGAGGTGCTCCAACGGGTGCTCCAGACCGAGCCGGGGGTCCTCCTGCCGGCCATCACGGTCAAGTCGGATGCGACCGTCGGGCTCGTCTCGGCCTTCCTCACCCCCTATCTCGAGCGTCACCCGCTGGCGCCGGGGGTGAACGTCGAGGAGGCGGCCGACTTCTTGGCCCGGATGGTGCTCTCCTACATGAGCGCCCCTGGGCGTTGGGACCTCGAGGATCCCGAGCAGGTGGCCCGTCTCGTGCGAGCCGAGCTGCTGGGCGGGATCGTTCCTCGGGCGGGTCGCTAGTCCCCATCCCACCTGGTGGGCACCTCGCCGCCCGATAATGGGCGGCCATGCGATCGGAGGTTCCGGCTTGACCCCGCGGCCGGCGGGGCGGTGGCTGGGCGACCGTGGTGCGCTCTCGGGCGGCTTCGGTGCCGCCGGCGTCGCGGTCGCCCTGCTCTACGCGATCCCCGCCCCCTGGCGGGTCCACGAGATGGCCCTCGGGCTGCTCGGGGTCGCCACGCTCGCGGCGATGGCGGGGGGCCTCCGCCTGCACGCACCGCCGAGGCGCGGCCCCTTCGAGGTACTGCTCGTCGGGATCGTGCTGCTCGCTCTGGCCGGGTGGGTCCGTCTCGACCGCCACACGCTCGGCATGCTCGACGCCCGCCGGGCGTTCCTGCCCGACGTGCTCGGCCTGGTGGGTTCGGTGCTGGTCGCCTTCGCGCTCACCGTGCTCTCGCGGGCGCCCCATCCGCGCGACCGGCGCAATCTCGACATGGTCCTCGACGGCCTGGTCGCCGGGATCAGCGCGTATGTCGTGCTCTGGATCTACCTCGTCGAGCCGGCGGCGCCCGGGCTCGCCATGCCCGCGTTCGAGCGGGCGATCCTCCCGCTCTTCGGCGCGATCGACGTCTACATGGTGAGCGTCGCCCTCATCGGCATGCTGCCCAGAGCTCGCCGGTCGATCTCTGGGCGCTTTCTCATCGTGGGCGCCGCGTGGCTCGGGGTCGGCGACTGCCTCTACCTCGTGGGCGACATAGGGCGGGCCGGCGTGCCCCACTCGCTCCTGGGCGTCCCCTACCTGCTCGCGGCGAGCGCCTTCGGGGTCGCCTTCTTGCATCCCACCATGCGGCGCCTCTTCGGCGGGCGCTGGAGCCCCGCCCACGAGCCCGCCGACTCGCGGGCCCGGCTAGTGGCGGTCGTGCTCGCTCCGGCGCTGCTGGCGGCCATCGGGCTGAGCGGTCCGGGCCGCTCGGGTTTCCAACGGCTCGTGCTGGGCATCTTCGGCGCCATGTCGGTGTCGCTTGCCGCGCTGCGGGTGTGGCGCGCCGTGGCCGTCGGGGCCAGGACCCAGGCCCGGCTGGCCCACGAGGTCACCCATGATCCGCTGACCGGGCTCGGCAACCGCTCCCTCGTCGAGCGCTCCATCACCGGAGCCCTGGCAGAGGGGGCCCGCGCCGGCGACGGCGTCGCCGTCGTGTTCTTGGACATCGACCGCTTCAAGCTGGTGAACGACGCGCACGGATACAGCTGCGGGGACCAGCTGCTGATCGAGGTGGGGGAGCGGCTCCATCGCGCCTTTGAGGGCCGGGCGACCGTGGCCCGGGTCGGCGGCGACGAGTTCGCCCTCGTGCTCTTCCCGGTGGCGAGCGCCGGCCAGGCCCGCCACGAGGCCGAGCGGGCCCACGCCGCGCTCGGCGCGCCGTTCCGGATCTACGGCGTCGATCTCCTGGTGTCGGCCAGCGTGGGGGTCGCCCTCGGCTCGGCGGCCGATCCGACCGTCGATGCCGAGACCCTGCTGCGCGACGCCGACACCGCCATGTACCAGGCGAAGTCCTCCGGACGCGACATGGTCACGGTCTTCGACGCCTCGATGCGCGACCGCATCGCCGACCGCCTGGCCCTCGAGCACGACCTGCGTCGGGCGCTCGAGCGCGACGAGTTCTGCCTCATGTACCAGCCCATCGTCAGCCTGGCCGAGGACGGGCCGGTCGTGGCCGGCCTCGAGGCCCTGCTGCGCTGGGACCGCCCGACCCGGGGGCTCGTCCCGGCATCGTTCTTCATCGAGTGCGCCGAGGCGAGCGGGCTGTTGACCGAGATCGGCGACTGGGTCATCCGCGAGTCGGCCCGCCAGCTGGCGCGCTGGCGCGAGGTGCCAGGGGCACAGGCGCTCTTCGTGTCGGTGAACGTCTCGGCGCTGCACCTCAAGTCCAACGCCCTGCCGGCCCGGGTGCGGCGCGCGCTGGCCGAGACCGGACTCGAGCCCGACGCGATGTGCATCGAACTGAGCGAGGCGACCCTCATGGCGAACCCGGCCGAGGGGGTGGGTCTCGTGATCCGGATGAAGGAGCTCGGGGTGCGCCTCGCCGTCGATGACTTCGGCAACGGCTATGCCTCGCTTCCGTATCTGAAGCAGTTCCCGGTCGACTACGTGAAGATCGACCGGAGCTGCGTGGACGGTCTGACCTCGAGCGATCCGACCGACGCCACGCTCGTGTCGGCCATCTGCTCGATGGCCCGCGCCCTCGATGCCGTCACGATCGCCGAGGGGGTCGAGCACGAGTCCCAGGAGCGCGCGCTGCGTGAGCTCGGTTGCGACCTCGCCCAGGGGTTCTTGTACGCACGGCCGGTCGACGCAGACGACGTGATCCTCACGGTCCGGGCGATCTCGCCCCGACACGGTCTGCGGCTCGTTACCGGAGATGGAGGCGCAGGTCGGCCAGGGCGCTGACCTCGGCGGCGAGCTCGGCCGCCCGGTCCCAGTCGGGCGGCCGCACGGCTGGCTCGAGCCCGGCGCCGCCGGTCATCATCTCGTGGAGCACGCGGTCACGCTCCGACAGGCGCTGGTGCCACTCGGGAAGGTGCAGCCACGCCGGCAGGCTGGCCGGCGAGTCGAGATAGGGGCGGGGCTCGAGGCCCTCGAACTCGTTGAACGGCCGCTGGAGCTTCCACTGGAGCATGCGGAGCACCGGCACGTGGAGCACGGCCACGGACCACGGGAACCCGAGGCGGGCCCCGAGCATCGAGATGGTCTGGCAGAGCGCCATCGTGACCATGCCCTGGAACGCCGCCGCCCGGTATTCGGGCCCGATGGCGAGCGTGGCCACGTCCCAGGTGTGGTTGGGGTCGAGGTCGATGCCCGAGCCGGCGAACAGCGCCTCGACCGGGGTCTCCCAGATCGCCGCCACGTCGTTCAGCGTCTTGAGGCCGGTCTTGGACGGCAGGATCAGGCGGAGCATCGCCGCCGGCACCTTGCGTTGGTGGTCGAGCACGCAGAAGAGCAGGCTGGCGTGGTCATAGGGGGTGAACTCGTCGGCGACGACGGCCGCCGCGGTGTCGCCGATCGCCTCCTCAAAGACGCGCTCTTCGACCGAGAGCGCGAGGAGCGCCTCGGGCTGCTCGGGTCGGAAGGCGTAGACGCCCATCGGCTCGGTGGCGCTCCGGGCCACCTCGGCACAGAGCGTACGGAGCTCCTCGGCGCGCCGGTCGGCTGCCGAGGCGGCCGGGTGGCCGAGCTCGTCGTCGGCGCGATGGGCGCGGAAGCGTGGCATGCCGTCGTCGATGCCTAGGGGGCCCACCTCGGGGCCGGGATCGGGCAAAGGCTGGACATCGGGGGACAAGCTAGTGGAGCGACCCGCCGCGAAGGTGGTTCCTTTCGTCCCTCCCCAGCTGGGGCGTTGGGAGGTGCGCGGCCCGGCGCCGGGAAGGGGCGCCCGCCTGCACCTCGTGGCAGCCCTGAGACGCGTTGACACTGAGACACCCATCGCCTTATCGTTTCAAGTAGTGCCGCTGTCCGCGGGGGCTCCACTGATCGCACAGGCCGACGCGCGCTCGGCCGAGGGGCACGCGCCCGGCGCCCGGGTGCGCCACCTCGGGGCCGACGACCGATCGTCGCAGCGGGTCCGGATCGTGGACGCGACGCTCGCGTGCCTGGCAACCCAGGGGCTCGCCAAGACGACCTTGGACGACATCGCGACGTGGGCCGGCCTCTCCCGCGCGACCGTGTACCGGGCCTTCCCAGGCGGGCGCGAGGCGATCCTCGCGGCGACCGTGGACACCGAGGTCGCCCGGTTCTTCTCCGACCTGGCCGTCGCCATGGGGGAGGCCCACGACCTCGAGGAGGTCCTCGTGGTGGGCATCGTGGAGGCGGCCCGCCGCCTCGAGGGTCACCGTGCGCTGCGCTCGCTCCTCGACCACGAGCCCGAGGTTGTCCTCCCGCACCTGTGCTTCGACTCGATGGACCGGGTGCTCGCGGTGGCGTCGTCCTTTGCCGCACCCTTCCTCGGGCGATGGCTCGAGCCGGACCAGGCGGCACGGGCCGCCGAGTGGGCGGCCCGCATCACCATCAGCTACCTCAGCGAGGAGCGTGGTCGGCTGGACCCGACCGATCGTGCGCACGTCGAGCGCCTCGTGAGCCGCTTCGTGCTCCCCGGCGTGCTCGCCCTTCGCAACCCCGCACAGATGACATGACGGCGCGACGTTCGCCGCCAAGCCGACAGCAACGACCGACAAGCCAACGACCGACAAGCCAACGACCGACGAGCCAACGACCGACGAGCAAGGACACGGAGAGACCCATGACGACCGAGATCGACCGACCCCAAGCCGCAGGCGAGATGCGCAGCACCGAGGAGATCATCGGCCGTGCCGATGTGAACGACCTCGAGGCCATCTTGTCCTTCGTCGGCCATCAAGAGGAGAGCGGCCGCCACCCGGTCCACGACAACTGTGACGCCGAGTTCACCTGGGACTACGACAAGGGCCGCCTGGAGAAGCTGGACAAGCTCTACGAGAAGGCCAAGAACGCCCAGTGGAACGCCACGACCGACCTGCCCTGGGAGACCCCGGTCGACCAGGAGGCCCAGGTGATGGCGAACTTCGCCACCAACCCCACCCAGATGGGATGGGACGAGAAGGTCCTGGCGGGGACGGCCCTCGCGAAGTGGGACGACAAGCAGTGGCTGCGCTTCGGCGTGGAGAGCCAGAACTGGACGCTCAGCCAGTTCATGCACGGCGAGCAGGGCGCGCTCCTCTGCACGGCCAAGATCGTCGAGACCGTGCCGTGGATCGACGCCAAGTACTACGCGGCGACCCAAGTGGTCGACGAGGCTCGCCACGTCGAGGTGTTCTCGCGCTACTTGGACGAGAAGCTCTCTGGCCACTATCCGATGAACGCCCACCTCGGGATGCTGCTCGACGACATCATCGCCGACTCGCGTTGGGACATGACCTATCTCGGGATGCAGATCATGGTGGAGGGCCTGGCGCTCGCCGCCTTCGGGTTCATGCACCAGATCTCCGAGGAGCCGCTCTTGAAGAAGATGCTGCGCTATGTCATGGCTGACGAGGCTCGCCACGTTGCCTTCGGCGTGCTCAGCCTCCAGGAGCTCTACCACGAGCTGTCGTCCTCGGAGCTGCGCGAGCGCCAGGAGTTCGCCTTCGAGGCCGCGGTGCGCATGCGCGACCGGCTGCGCTCCCAGGAGGTGTGGGACCGCATGGACGTCCCGTGGAAGGACATCGTGACGATCAACGAGCGGCAGGACCCGGCCAACGACGACTTCCAGATCCTCTTGTTCTCCAAGATCGTGCCGAACCTGCGCAAGCTCGGGCTCCTCGACGCGGCCGACGGTTGGCTGCGCCAGAAGTTCACCGAGATGGGGGTCATCGCGTTCGAGAACCTCGAGGACTCGACCGAGGACGCCGACGCGTTCGCCGACGGTTCGCCCGTCGCCCGCTCGGTCGCCTGAGCGAGACCCTCGGGCGGCCCCGGCGGACGGGGTCGGGCACAGATGGGCTGGTACCCTGAGCCGATGGACGGCTCTGAGCGGCCGCGCTTTGGCACCCTGTTGACCGCGATGGTCACGCCCTTCGACGAGGAGGGCGCGCTCGACCTCGACGCTGCGGCGGCGCTCGCGCGGTGGCTCGTGGACCACGGCTCCGACGGGCTCGTCGTGGCCGGCACGACGGGCGAGGGCCCGACGGTCACCGACGTCGAGAAGCTCGACCTGTTCCGCTGCGTAAAGGAGGCGGTGACGGTGCCCGTCATCGCGGGTGCCGGGACCAATGACACCGCGCACTCGGTCGAGTTCGCCCGCGCAGCGACCGACGTGGGCGTCGACGCCCTGCTGGTGGTGGCCCCGTACTACAACCGACCGCCTCAGAAGGGCATCCGGCTCCACATGGAGGCCGTCGCGCGGGCCACGACGCTGCCGGTCATGGTCTACGACATCCCTCTGCGCACCGGCCGACGCGTGGGCAACGACACGATGGCATGGCTCGCCCACCACGTCGCGAACATCGTGGCGGTGAAGGCCTCCGCAGGCGATGTGGCCGATGCAGCACGGCTCTCGACCATGGTGCCCTCGAGCTTCGAGATCTACAGCGG
>DAHUZM010000178.1 GCA_027306525.1 Acidimicrobiaceae bacterium
CGCACTGGCGGGCGATCGCTCCCCGTTGCCCGCACACCCGATGGGCCCGTCGTTCTCGGCCGAGGATCTCGAGGCCGCGAGGCGAATGGTCGCCGACGCCGGCCAGCACGGCGCCGGGATCGTCGTCTTGTACTCGAGGCCGTCGCTCGCCGAGAACGCGTCGGTGCCGGCCGCCGCGGTCGCCCAGCTCGCCGCAGCGTGGCCCGAGGCGAGCTTCCTGCCGCTGCTGCGGCGCGGCAACGTGCACGGCGCCCTCGACATGGGCATGGCCCCGGGGATCCTTCCCGGCCGCACCTCGCTCGAGCAGGGGCAGCACTGGTTCGCCGAGCACTGGGGCTCGGTCCCTGCGCTGCGTGGGCGGGATGCCACAGAGGCGCTCCGCTCCCTGGCCGAGCGCGAGGAGGACGCGACCCGCGCCCTCGTGCTCCTCGGCTGCGACCCGCTCGAGGATTTCCCGGACCGCTCCCTCGCCAAGCGGGCCCTCGAGGCGGCCGAGGTGGTGATCTCGGTGGCCGGGCATCCCGGGCCGTCCCTCGACCTGGCCGACGTCGTGCTGCCGGTCGCGGTGAACCACGAGCGCCCCGGCACCACGACGAACATCGAGGGCCGGGTCACCCGGCTCGGCCAGAAGCTCGCGCCCCCGGGGCTCGCGTGGCCCGACTGGACCATCGCGTCGGCCCTCTCCGACGAGCTCGGGTATGACCTCGCGATCGGGACGGCCTTCGAGATCGCCGAGGAGATCGAGCGGGTGGCGCCGGCCTACCGCGGGTTCGCCCCCGGGTTCCTCGACCAGGTGTCGGGGCACGACGGCATCGTCGTCCCGCTCGGGGCGGCCCACGCCCCAGCGGTCGTGCCCATCGACCCCATGGCCACCCCCGGCGTGGAGTCGGTCGAGCGACAGGGCGCCCCGCCCCGGGTCGGGCTCACCGAGCCGGTGTCGCGCGAACTCTTGTCGGCCCTGCACCCCGACGAGGGCGCCGACGGCACCCCGCCGCAGCTGCGCCGGGGTGGCCCGACCCCGGTGTCGGTGCCCCAACCGGACCATTACTCCCTCCGGCTCGTCGCCACCCGGCGCCTCTATGACCGCGGGGCTGCGATGGAGGCTTCGCCCTCGCTCGCCCAGCTCGTCGGCCCGGCGCGGGCGCTTGCCAATCCCTCGGACCTTGCGCGGCTCGGCATCGCGCCCGGCGAGCGGGTGCGGGTCACCTCGCCGCGGGGCCAGGTCACGCTCTCGGCCGAGGGCGACGCCGGCGTCCCCAAGGGTGTGCTCGTGGTCGACTTCAACCTGGCCGAGCCCGACGGGGCTCCCAACGCCGCCGCAGCGCTGATCGACGCGTCGGGCGTCGTGAACGACGTCCGCTTGGAGACGCTGTGAACGCGATCGCGATGCTCGGCACCGACCCGCTCTTCGCCCACGGCGTCCACTGGCCCGAGCTCTTGATCGTGGTGGTGAAGGTGCTCGTCGCCTTTGCCGTGCTCCTCGGCGCCGTGATGATGATGATCTGGTTCGAGCGCAAGCTCATCAGCGACATGCAGAGCCGGATCGGGCCGAACCGCGCCGGTCCCTACGGCCTCTTCCAGACCCTCGCCGACGGCGTGAAGCTGTTCTTCAAGGAGGACCTCGTCCCCGAGCGCGCCGACCGGTTCGTGTTCAAGCTGGCGCCCTATCTCGCACTCTTGCCCGCCCTCTTGATCTTCACGGTGGTGCCCGTCGGTGGCACGCTCACGATCGCCGGGCACACCTTCGAGCTCCAGGTCGCCGACCCGCCCTTCGGCATCCTCTTCGTGCTCGCGATGTCGTCGATCTCGGTCTACGGCGTGATGCTGGCCGGCTGGTCATCGGGCTCCAAGTACCCGCTCATCGGCTCGGTGCGGGCCTCCGCGCAGATGATCTCCTACGAGGCGGCGCTCGGCCTGAACGTCGTGGCGGTCGTCCTCGCCGCGCGCACCTTGTCGACGAGGGGGATCATCGCGAGCCAGAACCACGCGTTTTGGGACTGGAACTTCATCCGGCTCGGCTTCGTGCCGTTCTTCTTGTTCCTGATCGCGATCACCGCCGAGCTGAACCGCCCGCCCTTCGACCTCGTCGAGGCGGACAGCGAGCTCGTCGGTGGATTCAACACCGAGTACTCCTCCATCCGCTTCGCGCTCTTCTACCTGGCCGAGTTCATGAACACGATCACGATGTCGGCCGTCGTGGTCACGCTCTTCTTCGGGGGGCCCGACGGGCCGATCCCGCGGTTCATCCCGACGTCGGACATCTGGATGCCGATCATCTGGTTCGCGCTCAAGACCTTCGTCTTCCTCTTCATCTACGTCTGGTTCCGGGCCGCCCTGCCGCGGCTGCGCTACGACCAGCTGATGGACCTCGGTTGGAAGGCCCTCATCCCGCTCTCGCTCGGCTGGCTCCTCATCGTCGCCGCCGTCATCGTGTGGGGCTGGTGGGGCCTGCTCGTGGCCGCCGCCGAGGTGGTCCTCGGCCTCGCCCTCGCCCGCTCGCTCCAGACCGGGGCGGCCCGCGCCGAGGCGGGGGAGGGATTCTGATGAGCCTCGAATTCCTGGGCGGTTTCAAGCTCACCTTCGAGCACCTGGGGCGCCGCCGCGTGACGCGCCAGTACCCCGACGAGAAGATGCCCAAGCAGCCCCGCCAGCACGGGCGCCACGTCCTCAACCGCTACGAGGACGGGATGGAGAAGTGCATCGGCTGCGAGCTGTGCGCCGGGGTGTGCCCGGCGGACTGCATCTACGTGCGCGGCCTCGACAACCCGCCCGATCACCCGGTGTCTCCGGGCGAGCGCTACGGCTACATCTACGAGATCAACTACCTGCGCTGCATCCACTGCGATCTGTGCGTGGAGGCGTGCCCGACCGAGGCGATCACCGAGTCCAAGCTCTTCGAGTTCTCCTTCGTCAACCGGGCCGACGCGATCTACACCCGTGACGAGCTGCTGGTCGACGACGCCGGGAAGCCCAAGGCGCTGGCATGGGAGGACTGGCGGGAGGGCGACGATCTGCACACCTCGGGCTGGATGCGGGCGACCGCGCCCTCGGGCGCAGCGGCCTACGAGGGCGAGGTGCACTGGTCGGGCGAGCTCGGTTACGGGGTGCGAGCGCCCGAGGGCGGCCAGAGCGGCCGGCGCGACGACGCGAGGACCGGCATGATGCCGCTGCGCGACGTCATGGAGGCGCACCTCGTCCCCGACGACATCCCCATCGAGCACCGTGGGATCCGGGGCAAGATGCTGCGCGCCCAGGAGTCGGCCCAAAAGAAGCGGGCCAAGCTGACCGCCGCCCGCCGGCGCCGCGCCGAGGCCAAGGCGCATCGGTGATGCTCGCCACGGTGCATCCGACGATCCCCGACGCCGCGACGTTCGCGCTGTCGGCCGCCATCATCATCGGCGGCGCCTTCGGCGTGATCACCTCGCGTAACGCCGTCCACGCGGCGCTGTCGCTCGTCCTCACGCTCTTTGGCGTGGCGGTCCTCTTCATCGAGCAGCAGGCCGACTTCCTGGCCGTCGTCCAGGTCATCGTCTACGCGGGCGCCATCGTCGTGTTGTTCTTGTTCGTGATCATGTTCCTCGGTGTCGACCGGCGCGAGGACATCGCCCACGAGCCGTTGCGCGGCCAGCGTCCGATGGCCTTCGCGCTGATCGTCGTCGCGTTGGGGGGGGTCATCGCCCTCGGGGTCGGGGCGCACTGGGCGACGGGGGCCCACGCGGTCGCGGGCCCGTCGCACCTGGCCGGGCACCCGAACGTCTATGTGCTCGGCAAGTCGGTCTTCACCACCTACCTGTTCGCCTTCGAGGCCACGGCGGCCCTGCTCGTCATCGCGGTGGTCGGAGCGGTGGTGCTCGCAAGGCGCCCCCGCATGGAGGAGAAGGCCGAGGACACCGAGCGCGAGGAGGAGCCGGCGGGGGTCGCCACCGGGCCCTCGGAGCGAGAGGAGGCGGCCGAATGAGCATCCCCGGCGAGTGGTACCTGATCCTGGCGGCCGCCCTCTTCACGATCGGCGCGCTCGGGCTCCTCCTCCGGCGCAACGTGCTCGTGATGTTCATGTGCATCGAGCTCATGTTGAACGCAGCCAACTTGACCTTCGTCACCTTCTCGCGGATGTTGGGCGACATCGGCGGGCAGGTCATCGTCTTCTTCGTACTCGTGGTCGCGGCGGCGGAGGTCGTGGTCGGCCTCGGCATCGTCGTGGCGATCTTCCGCCGACGCGCCAACACGTCCGCCGACGACCTGCACATCTTGAAGGGCTGAGCGTTGATCCACGCCGCCTACCTCATGGCCCTCCTGCCCCTCGCCGGGTTCGTGGTGCTGGTCGCCGCCGGTCGCCGGCTCGGCGACCCGCTCGCCGGTTGGGTCGCCACGGCCGCGGTGCTCGGCTCCTTCGTCGTCGCCTGCATCGCGCTGGCGGGCCTGCTCCAGGAACCGGCCAGCGCCCGGCACTTCACCGACAACTACTTCGGCTGGATCACGGTCGGGGGCCTCCAGGTGAAGGTCGGCATCCTGCTCGACCCGCTGTCCATGACGATGTGCATGTTCGTCACGGGCGTCAGCGCGCTGATCCACCTGTACTCGATCGGCTACATGAAGGGCGACCCCGAGTACCCGAAGTTCTTCATCTACCTGAACCTCTTCGTCTTCTCGATGGTCGTCTTGGTGCTGGCGAACAACCTGCTCGTCACCTTCGTCGGGTGGGAGGGCGTGGGCGTGTGCTCGTACTGGCTGGTCGCCTTCTGGCACGAGCGCGACTCGGCCGCATCGGCCGGCAAGAAGGCCTTCGTCTACAACCGGGTGGGCGACGTCGGGTTCTTGATCGCCGTGTTCTTCTTGTTCTCCCGGGTCGGGAGCCTCGATATGCCGACGATCTTCGCCCACCGCCACCTGCTCGGCTCGGGTGGGGCGACGTTCGTGGCCCTCCTCTTGCTCCTGGCGGCCACCGGGAAGTCGGCCCAGATCCCCCTGTTCAACTGGCTCCCCGACGCCATGGAGGGCCCGACGCCCGTGTCGGCCCTGATCCACGCCGCCACCATGGTGACGGCCGGGGTGTACCTGCTCTGCCGGGTGAACTCGATCCTCCAGCTCTCGCCGGACGCGATGTGGGTGATCGCGATCATCGGGGGCGTCACCGCGTTCGTCGCGGCGACCATCGCCACGGCCCAGCAGGACATCAAGAAGGTGCTCGCCTTCTCGACCGTCTCCCAGATCGGCTACATGATGCTGGCCGTGGGCACCGGCGCCTACATCGCGGCGATCTTCCTCATGGTGGCCCACGCCTTCTACAAGGGCCTTCTCTTCCTCGGCGCGGGCTCGGTCATTCACGGGCTCCACGACGAGCAGGACCTGAAGAAGATGGGCGGTCTCGCGCGGCTCTTGCCGTGGACCTATGGGACCTTCCTCGTGGCGTGGTTGGCGATCGCCGGCATCCCGCCCTTGTCGGGATTCTGGGCCAAGGGCGACGTGCTGGCCAACGTCTGGCACAAGAGCCCGGCGCTGTGGGCCCTCGGCGTGCTCACGGCGATCCTCACCGCCTACTACATGACGAGGCTCTTCGTGCTGGCCTTTCACGGCGACCGGCGTTGGGCGCAGGGCACCTCCGAGCACGGGGCGGCCCCGCCCCACGAGAGCCCGTGGGTCATGCGCCTGCCCCTCGTGATCCTCGCCGTCCTGGCGTTCGCCGGCGGCCTGCTCGAGCTGCCCTGGGTGCACACCACCGGGTTGTCGTCCTGGCTCGCCCCGGTCTTCGCCCACACGCTCTTCGTCGACCACGAGAGCGCCGGGACCCAGCTCGCGCTGGTCTTCGTCGACGCGGCGGCCGCCATCGTGGGCCTCGTCGTCGCGTACCTGGCGTGGCGCGGCCCGGTCGACAAGCCCGCACTGGAGCCGGCCTTCCTCCAGCGGGTGTGGTTCTGGGACGACCTCTACGACGCGGTCATCGGCCGGCCCGGCCAGGCCATGGCCCGGATCGCCGCGACGGTGGTCGAGGGCCGGGTCATCGACGGGGCGGTCAACGGGGCGGCGACCCTGGTGCGTCGCTCGGCCTCGGGGGTCCGGCGGCTCCAGACGGGCTATGTCCGCAACTACGCGCTCGGGATCGCCCTCGGGCTCGGCGCGGTGGTCGCCTTCTTGATCTCGAGGGTGTGGTGGTCGTGAGCGGGCATGCCTTCCCCTATCTGACCGTCCTCGTCCTGCTGCCGGCGGGCGGGTCCCTCGCGGTCGCCCTCATGGTGCGGGTGCGCCAGGAGGTGACCGAGGCCCTCGGCATCGCGGTCGCCCTGGCCACGCTCGGCTTTGCGATCGCGCTGACCGTCGCCTTGCACGCCAACGACGGTGGCTACCAGTTCGTCTCGCGCCACGTCTGGGCGTCGTCGATCGGCGTGTCGTGGTTCGTGGGCGTCGACGGGATCTCGGTGTTCTTGGTGCTGCTGGCGGCGGTGCTCTTCCCGCTGGCACTCGCCGGGGCCCGGTCGCGCACCGACGCCCGCACATTCACCGCGTGGATGCTCCTGCTCGAGGCGGCCTGCATCGGGAGCTTCGTCTCCCTCGATCTCGTGCTCTTCTTCTTGTTCTTCGAGCTGACGCTCGTGCCCGCCTACTTCCTCATCGCCGGGTGGGGGCACGCCCGCCGGGCGTATGCAGCGATCAAGTTCTTCGTGTACACCTTCCTCGGCTCGGCGTTCTTGGTGGTCGGCATCGTGGCCCTCGCGTTCGTGCACCAGCACCAGACCGGGGTCCTCACCTTCTCCCTGCCCGCCCTCGAGCACACGCACCTGTCCTCTGCGACGGGCGTCTTGTTGTTCTTGGCCTTTACGGCGGCCTTCGCCGTCAAGGCACCGCTCTTCCCGTTCCACACCTGGTCGCCCGACGCATACACCGAAGCCCCGGCGGGCGGCTCGGTGATCCTGGCGGCGGTGCTGGCCAAGCTCGGGACCTACGGGATCATCCGCTTCGACCTCAACCTGGTCCCGCAGGCCTCGCGCACGCTCGCCCCGCTGCTCCTCACCCTGGCGGTCATCGCGGTGCTCTACGGCGCCCTCGTGGCCTGCGCCCAGAGCGACCTGAAGCGCCTCGTCGCCTACTCCTCGCTCGCCCAGATCGGCTTCATCGCCCTCGGGACCTTCGCCCTCTCGACCGAGGGCCTGGTGGGCGGCGTGCTCCTCATGATCAACCACGGGCTGGTCACCGCGGGGTTCTTCCTCTTGATCGGCTGGATCTACGAGCGCCGCCAGAGCTGGCAGGTGAACGAGCTCGGCGGCCTGCAGACCCCCGCGCCGGTGCTGGCCGGGGCCTTCACCGTCGTCATGCTGGCCTCGATCGGGCTGCCGGGCCTGAACGGCTTCGTGAGCGAGTTCCTCGTGCTCGCAGGCACCTTCCTCACGCACCGCTGGTGGGCCGTCGTCGCGACAGTGGGCGTGGTCGGGGCGGCGCTGTACCTGCTGTGGGCCTACCAGCAGGCATTCCACGGCAAGCCCCGGCCGGCGGTCGCCGACACCCGTGACCTGCGCTGGAACGAGCGGCTGGTGGTGGCGCCCCTGCTCGTGCTCATCGTCTTGCTCGGCGTGTACCCCAAGCCCGTGATCGAGCGCATCACCCCGGCCGTCGACCGCCTGGTGGCCCACGTCGAGCAGGTCACCAACGTGCACCAGCCGGCGGTCGCCAACCACGGGATCTCGGCGGTCTCCAAGGGAGGCGGGCGATGAGGCGCCCGCTCCTCTTGGCGGCGGCCCATGCGGGCCACGCGACGCGCGCCGCGCACGCGGCGGTGATCCACGTGCCCCCGATCCGCTACCTCTCGATCCTGCCGGTCATCGTGATGCTGGGCGGCGCGATCGTGCTGCTCGCGGTCACCTCCCTCGTGAAGCGGCCGCTGCGCATCCGGGTGGCCACCGCCCTCACCGTCGTCATCTCGCTCAGCGCGTTCGGCCTCGCCTGGTGGCAGTGGGCCGACGTCATGTCGCGGGGCGCCTACACCTCGATCGACCACGCGGTGATCGAGGACGGCTTCAGCGTGCTCATCACCGTGCTCGTCACGGCGGCGATGGCGCTCAGCGCGCTGGTGGCCGAGGGGTACCTGAAGCGCGAGGGCATCGACGGCGCCGAGCTGCACGTGCTCGCGATGGTCTCGGCGTCGGGCGCCATCCTCATGGCGCAGGCCAACGATCTCATCATCGTGTTCCTCGGCCTCGAGATCCTCTCGATCGCCCTCTACGTGCTCACGGCGTTCAACCACAAGCGCACCGAGTCGGGGGAGGGGGCGCTCAAGTACTTCGTGCTCGGCGGGTTCTCCTCGGCGATCTTCGTTTACGGCATCGCCCTCACCTACGGCGCCACCGGCACGACCAACCTGGCCCAGATCGCCGACTTCTTGTCCCACAACGTCCTCGTCCACGACGGGCTGCTCCTGGCCGGCATGGCGCTCCTCCTCGTCGGGTTCGGCTTCAAGGTGGCGGCGGTCCCCTTCCACATGTGGACGCCCGACGTCTACCAGGGGGCGCCCACGCCGGTGACCGGCTTCATGGCGGCCGTCGCCAAGGCCGGCGGCTTCGCGGCGTTCCTCCGCGTCTTCATCTCCTCCTTCGGCGTGCTCTCGAGCGACTGGCGCCCGATCATCTACGTGCTCGCCATCGCGACACTCGTCGTCGGGGCCGGCCTGGCGGTCGTCCAGCGCGACATCAAGCGGATGCTCGCCTACTCGTCGATCAACCACGCCGGCTTCGTCCTGCTCGGGCTCCAGGCGGCGAGCGCCCGGGGCGTGAGCGCGGCCCTCTACTACCTCTTCGCCTACATGTTCATGGTCATCGGCAGCTTCGCCGTGGTGACCGTCATCGGGGGCTCGGGCGACCGCGCCCACGACATCGCCTCGTACCGGGGCCTCGCCCGCCGTCAGCCGCTCCTCGCGTTCGTCTTCGCAGCGCTGCTGCTCGCCCAGGCGGGTGTCCCGTTCACCACGGGCTTCCTCACCAAGTTCCAGGTGATCATCGCCTCGGTGGACGCGCACTCGGTCCCCCTCGCGGTCGTCGCCATGGTCTCGGCGGCGCTGGCCGCCTTCTTCTACCTGCGGGTCGCCGTGCTCATGTACGCGCCTGGCGAGGGACGGGCCGCCGAGCCCGCTCCGGCCGCCGAGCTGGTCACCGTGGGCGGGCCCGGCCTGCCCGACTTCGGGGCCCAGGCCGAGGCACGTGGCGAGCTCAACGCCGCCCTCCTGCTCGAGGACGCACCCGAGCCCGGCGAGGAGACCCCGAGCCGGCAGGTGCCGTGGCCGGCGATGGTGGCGATCGGCATCTGCCTCGCGGTGACGGTGGTGTTCGGGATCATCCCCGCCCCCCTCGTTGACTTCGCCCACAAGGCGACGCTGCTCTTCGTCCCCTGAGCCGATGGCCCGCGCGCCCTCGATCCCACCCAACTGGCACTGGCGGGTCGAGCCGATCGACCCCGGCCGGGCGGTGGTCTTCGACATCGACGGCGTGCTCTCGGACGCGACCCGGCGCCAGCGCTTCTTGGAGCAGGGCCGGCGGGACTGGGACGCGTTCTTCGAGGCGTGCGGCGAGGACCCGCTCGTCGAGGAGATCGGCAAGCTCCTCGACCTGCTCGACTCGGATCTCCAGGTCGTCCTCCTCACCGGCCGCCCCCTGCGGGTCCGGCCCCAGACCGTCGCCTGGCTCCACCGCTACGGCGTCCGCTACGACCTCCTCGCCATGCGCGACCACGGCGAGTACGCGCGGGTGACCGTGTTCAAGCGGCGGACGGTCGACGAGCTGCGGGACTTCGGCTTCGATCTGCAGCTCGCGCTGGAGGACGACCCGGAGAACCAGGCCATGTTCGAGGCCGAGGGCGTCCCGTGCATCTACATCCACTCGGGCTACTACGAATAGCGCAACCGCGACGGGACGGCCCGGCGAGTGCGCCGGCCCCCATGCCCGCCGCGCGAGGCGTGCCTTGGACCTGAGCGGTTCGGATCCGGCGATCGGGGAACGCTGTGCCCTGTGGGGCTCCGGCGCGCCCGCGCCCAGCGCCATCGACGGACGGAGGCTCGGATGCAGGTCGCGGTGCTCGGGATGGGACGAATGGGTCGGGCGGTTGCCGGACGGCTGCTCGAGGGCGGGCACCGCGTCGTGGTCTGGAACCGCTCGCCTTCCCGGGCCACCGCCCTCGTCGAGCGGGGTGCGACGGAGGCCGGCGGCATCGCCCGGGCGGTGTCGGGGGCCGATCTCGTGCTCACCAGCCTGGCCAACGACGACGCCGTGCGCGAGACGGCCCTCGGCGCGCACGGCATCGTCCGATCGATCGCCGGCGCGCTCTACGTCGACGCCTCGACGGTGTCCCCGTCGCTCGCTGGCGAGCTCGACGCGGCCTTCGAGCGCTTCGCGGCGCTCCCGGTCCTGGGCGCGCCCCAGGCCGTGTCCGAGGGCACGGCCACCTATCTGGCCGGCGGCCGCCCCGAGGTCCTCGACGCGCTCCTCCCGGTGCTCTCCAGCCTCGGCGGCAGCCTCCGGCGCTTCGAGCGGCCGCAGCTGGCCGCGGCGGCGAAGCTGACCGTCAACCTCGTGTTGCTCGCGGGGATCGTGACGCTGGCCGAGGCGGTCGCCGTCGGGCGCGCCGGGGGACTGGACGACGAGCAGCTGGTGGACCTCATCGGGGCGTCACCCATGATGGCGCCCGGGATGCGCAACCGGCTGCGTGCGGTGGTCGAGGGCACCGGGGAGCGGTGGTGGACGACGGTGCTCGCCGCCAAGGACGCCGGGCTGGCGGCATCGCTCGGCGACTCGGGGGGCGCCCACCTGCGCCTCGCACCGCTGGTCTCCGACCTCTACCGCGAGGCGGCCCGTCGGGGCCTCGAGGAGGAGGACATGGCGAGCGTGGCCCGCCTCTATCGCGCACCTTGAAGCGCGGGCCCCTCGGCCACGACCCCGCTCGCCGCCCGGCCGAAGGTGGGCCTGCGTCGCGCGAGGAGCAGGCCCGCGCCGAGCGCGCACGCGGCGAGCACCAGCACCGGTAGGTCGCCGAAGCGCTCGTAGAGGGTGGCGCCGCGCCGGAGCGCGACCTCGCCCGAGAGCACCTGGCGGACCGAGAGCCCCGAGCGCTGCAGCACCGATCCGGTGTTGGTGACGAAGGTCGAGTACCCGGTCGGCGCGGCCTGCACGAGGTCGCGTCCCTCCTCGACGGCCTGCGTCTGGTCGGCGGCCACCTCCTGGCTCGGCATCTGTCTGCTCGAGTACGACGAGGTGTTGGTCGGCACCACGAGCAGCTCGGCGCCCGCCCGCACCGACGAGCGCCCCCGTCCGGCGAAGAAGACCTCGAAGGAGACGAGGATGCCGACCGGCCCGGCCGGGGTGCGCATGAGGCCCGTCCCATGGCCCGGGATCGCGTCGCGTGGCACCGCTGCCAGGCTGGCCAGGTGGGCGAAGAACCCCCGCCAGGGCACGTACTCGCCGAAGGGCACGCGGTGGACCTTCTCGAACGACCCGATGACACGTCCCGAGGGGCCCCACGCGACGATCTCGTTGCGGAACGCGTCGTGGGGCTCGGTGACCGAGACGCCGGCGAGCACGGTGGCGCCGAGTCCCGAGGCGAGCGCCGAGAGCCGGTCGGCCTGCGCGGTGCCGGCGAGGGGCCGGTCGAGCGCGACCACGTCCTCGGGCCACACGACGAGGCGGGGCCGCGGGTGCAGCGAGGAGAGGACGCCGCTCGCCGCGAGCTCGGCGGAGAAGTCGCCCGGTCGGCCGGTCTCGATGGCGCTGAAGCCGCGCTCCCCGCCGCCCTGGACGGCCGCCACCGCGAGGTGTGCGACCGCCGGGCCGCCGTCGGGCGCCACCGCCCCGAGGGCGCCGGCCGCGAGGACGAGGAGGAGGGCCACGCCGGACGACCACGGAAGGGTCGCCCTCGCGCGCTGCGCCGCGAACGCCCCGAGCCCGCCGACGGCCACGCCGCCGGCCCACAGCGCCGCGGTGACGAGGAGCGGGCCGCCCAGCCGGGCCGCTGCGAGGAGCGGGCCCCCCGCCTGGCCGAGGAAGACGCCGCCGACCGGCAGCCCGCCGAAGGGCCAGGTCATCCGGGCCGCCTCGAGGAGCGTGAAGGCCCCGACGAAGGCGGGAGCCCGACCCGCGCCCGGGACGCTCAGCCCGGCTGCGACCGCCATGAAGAGCGCCTCGAGCGCCACGAGCACCACGGCGCCGTACCAGTTGAAGCTCTCGGCCCAGAAGAGCCCGATCGCGAAGCAGCCCACGCCGGCCAGCCAGCCGGCGAGGAGCCGACGGCGGAGCGACAGGGCGCCGAGGCGCCAATAGAGGAGCCCGGCGCCGACGAAAGCCACCGGCCACGCGCCGAAGGGCGGCAGGGACAGCGCCAGCAGCACGCCGGCGGCCAAGGAGGGAAGGGCGATCCCGCCTCGGCGCGGCCTCACGAGGAGGCGGGACCGGCGGCCAGGGACTCGAGCACCGAGCGGGCCGCGGCGCGCCCGCTGCCGATGCACGCCGGCACGCCGACCCCCCGGTACGCGGACCCGGCCACCGCGAGCGCCGGGAGGCGCTTGACCGCGGCCTCGATCCCGTTGACCCGCAGCAGGTGGCCCACCCGGTACTGGGGGAAGGCGTTCGGCCACCGGGTCACCACGGTCTCGGCCGGCCGCGCCTCGGTGCCGAGCACGGCGCCGAGCTCGCTCGCCACCCGGACGGCGAGCGCCTCGTCGTCCAGCTGCTCGGCGCGCCGGTCCGCGAACCGCCCGGCCGACACCCGCAGCAGGGTCCGGCCGGGCCGCGCGAGGTGAGGCCACTTCTTGTCGAGGAATGTGCCGGCCGTGATGAGCAGCTCCTCGCCCCCGGCGATCGGGGAGGGGGTGTGGCGCGGCACGAGGAACCCGGTCCCGGGCGGAAGGTCGAGCTCGGGCGTGAAGGCCATGGTGATGACGCTGACCGAGCCGTAGTCGATGGTGCGGGCCAGGCTGGCGACGTTGGCCTCGTGGGGCTCGAGGAGCGTCCCGGCCGCGCCGGCGGGCACCGCCAGGACGAGGCCCCCGGCCTCCAGGGGGCCCCCGGGGACCTCGAGGGTCCACCCCTGCCCGTCGCGCCCGATGGCGCTGACGGCTGACGCGGTGCGCAGCTCCACCCCGCGCCCGGCGAGCCCCGTCGCGAGCGCCTCGATCAGCGAGCGCATGCCGCCCGCGAGCGCCCAGAACGCCGGCTCGTCGGCGCCTTGGGGCGTGGCCGTCCCGGCCCGCCGGAGCGCCCGCATCAGCCCACCGCGCCGCTTGACCGCGAGGAGCTGGGGCATGACCGCTGCGGTGCTCATGTCGGCCACCGAGCCGGCGTGGATGCCGCCGATGAGCGGGTCGACCAGCGCCTCGACGACGCGCCGTCCCTGCCGCCGGGCCACGAGGGGGCCGAGCGCTCGGTCGCCGAGCGGGCCCCGCCGGTCCTGGCGCGGGAGCAGGGCATCGCGCAGCAGGCGGGCCGACCCGGCCGGTCCGAGCACCCCCGAGCGGGCCACCGGCCACCACCTGGTGGGGATGCCGAGCATGAGGCCGGCGGGCATCGTCCGGAGCCGGCCCCGCGTGTAGAGCGACGCGCCCGACGCGCCGATCGGCATCAGCAGCTCGCCGAGGCCGACCTCGCGGCACAGCGCCGCCGCCTCGGGCCGACGCCCGAGGAAGCCGTCGGGTCCGAGGTCGACCGTGGTGCCGTCGAAACTCGCCGAGTGCAGCGGACCACCGAGGCGATCGGTGGCCTCCAGCACGACCACGCGCCGGGCCCCCGGGTCGAAGGTCGCGCCGCCGGTCAGCTCCCAGGCGGCGGCGAGTCCGGCGATCCCGCCCCCGACGACCACGACGGGCGCCCCGCCCGGGGCGCTCGCACCGGGCACTCAGGCCGCCTGCGAGGCCGCGTCGAGGACCACGTCGGCCAGCGCCGCGATGAAGGCGGGGTCGTCGTTGAGCGACGCCGTGCGGGCGAACGCGAGGCCAGCGGCCTCGGCGCGGCGCCGGGCCTCGATGTCGAGGTCGTAGAGGACCTCCAGGTGGTCCGAGACGAACCCGACCGGGCACACCACGACCGAGCGGCGGCCCTGGGCGGCCAGCTTGTCGATCCGGCCCAAGAGGGCTGGGCCCAACCACTCCTGGTTCGTGCGCCCGGCGCTCTGCCAGGCGACGTCCCAGGGGATCGCGCGGTCGTCGAGGCCGGCCGCCTCGGCCACGAGCGCGGCGGACCGGGCGACCTGCTCGGCGTAGGGGTCGCTCGGGTCCGTGGAGACCGGCACGGAGTGCGCGCTGAAGAGCACCACGGGGTTCTCCAGATCCGCCGCCAGGACCGCGTCGAGCCGTCGCGCCAAGAGCGCGACGACCCCCGGCGCGTCGAACCACTGCTCCACCCTGATGAACGCGAGCTCCG
>DAHUZM010000179.1 GCA_027306525.1 Acidimicrobiaceae bacterium
CACGGCCGAATGGATCGAGCGGCGGGCCGCCGCTTCGACCGACTGGGCCAGGCGTTCCAAGAAGAGGACCCGGTTGGGCAGCCCGGTCAAGGCGTCGTGGAGGGCCTGGTGGGTGAGGCGGGACTGCTCCTCTTCGAGCTGACCCTGGAGCTGGCTGCGGTGGTTGTCGAACACCTTGGCCACCCGGACGAGTGCGGCGTCCGAGCCCATCTGGGTGGCGACGATGGCGAGCTCGAGCGCCTCGGGGTCGCTCGAGAGCCGCTCGGCCTCCTCGTGGATGAACTCGATGACCACGTCTCGCCAGAACAGGTGCATCTTCACGAGGTCGGCCAGGGAGACCGAGCGGTTGGCGGCGGCGCGCCCGGGGGCGGCCTGGCTCGAGGTCTCGGCGGCGCTGGCCGCGCGACCGGTGATGAGATAGGTGGTGATCTGCTCGAGGCCGCTCCGACAGAAGCGCCGGACGTCGTCTCTCACCTGCTCGGGGACCCGGCCCTGCTCGCCCCGGCCCGCTTCCCAGCGCTCCCGGATCCGCTCGGCGGCCTCCTCGGTGCGGGCCCGGAGCGCGAGCCCGAGGGAACGGGCGGACTCCGAGGGCCGCTCGGGGCTGGCCACGCCCCCGCGCCCCCCCCACCACGACCGGCCGCGCCGCGCCGCAGCGCCATCACTCACCGGGCGACGATCTCCATCAGCGGCGATCCGACACCACGACACCCGCAGCTCTCACGCGACCTCCGGGGTGGGCTCTGAGGCGCAATGACCTCCCAACGATGCCGTTCGTTGTACCAGAGCCGGCGGCCAAAGACGCGGAACCTACCGATCGCTCGAGGCGATCGCCCCTGCTGGGCGGCTCAGCCGGTGGCGAGCGGCGCCCGGTCGAAGGACGCCATCGTCTGGCGCACGCGCTCGGCGAGGCCGGGCCCGTCGAGCCCGCGCGAGGCCAGGATGTCGGCCGGCCGGCCATGGGGAAGGTAGGCGAGCGGGACCCCGGCCGAGAGCACCGGCGGCGCCCCGGGGCCCCGTGCGAGGAGCGCCGAGGTCACGAGCGATCCCACGCCACCCTCGACGATGCCGTCCTCGGCCACCACCACGAGCGGGTGGGAGGCCGCGTGGTCGAGCATTCTCGGGTCGAGCGGGGCCACCGAGCGGGGGTCCCAGACGCTCGCCGCACACCCCTCCTCGGCCAGGATCGCCGCCGCCTCCTCGCAGGCGGACAGCAGCTTGCCGACCCCGATCAGACAGGCGTCGCCCCCGAGCGCGACGAGGCGCGCCGAGCGCCCGTCGCCGGTCCTGGGCGAGGACACCGCCTCGGTCTTCGGCCAGCGGATGGCGACCGGTCCGCTCGCCGATGCGACCGCCCAGCGCAGCATGACCCCGACCTCCTCGTGGGAGGAGGGGGCAAGGACGGTCATGCCGGGTACCTTGGTCAAGAGCGCGAGGTCGGTCACCCCGTGGTGGCTCGGGCCATCGTCGCCGGTGATCCCGGCGCGATCGAGGCAGAAGACGACCGGCAGTCGGTGCAGGCCGACGTCGTAGTACACCTGGTCCCAGGCCCGGTTGAGGAAGGTCGAATAGATCGCGACGACCGGCCGCAGCCCCGACATCGCCATCCCGGCCGCCGCCGTCACCGCGTGCTGCTCGGCGATGCCCACGTCGAAGAAGCGCTCGGGGTAGGCGGCGCGAAAGGCGCTCAGCCCGGTCGGGCCCTCCATGGCGGCGGTGATCGCGACGACCTCGGGGTGCTCGGCCCCCACCGCGACCACCGCCTCGGCGAAGGCCTCGGTGTAGCTGCGACCCGGTCGGGCGAGGGCGACGCCGGTGTCGGGGTCGAAGGGCCCGATGTCGTGCAGGCACTTGGCGGCGTCGGCCTCCGCGAAGTGGTAGCCGCGTCCCTTCACCGTGTGCACGTGGAGCACGACGGGGCCGCGCACCGCCGCCGCCTCGCCGAGCGCCCGCTCGAGACCCGAGACGTCGTGGCCGTCGACCGGACCGAGGTACGAGATGCCGAGCGCCTCGAAGAACCCGGCCGGGCCCTTCGGGTCGCACAGCTCGTCGTCCATGCGCCCGGCCGTCGTGAGCGGCGAGACCGTCGGCGCGTAGGAGCGGCCGTTGTCGTTCAGCACGACGAGGACCGGCGCGCCGCGCATCCCGATGTTGTTGAGCGCCTCGTAGGCGAGGCCGCCGGTGAGCGCGCCGTCACCCACGACCGCCACCACCCGCCCCGAGGCGCCGAGGAGCCCGGCGGCCTGGGCCATGCCGCACGCGTAGGAGAGCGCCGTCGAGGCGTGGCTGTTCTCCACGAGGTCGTGCGGCGACTCGGCCCGGTTCGGATACCCCGAGAGGCCGCCCTCGTGTCGCAGGTTTGCGAAGTCCCGGGCCCGGCCGGTCACGAGCTTGTGCACGTATCCCTGGTGCCCGGTGTCCCACACGATGCGATCGGCGGGCGAGGCGAAGACACGGTGCAAGGCGAGGGTGAGCTCGACCACACCGAGGTTGGAACCGAGGTGCCCGCCGTTGCGGGCGACCGAGGCGACGAGGAAGCGGCGGATGTCTCCTGCGAGCGCCTCGAGCGCAGGGCCGTCCATGGTCGCCAGGGCCTCGGGGGTCAGCTCCAAGAGCGCCTCGGGAACCTCGTGGGGAAGCGCAGCGCTCAATGGGTGCTCACGAGCGCTCTAAGCGACTGGCGGAGCGAGGCCATGGACGCGATCACCGCCGTCGGCTCGTAGCCGCAGTGCGCCATGCAGTTGTCGCAGCGGGGGTCCTTGCCCCGCCCGTACTTGGACCAGTCCGTCGACTCGACGAGCTCGCGGTAGCTCGTGGCATAGCCGTCGGCCATGAGATAGCAGGGTCGCTGCCAGCCGAGGACCGAGTAGCTCGGGATACCCCACGCCGTGCAGCCGAAGTCGACCTTGCCCTCCAAGAAGTCCAAGAAGAGCGGCGAGTGGTTGAGCCGCCAACGCCTGCGCCGGCGCTCGCCGAAGGCTTCGGCAAAGAGCCGCCGGGTCTGCTCGACGCCCATGAAGTGCTCCTGGTCGGGCGCCTTCTCGTACGCGAATGCGGGCGAGATCATCATGGCGTCGACCTTCAGGTCGTCGTTCAAGAAGTCGAGGACGTCGCGCACGGTCTTGGGCGAGTCGGTGTTGAAGAACGTGGAGTTGGTGGTGACCCGGAACCCCCGGGACTTGGCCTCGCGCACCGCCTGGACCACCTCGTCGAACACGCCGACCCGATCGACCGCTGCGTCGTGGCGCTCCCCCAGCCCGTCCACGTGGACGACCCACGAGAAGAAGTGCGAGGGAGTGAAGCGCTCGAGGCGCCGACGCAGCAGCACCGCGTTCGTGCAGAGGTAGACGTAGACCTTGCGCTTCACGAGCTCGGTCACGATCTTGTCGATGTCTGGGTGCAGCAGCGGCTCGCCACCGGCGATCGAGACCATCGGGGTCCCGCTCTCTTCCACCGCGCCCACGATGTCCTCGACCGAGAGGCGCTTGCGGAGGATCTCGGTCGGGTGCTGGATCTTTCCGCAGCCCGGGCACGAGAGGTTGCACGCGAACAACGGCTCGATCTCGACGATGAAGGGGTAGTACTGCTTCTTCTGCAGCTTGTTGCGGAGCAGGTGGGCCCCGATCCGGAGGTTCTGTCGCATGGGTATGGGCATCAGCGCACCTGTTGTGGGAGTGAGAAGCGGACGGATTCTTCGACGGTCCTGTGCTCGGCGACCTCGACCGTGCCGAGGGTGCCCAGGGCCGCGACCAGCTCTTGGACGAGGGACTCGGGGGCTGACGCGCCGGCGGTGACGCCCACGACACCGGCCCCGTGTAGCCAGCGCAGCTCCAGATGGCGGGCGTCCTCCACAAGCTCGGCCCGGGAACCCTCGCGCCGGGCCACCTCGACGAGGCGGGCGGTGTTCGACGAGTTGGCCGAACCCACCACGAGCACGAGGTCGCAGCTCGAGGCGAGCGAGCGCACCGCATCCTGACGGTTCTGGCTGGCGTAGCAGATGTCGTTCGCGCTCGGCCCGACGATGCCCTCGAAACGGTCCCGCAGCGCCGCGATGACCTCGGCGGTCTCGTCGACGGCGAGCGTGGTCTGGGTGAGGTAGGCCATCGGGGTGCCCGGCGGGTAGGGCAGGCGCGCCACGTCGGCGACCTTCTCCACGAGGTCGATGCCCTCGGGCGCCTCCCCCAGGGTGCCGACGACCTCCTCGTGCTCGGCGTGCCCGACGAGCACGATGCGCCTGCCCTGGGCGGCGAAGCGCCTCGCCTCGTGGTGGACCTTCGCCACGAGCGGGCACGTGGCGTCGATGACCGAGAGGTCCGGCCGCGCGGTCGCCTGGCGCCGCACCTCGGGCGAGACGCCGTGGGCCGCCAGCACCACCGTCGCCCCGTCGGGCACTTCGTGGAGCTCCTCCACGAAGATCGCCCCACGTGCCTCGAGCCCGGCCACCACGTGCGCGTTGTGCACGATCTGGCGCCGGACGTAGACCGGGGCGCCGAAGCGCTCGAGCGCGCGCTCGACGATCTCGATCGCCCGCTCGACCCCCGCGCAGAACGAGCGGGGTGCTGCGAGCTCGATGCGGCGCGGCGCGAGCGCCCCCGCCCACGCCTCGAGCGCCGGGCGCACCCGGCGCAGGCCGCGCAGGGCCCGCAGCCCCCCGAGGACGGGTCCGCCCTCGAGCGAGTCGGCGATGGTCCGCACCACGGCGAAGGGCGTGTCGCCCAGGGTGTCGGCGAGCCACGCCGACTCCATGTCGGCGGCGAGCACGCCGCCCTCCCCCAGCCCCGCGCGCTCGGCCGCCTTGGCGAAGCGCGGCACCGAGACGATCGGGCCGAGCCGAACCGGGCACCCGGCCCGCTCGAGCTCGGCGGCCACCAAGGCGGCACCACCCAGCGGGCGCGTCCGGCCGTCGAGGGTGCGCAGCTCGCTCGCCACGACGACGTCCCCCGGCCTCACCTCTCTGGAGACCCCGCCGGCCACGCCGGCCATCGCCACCGCGACGGGCCCCGTCGCTGGGCTGAGCCGTGCCGTGGCGGCCCGCTGGGGCCCCATGCCGATGACCTGGACGCCGCCACCAACTGCGAGCGCCTCGAAGCGCAGCGCGCTCACCACGCGGAGCTCAGCCACGGCCCTCCTCTCGCTCGAGATAGCGGCCGAGGGCCGAGAGAGGGAACACCATCCGGTAGAGGTGGTAGTTGATGTAGAACGCACCCGGGAACCCCGTGCCGGTGAACCAGGGCTCGTCCCAGGTGCCGTCGTCGCGCTGGGTGTCGATCAAGAACCGCACCCCGCGCGCCGCGGCGTCACGCTCGCCCGCCGCCACCAGGCCCTGCAACGCCCACCCGGTCTGGGAGGCCGTGGAGACCCCGCGGCCCCGCCAGGCCGGGTCCTCGTAGGAGCGCAGGTCCTCGCCCCACCCGCCGTCGTCGTTCTGGTGCTCGACGAGCCAGTCGACGGCCCGGGCGATCGCGGCGTCGTCGCGCTGGACGCCCGCTTCGACCAGGGCCACGATCGCCGCCGCGGTGCCATAGACGTGATTCGCGCCCCAGCGCCCGAACCACGATCCGTCGTCCTCCTGATTGGCGAGCAGCCACCGGACCCCGCGACCCGTGGCCTCGGTGGCTCGTCCGCTCGCCGCCAGCATCTCGACGACGTGCGCCGTCACGTCGGCGCTCGGGGGGTCGATGAGCTCGCCGAAATCGCAGAAGGGATGCTCCCGGCACAGCGTCCGCGTGTTGTCGGCATCGAAGGCGCCCCAGCCGCCGTCGGCGCACTGCATGCCGAGCACCCAGGCGATGCCCCGCTCGATCGCGGGGTCGGCCGCCGACTCGGTGCGCCGGAGGGCGAGCACCACCTCGGCCGTGTCGTCGATGTCGGGGTACCAGTCGTTCGCGAACTCGAAGGCCCACCCGCCCGGCGCAAGCTTCGGCCGGCGCACTGCCCAGTCGCCTCGGCGGGTGATCTCTTCGCCCACCACCCAGCGGGCGGCCCGGTCGAGCACCGGGTCGTCGGGCTTCATCCCGGCGTCGGCCAGGGCGATCATCGCGAGCACGGTGTCCCACACGGGTGACTGGCATGCCTCGAGGCGCCGCCCGGACCCGTCGGTGATGGTGAAGCCGTCCAGCCCCTCCAATGCGCCGCGTAGCACCGGGTGGCCGAGGGAGTACCCCGCCAGGTGAAGGGCCATGATCGAGTAGACCCACGGCGGCTGGATGCCGCCCCAGCCGCCGTCGTCCTCCTGGTGCTCGACGATCCAGCGCTCGGCCTTCGCCAACGCGGCGCGGCGCAAGGAGCGCAGCGGCCGGCGCTCGTAGAGGTGCAAGAGCCGGTCGAGGAGGCTGAGGCGCCCGGCCCAGGTGGAGAGCGGGGGGCGGAGGACCACCCGCCGGCCACTGAAGAGCTCGTCGATCCGCACGCCGAGGTCCCGGACCGGCCGGTGGTGAGCGACCACGGTCAAGGCGACCACCGTCTGGCGGGCCCAGCAGGCGAAGTCATAGATGTTGAGCGGGAACCACCGCGGCAAGAAGATCAGCTCGGGCGGGAGGACCGGCAGGTCGTCCCAGTCCCACAGGCCGAACAGGGCCAGCCAGATCCTGGTGAACACGCGAGTCGCCTCGACCCCGCCGGACTCGAGCACGAAGGCGGCGGCCCGCGCCATGTGCTCTGCGTCGGGCGAGTCGCCGGCCAGGCGCAGCGCGACGTAGGCCTCGACGGTCGTCGAGAGGTCGGGCGGCCCGCCGTAGAAGTTGGCCCAGGTCCCGTCGTCGCGCTGGTTGGCGCGGATCCAGGTCGCCGTGGCCCGCGTCTCCTCGTCGGTGCGGATGCCAAGGAACTGGCGGAGGAGCAGATCCTCGGCGTCCATGGTGACGTTGGTCTCGAGCTCGCCCTTCCAGTAGCCCTCGACATGCTGCATGGCGACGAGCGCATCGCGTGCCGCCTCCATGGACGCCCGCGCGCTGCGGGTGGATCGGGATCGGGGATGCGTGCCCGTCATCGGTCGCGCTCGGTCACGAAATGGGCGATGGCCACCAGGTCCTCGCGGTAGCGATCGACGAGCGGCACCGAGCCGATGGCCTCGAGCGCCTCAGCGAGCGCGCGATCGGCGATGGCCATCACCTCGTCGCGGGCGCCGGTGGCCTCGATCAGCCGGGTCGCCTCGGCCACGTCGGCCCCGGTCGCCACGGCGTCGAGCGCCCTCTCCAGCTCCTCGCCCCCCCTCGCCTGGGCGATCGCCACCGGGAGGCTCTTCTTGTGGGTCAACAGGTCGCTCCCGACCGGCTTGCCGGTCACGCCCGGCTCGCCCCAGATGCCGAGCACATCGTCGACGGCCTGGAACGCGATCCCGACACGAAGCCCGAAGATGCCGAGCGCCTTGATGGTCGCATCGTCGCCGCCGGCGAGCACGGCACCGATGGCCGACGCGCACGAGAGCAACGCTCCTGTCTTCCCCTCCTCCATCTTCAGGCACTCCTCGGCGCCCACGGCGCCCCGTCGCTCGAAGGCCATGTCGTCGGCCTGCCCCGAGATCATGCGCGCGGTGGACTCGGTCAGGAGCTGGGCGGCCCGGACCCGGCGCGACGTCGGGTCCTCCAAGAGCAGCTCGGTCGCCAGGTTGGCGAGTGCGTCGCCCACCACGATCGCCCTACCCACGCCGTAGCGCGCCCACACCGTCGGGCGGTGCCGGCGCTCCTCGTCGTCGTCGATGATGTCGTCGTGGATGAGCGAGTAGTTGTGGACGAGCTCGACCGCCACGGCGCCCGGGACGCCGTCGGCCTCGTTTGCGCTGCAGGCGCCGGCGCCGATTACCGCCAGCGCGCCGCGCACGCCCTTGCCGCCCCCGCGCAGATGGTGCAGGGCCGGCTCGCGCAGCTCGGGCTCGAGGCGGCCCACGGCCTTGTCGAGCTCGGGGCCGACGAGGGCCGAGGACCGGGCGAGCGCCGCTTGGGCGCGCCCGTTCACGAGGACACCTCGGCCAGCTCGCCCGCCTCGGTGCGCAGCGCACCGAGGCGCGAAAGGGCGGCAGCGGCGGCCGCGTTGCCGCTGCGCACGGCGCCCTCCATCGTCGCCGGCCATCCGGTGCGGCACCACGCGCCTGCGACGAACACCCGCTCGAGTGAGGTGGTCTCGGCCGGACGCAGCGCCGCCGAGCCCGGTGTGGCGCGGAACGTCGCGGCGCGCTCGCGCGACACGACCCCGTCGAGCAAGTTGGCCCCCTTCACCTCGGGGAGGACCTCGGAGAGGTGCCCGAGATAGCTCGAGATCAACTCCTCGGGCCGCCGCCCGATCTCGGCGTCGGCGCCCGACAGGGAGATCGAGAGGCACTGCTCCGAGGAGGCGGCGCCCCCGGGGTCCCCGAAATGCGCCGAGTCCGTGCGGTCGAAGACGAACTGCACCGGCGAGCCGACGCAGGCGAACATCTCGAGCTCGCTCACGCGGCGATCGAGCACGAGGTGCACATTCACGATCGGCGAGGCCCCCAGCCGCTCGACCGGGCCGAGGACTCCCCCGCCCACGAGACCGGCTGCCGCCTCGGGCGCGGTCGTGACGATCACGGCGTCGGCTCGAAGGGCGCGATCCTTCGCCGAGAGGACGCGGGCGGCAGGCCCGGTCGCCTCGAGGCTTTGCACCGGGCTCCCGAGCAGCACCTCGACGCCTGCGGCCTCGAGGGTGCGCACCGCCGTCTCGGCGTGGAGCACGCCGAGGGGCACCTTGGACCACCCGATGTCACCGGCGTCGGCCGCGTCCAAGAGCCCGGTCTTGAAGACCATCGCGCCAAGCGCGAGCGAGGCCTCGTCCGCCGCGACGTTGAGCATCGGCAACGCGATCAGGTTCCAGAGGCCGGCGATCGCGGCGGGCGATTGGCCGTGGTCGGCCAGCCAGGCACCGAAGCGCACCTCGTCGAGCGCCGGGTCCTCGAGATCGAGGCGGCGCAGCGCCAGCGCCGGACGGCCGAGCCGTACGCGCTCGGCGAGCGAGAGGTGGTGGTAGCGAGCGAGGGCGCCCGCCAGATGCAGCGGCGCCGGCAGGCCGTTCCTCGAGATGACCGCCGGCCTGGCACCCGGGGCGAGCACGGGCACCGACAGGCGGGGTTGGAGGGTGGTGAGCCCGGTTGCCTCGAGCCGGTCGAGGAGAGCTCGATAGGCGGTGCAGCAGCGCAGGAACACGTGCTGGCCGTTGTCGAACCAGCGTCCCTTTCGCCTGAAGGACCACGTGAGCCCGCCGAGCTTGCCGCGGCGCTCGACGAGGGTCACCCGGGCACCGGCGTCGGCGCAGCGCAGCGCAGCGGCGATGCCCGCCAGCCCGCCCCCGACGACGACGACGTCGCGCTTCACGCGGCGCGTCCGGCGAGAGCCCGCGCTGCGACGAGCGCCTTCTCGCGTCCGGGCAACGAGACCCGTCCCGCGGTCACCAAGATGGGGTCGGCCTCGATGCGGTCGAGGAGACGGCGGTAGATGCCCGCCATTGCCCCGACGCAGGCCCGGCTGCGTCGATCGAGGAGGGGCAGCAGCTGCAGGCCCCGCGAGAACCACGAGCGGGCGGCGGTGCATTCGAACGCGACGAGGGCGGCGATCGACTCGGGAGGACCAGACAGGTCGGCCGGGCACCCGACGGCCGCCGCGTCGGCCGCCGGCAGATAGATCCGGCCGTTGCCCCGGTCCTCGAGGACGTCGCGCAGGATGTTGGTGAGCTGGAGGGCAACACCGAGGTCGTCGGCGAGCGCCACGGCGCCCTCGCGCTCGGCCGACCCGAACACCGCCAATGAGAGGCGCCCGACGGTCCCCGCCACCCGCCGGCAGTAGGCGACCAGCTCGTCCATCGTCTCGTAGTGGGTGCCCTGCACGTCCATCTCGCAGCCGTCGATGAGCTCCCCGAAAGCGCCCATCGGGAGGCGGTACCGCTCGGCGGCGTCGGCGACGGCCACGAGCACCGGGTCGTCAGCCTCCGACAGCGCCTCGATGTCCTTGCGCACCTTGCGCAGCCCGCTCAGCTTGTCCTCGGTGCTCCACTCGCCGTCGCCGATGTCGTCGATACGACGCGCCAGCGCGTAAACGGCCGAAAGCGCGCGGCGCTCGGGTCGGCGGAGCAGACGGATCCCGTACGCGAAGTTCTTGGCCTCGCGCCTCGTG
>DAHUZM010000181.1 GCA_027306525.1 Acidimicrobiaceae bacterium
TTCTTGTCGAGCACCACGTTGCGGCCCTTCGGGCCAAGGGTGACGCGTACGGCGTCGGCCAGGCGGTTCATCCCGGTCTCGAGCGCACGCCGGGCGTCCTCGTCGAAGGCGATCAGCTTGGGCATGTGGTCAGATCCTCCGTTGGTCGGCCGACCCCCTGGCCGGCCCCGTGCCGGTCCACAGTGTAGCGGGTCGTTGGCACTCTCGTTTGTCGAGTGCTAACAGCAAACCACGTCGGAGGGGGGCCCGCAAGGGCTCCGCCGGGCTAGCCCCCGGCCACCGCCGGGACGATGGAAACCGTCTGACCTGGAGCGATCGGCGTCCCGAGCCCGTCGAGGAACCGCACGTCCTCGTCGGCCAGAAAGACGTTGACGAAGCGACGAAGCTGGCCCTCGTCGTCGAAGAGGCGCTCGCCGAACCCGGGATACGCCGTGTCCAGGGCCTGGAGGACCTCGCCCACCGTCGCCCCCTCCACCTCAACCTCGCCGGTGCCCCCGGTCAGGGTCCGCAGCTGGGTCGGGACCCGCACGGCGACGCTCACCGGCTCGCCCCGTTCGAGACGTCGTCGCCCACCGCTGCGTCGAAGTCGGCGAGGGTCGGCCCGATGGTGGCGGTCGGGCCGACGGTGCCCGACAACGCCTCGACGGTCTTCAGCCCGTGCCCGGTGACGAGGGCGACGACCCGTTCGTCGCGGCGCACCTGGCCCCCAGCGGCCAGCTTCGCCAGGGTGGCGATGGTGACGCCGCCGGCCGTCTCGGCGAAGATCCCCTCGGTCCGGGCGAGCAGCCGGATGCCGTCGAGCACCTCGTCATCGGTGACCGCCGCGCACGCACCGCCGGAGCGGCGGATGGTGTCGAGCGCGTACCACCCGTCCGCCGGGTTCCCGATCGAGAGCGACTTCGCGATGGTCTTTGGCTTCACCGGGGCGATGGCGTCCGCGCCCGAGGCGAAGGCAGTGGCGACCGGGGCGCACCCGGCGGCCTGCGCGCCCGAGACCCGGATCGGCGACGGATCGATCAGCCCGACCTTGGCCAGCTCGCCGAACCCCTTGGCCACCTTGGTCAGCTGGCTCCCCGACGCGATCGGCACGACCACGTGGTCCGGAGCCCTCCAGTCCAGCTGCTCGGCGATCTCGAAGGCGAGCGTCTTGGACCCCTCCGAGTAGTAGGTGCGCACGTTGACGTTCACAAAGGCCCACGAAGGATGCTCGCTCGCCAGCTCGGCGCACAGCCGGTTGACGTCGTCGTAGCTGCCCCTGACGGCGACCACGGTTCCGCCGTAGACGGCGGTCATGGTCACCTTGGCCTCCTCCAAGTCGTGGGGGATGAGCACGATCGAGGTCATCCCGGCGCGTGCCGCGTGGGCGGCCACCGAGTTGGCCAGGTTCCCCGTCGACGCGCAGGCCGCCACCTTGAAGCCGAGCTGCCGGGCCTTGGTGAGCGCGACCGAGACCACCCGGTCCTTGAAGGACCCGGTCGGATTGGCGGTGTCATCCTTGATCCACAGCTCCCCCAGCCCGAGCTCGGCCGCCAGGCGGTCGGCGCGGTGCAAGGGGGTGAACCCGGCGCCGAGGTCGACGGGCGTGGCGTCATCGACGGGCAAGAGGTCCCGGTAGCGCCAGATCGTTCGGGGGCCGGCGGCGATGGAGGCCGCCGAGACGGACGCGGCGATCCGCTCGTAGTCGTAGTCGACCTCGAGGGGTCCGAAGCAGAAGTCGCAGACGTGCAGCGCCTCGGTCGGGTACCGACGGCCACATTCCCGACAGCGCAGCCCAGTGACGAAACTCATGAGGTCCTCCTCATCGATCGGGCATTGGCACCTGGTGCGCTGCACTGGTTGCCGCGGCGTCAAAGGGCCCGTCCCTCAGCCGCTCTGGATGATTGGCACCATGCTGGTCGATGGGGACACCCCGCGTCAATGGATGCCTGTCGGGGAGCCCGACCGGGGATGCGATGATGCCCCCGGTGGCGAACGTCCGCACGCACGGCGAGGACCGCTTCGGCCTCGAAGAGGTCCTGGCGGCCAAGGGCGAGCGCCGGATCTCGGTCTGCCTGCCCGCCCGGGACGAGGAGCGCACGATCGCCGGCGTCATCGCGTCGGCCGTCGTGCCCCACTTCGGTCCGGGCTCCTCGGGCCTCGTCGACGAGCTCGTCGTCGTCGACGACGGCTCGACGGACCGGACGGCCGAGATCGCCCGCTCGGCCGGCGCCAGGGTCGTCTCGCGGCGGCCCGGCGGCGACAAGGGCCGGGCGATGGCGGCCGCCCTGGATGCTTCGGGGGGCGACATCGTGGTCTTCCTCGACGCCGACGTCGAGAACGCGAACGACCGGTTCGTCGTGGGCCTGGTGGGCCCGCTGCTCGTTGGCGACGCCCTCTTCGTGAAGGCGTTCTACGACCGCCCGATCCACGGCCAGCCCTCGGGGGGAGGCCGTGTCACCGAGTTGCTGGCGCGGCCGCTCCTCGACCTGCTCTTCCCGTCGCTCTCCTGGGTGCGCCAGCCGCTGGCGGGCGAGACGGCGGCGCACCGTTGGGTGTTCGACAAGATCGGGTTCGCCGATGGCTACGGCGTCGAGATCGGCCTCTTGATCGACGTGGCGCGGGGGTTCGGCGCCGAGTCGATCGCACAGGTGGACCTCGGGATGCGGGTGCACCGCAACCGGCCGCTCTCCGAGCTGCGACCCCAGGCCGACGACGTGCTGCGGACGGCCCTCGGTCGCGCCGGCCTCGCCGACCGGGCCTGAGCGGGGCTCGCGGGCACCCACGCCGGGCAGCGAGCCGCGACGGGCCACCCCGGGCGCGGCGCCGCCACCTCGAGGGGGCCGCAGCGCACCGCTAGCGTCGAAGCCATGACCGACGTGGTGGTGGTCTCCAACCGCGGGCCGGGGTCCTTCCGGATCGAAGGTGGCCGCCCCCTCCGAGCGCCCGCCGGCGGCGGGCTGGCGGGGACCCTCCGCCCGCTCCTGGCCGGATCCGGCACGACCTGGGTCGCGGCGATGCTCGGCGAGGGCGACCGGCTGGCCGCCGGCCAGGGGCTCATGGAGACCGACGGCATCCGTGTGGTGCCCGTCGACGTGGAACCGGCCGCCTACCAGATGGCCTACGACGTCATCGCCAACGGCACGCTGTGGTTCTGCCATCACCACCTCTTCGACCTGGCGCGCCGGCCGCGCTTTGACTGGCACTGGCACGAGGCGTGGGCCGGGTTCCGCCGGTACAACCGTGCGTTCGCGAATGCGGTCATCGAGCGGGCGCCGAGCGGCGCCACGGTCCTCGTGCAGGATTACCACCTCTCGCTCATGGGATCGATGCTCGCCGAGGCCCGCCCGGACCTCGCGACCGTCTACTTCCTCCACACGCCCTTCGCCGAGCCCGACATGCTGGAGGTCCTGCCCGCCTCGGCCTCCGGTGAGCTGCTGCGGGGGCTCGCCGGCTTCGGCGCGTGCGGCTTTCACACCGAACGGTGGGCATCGGCCTTCCGCCGGTGCTTCGAAGATGGCGTCCTCGCCGAGGGGGCCGGCGTCGACACGGTCCCTCCGACGTTCGTGGCGCCGCTCGGACCGGCCCCTGAGGCGCTCGCGCGGTCGGCCGAGGACGGGGCAACCCGTGCCGCGCTGGCGCGTCTGCACGAGGCGGCGAAGGGACGGCGGCTGATCGTGCGGGTCGACCGGATCGAGCTGTCGAAGAACCTGCTGCGCGGGTTTCAGGCCTTCGAGGAGCTGCTCGAGACCCGACCCCGCTGGCGCGGCGAGATCGTCTTCGTGGCCTTCGTGTATCCATCGCGCGAGTTGCTCGCCGAGTACGCCGGGTATCGCTCCGAGGTGGAGCACGCGGTCGAGCGCATCAACGAGCGCTTCGGGACCGGTGACTGGACGCCCATCCTCTATGACCCCGCCGACGACTACCCGCGCTCGCTGGCCGCGCTCGTCGCCTACGACGTGCTGCTCGTGAACCCGGTGCGCGACGGGATGAACATGGTCGCGAAGGAAGGTGCGCTCGTGAACGAACGCGACGGCGTCGTGGTCTTGTCACGCCGGGCCGGCGCGTGGGACGAGCTCTGTGACGCGGCGCTCGGCGTGAACCCCTTCGACGTCACGGGCACCGCGGAGGCACTCGAGGTCGCGCTCTTGATGAGCGCCTCCGAGCGGGCCGAGCGGGCCGAGCGGCTGCGCGCGAGCGTGCGGGCCCGGACCGCCTCGGACTGGCTGGCCGACCAGCTCGCGGCGGCCCGCCGCTAACCCTCGAAGGGCTCGGCCAGGGCCCGCAGCACGTCCAGGGCGCCGCCGGGGCCATCGACGACGAGATCGGCCGCCGCCAGCAACGCCTGAGGGGTCGCCTCGTCCCGGACGGCCACGCGGGCGACGTGGCGGCCCCGCCGGGCCAGGTCGTCCATCGCCTTGAAGGTGGCGAGGTCCCCCAGGTCGTCACCGAAGCAGCAGGCCGCCTCGCAGGGTCCGGCGAGCGCGCGTGCGACCGAGCCCTTGTCGACGTCGATCCCGGGACGAAGCTCGACGGCCATCCGCCCGTGCTGGACGACGACCCCGTCCCGGTCGCTCGTCGCCTCGGCATAGGCCTCCACCCAGGGCCCGCGTCCGGGCGCCCCCCGGTAGTGCAACGTGAACCCGAGCCCCTTGCGCTCGATCGAGACCCCGGCCGGCACCTCCCGAGCGGCGCGATCGGCCAGCGCCTCCATGATCGGCACCCAGCGCTCCACCTCGGCCGGGTCGACGGTGGGCCCGGCGTCCGCGCCCACCTCCTCGAGGCCATAGAGGCCGATCAGGCGCACACCGCCGGGGTGACCGAGGTGCTCGGCCAAGAACCCGGCCGGGCGGCCCGAGAGCACCGCGACGGTCGCGAAGCGCGAGCCGAGGGCGACGAGCAGCTCGGGTACCCCGAGGAGCGGTCGGGCGCTCGCCGGGTCGGCGACGATCTCGGCGAGCGTGCCGTCGAAATCGAGCAGCACCGCCGAGGCCTCGGGGTGCGCGGCGATGGGCCGAAGGACAGCGGGAACCGTGGCGCGCAGTGCTACCCGGCCCTCGTGGTCGTGGTCTTGGGCCTTGTCGTGGTCGTGGTCGGCGGCACGGTCGAGGGCGGCGTCTTCGCCGCGAGGTCGGCCCCCACGACGAGCACGAGGTCGATGCCGGTCGTGTCGGCAATCGGCGTCGCCGGGCTGAGCGGGAAGACCTCCGATGCGGCGATCCCGAGCGACGCCGCGAGCGCGTCGGCGTCGGCCCGCCTGTTCGGGGCGTAGTACACGGCGCTGGTGGCGCGGGGGGGCGGCTTGGCGTTCGCCGGCGCCAGCAACGACCATCCGGCGTGCTGGAGCAACGTCGTGTACGCGGCGGCGACCCCGTTGGTGGTCGAGTCGTTGGCCACCAGCACCTTCACGCTCGAGCGCTCGGCGGCGCTCGGTGCCGTCGTCGTGGTGGTGGTGCTCGACGTCGTCGTGCTGCTCGATGGCGGGGCCGCCGCGTTCGACCCCTTGGGCGTCGAGCGGAGCGCGAGCACGCCAACGACGATCGCGACCACGATCACGAGGATGCCCCGGCCGAGGGCGAAGTGACGGCTCCCCGGGGTGCCGCCCGAAGGCCCGGGATCGGGTCGGTCCACGGGCGCCAGACTGCCAACGGCAGCATGTCCGCGCAACCGCGGCCCTTCGCCGGGTGGATGTCCAAGCACCTGGGCGGGCTCCGAGACGAGGCTGTGCGAACCTGTGCCCAGGGTTCGGGCGCGGCGGCGGTCCGCCGCGCACCGCGACACCGGCCCGGGTAGCTCAATGGCAGAGCGTCCGCCTTGTAAGCGGTTGACGGGGGTTCGACTCCCCCCCTGGGCTCGAACGACGCCGAGCGAGACGGTCGGCCCGAACCTCCCCGAGGGTCGAGATCGGGGCACAATCGTGGCGTCCGGACCAGCCCCCGCGCAGGAGGGCTCCCCTTTGCGATCCGGGGCGAGGTCGGCGATCGCACGCGGCGGCGAAGCGAGTGGCGAGGAGCTCGGGAGCCGACGGCGCATCGGCGGGAAGGATCGGCCTCATCGCCCCGCTCGGCGGACGCGGCGGGATTCTCTGGTAGTGATGGGCACCCGCCGCAAGGACGCCGTGCGTTGAGTGCCCGACAGAGGCCACCGCGGGCCCAGCGGGGCCAGTTGCGGGGCGTCACCGTGCGGCGGCCTCGAGGCATGTCGATCGATCCGGCGCCCAAGCCACTAGGGAGGGGACCAATGACCACCGGCACGATCAGCGAGCTGTGGCGCTACCCGGTCAAGTCGATGCAAGGCGAACGGCTGGATCGCTCCGAGGTGGGCGAGGCGGGCCTGGTCGGCGACCGCGCCTACGCCGTGGTCGACAGCGAATCGGGCAGGGTCGCAAGCGCGAAGCACCCGCGGCTTTGGGGTCGGCTCCTGCAGTGTCGCGCCCGGTACCTCTCGGCACCCACGAGAGGGGCCCCGGCCCCCCTCGCCATCGAGCTGCCCGACGGCACCGAGACCGGCAACGAGGACCCCGAGGCGGACGGACGGCTCTCGGCGCTCCTCGGGCGTCGGGTCCGGCTGACCACGGTCGCCCCGGAGGGCAACTCGTACCTCGCGGTGTGGCCCGAGGGCGCGATGCCCGAGGAGTTCCTTTCCCAGGTGGCGGTCCCCGGCGAGGAGGCCGAGGGCACCCTCACCCAGCTGGCCAACGCCGCGGCTGGCCCGGGGGGAGCCTTCTTCGACGTCGCCGCGCTGCACCTGGTGACCCAGGCGACGCTCCGTCGCCTGGGTGCGCTGGCGCCCACGAGCCGCTTCGAGGTGGCTCGCTACCGACCCAACGTCGTCCTCGACGGCGACGTCGCACCCTTCGTCGAGAACGGCTGGGCCGGCTCGACGCTGGAGCTCGGCGGGCAGGTCCGCGCGTCGGTGCTGATGCCCACCATGCGCTGCATCATGACGACCCTGCCCCAGGGCGACCTCCCGAGGGACGACGAGATCCTGCGCACCGTGAGCCGGCACAACCGCGTCGAGATCCCGGGCCTTGGCACATGGTCCTGCGTCGGCGCCTACGCGAGCGTCGTCGCCTCCGGACAGCTCGCGACCGGGAGCCACTGGATCGCATAGCCGGTGCGGGGACCGCCGGCCGGGCACCGACACCCCGTCGCTTCACCGCCCGGCCGGTGCGCACTCACGCCAGCGCCGCGTGCATGGCGCGGCGTCTCGCCACCTCGAAGCACGCGACGGTGCCGGCGGCCGCCACGTTGAGCGACGCGACGCCGCCGCGCTGGGGGATGGCGACGAGCTCGTCGCAGCGACGCCGCACGAGCGGCGGGAGACCACGCTCCTCACCGCCCACGACGAGCGCAACCGGCTCGTCGTCGAGCGGGAGGTCATAGAGGGAGCGATCGGCCTCGGCAGCGAGCCCGATCGTGAACAGGCCGGCCCGCCGCAGCTCCCCGAGCGCGCTCGGGATGCCCCCGACGACGCTGAAGGCGAGATGCTCGACCGCGCCCGCTGCGACCTTGACGACCGAGGGCGAGAGGTGCGCCGCCCGATGCCGTGCGAGCACGACGCCGCTCACCCCGGCCCCCGCCGCGCTGCGCAGCAGTGCGCCCAGGTTCTGGGGATCCGTGACGCCGGCCACCACGAGCACGAAGGGTGCCCGACCCCTCGGCCTCACCAGGCGCTCGAGCTCGACCGGGCCGATCGGCTCGGCGAACGCCACGACGCCCTGGGGGGCGAAGGTCTTGGCCTCGGCCTCCAGGCGAGCCCGTGGCACCGTCTCGAGCGGGACCCGCCGAGCGAGCGCGAGCCGCTCGATCTCGTCGAGCTGGGGCGAGGGGTCCTGGCCCTCGGCCATGCGGATCCGCCGGACGCGCCGGCGACCGGCGGACAGGAGCTCGAGGACGGCCCGCCGTCCCTCGACCTGGTCGCCCCCGAGCGGGTGCGGCGCCCGACGCGGCGGTGCGCTGTCCCGGGCCGGCCTCGCGCGCCGCGGGGGGCGGGGACGCCCATGGGCGGGACTCACGACTCGAGCGGTGCCAGGAGCACGATCGCGAGGCAGGCGATGCCCTCGGCACGACCGATCGCGCCGAGCCCCTCGCCGCGCGTCGCCTTCACCGACACCGGGGCCCCGATGGTGGCCGACAGTCGCTCGGCCATCGGCGCCAGGTGCGGCGCGAGGCGCGGCTCCTCGGCCAGGATCGTGCAGTCGGCGTTGACCGGAGCGAGGCCCGCCCCCTCGGCCATCGTCACCGCCTGGGCGAGCAGCGCAATGCTGTCCGCGCCGGCGAACGCGGGATCGGTGTCGGGAAAATGCGTCCCGATGTCACCGAGCGCCGCCGCCCCGAGCACCGCATCGGCCAGCGCGTGCGCGACGACATCTGCGTCGCTGTGCCCGGACAGCCCCCGGCCCTCCACAAGCACGCCCCCGAGCACGAGGGGCCGTCCCTCGTCCCGGGAGAACGGGTGGACGTCGAAGCCCTGCCCGATCCGCATCCTCAGGACGCCACCAGCCGCTCGGCCCGGGCGAGGTCGTCGGGCGTGGTCAGCTTCAGGTTGGCGAGGTCACCGGGGACGACCCTGACCTCGAGGCCGAGCGCCTCGACCAGCGCCGCGTCGTCGGTCGCCTCCGGCTCGCCCTCGTGCGCACGGCGCAGCGGCCCGGCCCTGAACGCCTGGGGCGTCTGCACCGCGACGAGCCTCGAGCGGTCCAGGGTCTCGAGCACCCGGGTCCCGCGCTCGTCG
>DAHUZM010000186.1 GCA_027306525.1 Acidimicrobiaceae bacterium
ATCGGCGTTCGCGATGAGCGAACCCGGCGTCTCTTCCTCGGACGCCACCTACCTCTCGTGCCGCGCGGTCCGCGATGGTGACGAGTGGGTCATCAACGGTGACAAGTACTACATCACCGGTGCCGGAGACCCTCGCTGCCAGGTACTGCTCTGCGTCGTCGAAACAGCTCCCGACGCCCCTCGTCACCGACGCCACTCCCAGATCCTCGTGCCCATGGACACCCCCGGGCTCGAGGTCGTCGAACCCATGCACGTCTTCGGCGAGGACGACGCACCGCGAGGCCACATGCACCTGCGCTTCACCGACACGCGGGTGCCCTACTCCAACACGCTCCTCGGCGAAGGTCGGGGATTTGAGATCGCGCAGATGCGCCTCGGACCAGGCCGCATCCACCACTGCATGCGATCGATCGGCGTGGCCGAGCGCGCCCTGCAGCTCATGGCCGAACGGGGTCTTCGTCGCGTCGCCTTCGGGCAACCGATCGCGCGGTTGGGCAAGAACACCGAGGTCATCGCGAAGGCCCGTATCGAGATCGAGGCGATGCGCCTCATGGTGCTGCGGGCGGCCAAGGCGATGGACGTGCTCGGCAACGCCGAGGCGCGCCTGTGGGTCAGTGCTGTGAAGGCGATGGTGCCCGAGCGGGTCTGCCGCATCATCGACGAAGCCATCCAGGTGCACGGCGCAACCGGCCTCTCGAATTGGGCACCCCTCGCCCAGATGTACGCCGGGCAGCGATCACTACGAATCGCCGATGGCCCAGACGAAGTCCACTGGCACGTGCTCGGGAGGGCGGAACTCGCCTTCCACGAGCGGCGACTCGCCACGAGCGCAAACCGCGCGGAATAGACATGGTGACGCCCAGCGGCACCGCCGAGGCTGCCCCATCGCGGTCCGCCCAGCCCAACATCGTCTACGTCCTGGCCGACCAGCATCGCCACGACGCGATGTCGGGTGCCGGGCATCCGGTCGTTGTGACCCCGAACCTGGACCGGCTGGCCGCCGAGGGGACGCGCTTCACCACGGCGTGGTGTCAGAGTCCCGTCTGCCAGTCCTCCAGGGCTTCGATCATCACCGGCCGCCACGTCGAGGGCCACGGCGTCAGCCGGAACTTCGTCGTGGATTTCGACCCGGCGTGGCCCACCTTCATGGAGCATCTGCGCTCGGCCGGCTACGTGACGGCGAACGTCGGGAAGACCCATTTCTTCACCCCACTCCGACCCCCCGACGAACAGGTCGTCGATCTCGGAGCCCGCTACGAAGAGTTCGTCGCGTCATTCGGCTTCGACCACGTGGTCGAGGAGTTCGACCGATACCTGCACGTCACGCCCCGGTTCTCGACGCCTTACACACGTCATTTGGAGGAGGCCGGAGTCCTTTCCCAATATCGCGAAGCGGTCAAAGCCGTCTTTCGGCTCACCCCCCGACACTGGGACGGCGTGGTCAGTCCGCTACCAAAGGCGCTCGATCTCACGACGTTTCTGACCGACCAGGCGATCGATTGGATCGATTCGCAAAGGGGTCGCCTCCAGCCCTTCTTCCTGCAGCTCTCCTACGTTGCCCCGCACGTGCCGCTCATGGGGGACCCCGAGTGGTCCGAGTACTACCAGGGCCTCGATGTCCCGCCCAGGATCGCGAGGCCGGTCGTGCCTGCCACCCCCACATGGAACGCCTACGTCAAAACGCTCTGGAAGCATTCGAACAGCCCCATCCTGAGCGATGACTACGTGGCGCGGGGGGCGAGGCAGTACTTCGCGATGGTGTCGCTCATCGACGAATCCATCGGTCGTCTACTCGCGGTGCTCGAGCGCACGGGGCAGCTGGAGAACACCTGGATCCTCTATAGCGCCGACCATGGCGAGATGCTCGGGGACCACCAGCTGATGGCGAAGATGAACTTCTACCGCTCCTCGGTGCAGGTGCCGGCGATCGTCCGTGCCCCCGAGGGCATGCACCGGGCCGTCTCGAAGTTCACCGGTCCGATCGAGTCCGTCGACCTCACCGCGACGATCCTCGACATCGCTGGCGCCGCGCCGCTCGATCCCTGCGACGGGCGGTCCCTGCTTCCACTGATGCGCAAGGACAGTCTCGAACACCGCGACATCGTGATCAGCGAGATCTCGGCGGACCTCGGGGAAGAGCGTACCTTCGTCGCCCTCTCCGATGGCTCGGCGCGCATTACCTTCGAACGCTCGACTGGAGAGCTCTGCGAGGCATTCGACCTTTCCGCCGACGGCGACGAGCTTGAGAACCTGGCGCAGGGTGCGGAGGGACGCGAGATCGCATCGAAACTGGCCGGCCCGCTTGAGGCCCATGGGTTCCCCGGATGATCCGCGACCTCGGCCTCGATGAGCCTCAGATGTCGGCGAGCGACGCCTCGAAGATCGCGAGGCCTTCCTCGGTCTCCTCCAATGTGGTGGTGAGAGGCGGCATCACGATGACGGTCTCGGGCTGGAGGCTCACGTGCAGGTACAGGCCACGATTGCGACACGCACGGGCCATCGCGCCACCCCGCCCGGGGGCGAGCTGCACCCCATATACGAGACCGCGGCCCCGTATCTCGTGCACCACGTCACGGTGGCGCTCCAAGATCGTGCGGAGTCCTCGACCAAGGCGTTCGCTGACGATCTTGACGTGCGCGCGCAGTGCGGGATCGAGATACCGCTCGGCCGTGCGCCCCGCGATGGTCGCAGCGATCTCGCCACCGCAGAAACTCGACCGGTGCACCGGTGGGCGCAATTCGAAGGTCGCGTAGAGGGTCTCGGAGCAACTGAGTGCTCCGAGCGGGTAGTAGCCGCCCGAGAGTCCCTTACCGGTAATCATCACGTCGGGAACGACACCATGGCGCTCGAAGGCCCACTGGTCACCCGTGCGCAACAGGCCGCCTTGGACCTCGTCGAAAATCAAGAGGGCGCCACGCTCGTTACAAAGGTCTCGAACCGCACGCAAATAGCCCTCGGGCGGCTCGAACACACCGGCGGGCACCTGGATCGCCTCGATGCACACGGCTGCCGTGGACTCGTCGACCAGTGCAACCATCGAGTCGATCGAGCCGAACTGTGCCTTTGGAATGGACCCCGCCATCGGCGTATAGCGCTCGGGTTGGAGCGCCGGATCGTCCATGGCCAGCGCGAAGCCGATGGCTCCGTAGTACCCGCCGGTCACCGACACGAGCCCGCTGCGCCCGGTGTGGCGTTTTGCCAGCTTGCAGGCCACCTCGAAGGCCTCCGAGGCGCTCGGCGTGAAGTAGCTCCTCGGAAGCGACTCGGGGAGGAAGCGCGCGAAGTGCTCCTCGCCGACGAGTCGGCGCTCCGAGCGCATCGACCACAGCCCGGTGTCGTGGGCCCGCACCGTCTCGGCGACGGCGCTGGCCATCGCCGAATCACCGAAGCCGAGGTTGAAGACCCCGCCCGAAACATGCCACGCGAGCAGCCGGTTGCCTTCGTCGTCGATGAGCCACGAGCCGTGCCGGTCGTGCTGAGGCCAGCCACGCTGCGGCGTCCCCGAGGTCGCCACGGGCCTGACCGTCATCGGTGCCTCGCGACGGTGACCCCGCGCAAATCGCGAAGATGTCGGAGAGGGCGGAAGAACTGGACTAAGCCAGTGGTCATCCCTCTGGTATAGGCCAGATGGATCCGAGCCGTCAAGCGTTCTGGCTCCCGCGATCAGTCCAACTGCGACTCGATTTCGAGACGGTTGACGATCCCGCCGGGGGCTTGTGCGCCCGGGATGACCTCGATCGACATCACGGTCCCGGTGAAGGGGAAGGTCCTTCGGTGGGCGTATCGCTCGGTCACCCGGCTCCGCCGGTCCCGGCCGAGATCGAGTCCCCCGCTCACCCGGGCAAACGTCGGCGTCGTGTCGAGGTCGCACCACAGGGATCCGTTCAGCACGAGCCGTGCCTGTCCCGCGGATGACCCAAGGGCTCGGTGGTGCATCTCCCAGACGGACTGTCCACTCGGCGGAGCCGTCGTGACCACCGACGCCTCCCCTGGCCAACGGCCGAGCGCGAAGTTGAGCGCTCCGTCGAGCACGTACAACGAGAAACCCGCCAGGGCATCGCCGAGAGCGAAGATGACCCCCTCGTCCGCCGAATCCATCGAAAACGTCGCACGGAGCACAAAGTCGCGGTCGGCCACGAGTGGGGCGATGGTCGTGACAGGGACGCTCGCACCCGGGCGGAACACCCTTGGCATCGACACCAGACGTTCGAGAAACGGGGGAATGGTCAGGTTCCGGCGTGGACCGCGATTGTCGAGGGGATAGACCCAGTTGGCGCGGGCCTCCTCATCGAAACCCTGGATCAGCTCGGCCAGCTTGGCAGGCTCCTGCGCCGCCAGGTCAACGGTTTCGCTTGGGTCGGACGCGAGGTCAAAGAGCATCCAGTTGTCGAGGTCCATTTCCCGATCGGGTGGTTGAAGCGAAACGATCTTCCAACGTCCGTCGATCAATCCGCGGTTGCCCTGGAGCTCGTAGTGCTGGCGTCGGCGTGCACCCTCCAACGTGTCGCCTGCGAACAACTGCGCAAAGCTCCTGCCATCCATCTGACGGGTCGTGGTGCCGTGGAAGGACGAGGGATACGCCGCCCCAGCGATCTCGAGCAGCGTCGGCATCACATCGGTGACATGCACCCAATCCGGGACGATACGCCGTTCTGCGTGGATACCCCCTGGCCAATGGGCCACAAATGGGACGCGGATCCCACCGTTCATGGTCGTTCGTTTGAACATCCGGAATGGCGTGTTGCATGCCTCAGCCCATCCGGTCGGATATACGGGCATCGTGTCTGCCTCCCCGAGGCGATCGTCGCCAAGGAGCGCCAGGGCGAGCGCATGGGATTCGCCACCTCCGCCATAGCGACCTTCGAGGCGATTCGGGCTGCCATAGGGACCGCCAGCGGCATTTGCTCCATTGTCCGAGGTGATGAGAATGAGTGTGTTCTCGAGCACCCCCGCTTTGGCCAAGAACTCGACAAGGCGCCCGATGTTGGCGTCGATCGATTCCACGACGCCCGCGTAGAGTTCCATGTAGCGGGCACAGAGTTGCCGCTCATCGGCAGACAGCGCGTCCCATTCAGGAACCGCCGGAGTGTGCGGAGGGATCTTGAAGCGCTCGTCGATGATGCCCAGTTCCCTCTGTCGTGCGAAACGCCGCATTCGCACGACATCCCATCCCTCGGCATAACGACCGCGATACGCGGCTCGCTCGTCCCGGTGCACCTGCAATGGCACGTGCGGCGCGTTCTCCGCCAAGTACAAGAAGAACGGACGATCCGGTTTGGAGCTCAGGTGGTCCCCGACATACGAAATCGCTCGATCGGTCCAGGCCTGCGTCGTGTAGAAATCGTCCGGATAGTCATCGACGTCGAAGAACTCGTCGCCTTCGACCAGATGCGAAGGCTTGAAATAGTTGGTCTCGGCGGCGAGAAACCCGAAAAACCTGTCGAATCCACGATGCGTTGGCCAAGAACGACGGTCTCCCGTTGGCGCAGCCTGGTAGGTCGGCGTGTTGTGCCACTTGCCGACGGCCATGGTTCCGTATCCGTGGAGGTGCAACACTTCGGCCAGCGTCGGCGCATTCGGCGAGATTTCCCCCGCCTGATACCCCGGATAGCCGGGATTGTTCGAGCTGAGCCAGCCGGCACCCACCGAGTGGGGGTTCTTGCCGCTCAGCAGCGCAGCCCGCGCCGGAGTGCACATCGGCACCGTCGTGTACCCGGTCAACGCGAGGCCGCGCCCGGCCAAAGCATCGATTGCCGGAGTCTCCAATTCCGCTCCAAAACACCCGAAATCCGAAAATCCCAGATCGTCGAGCAGGACGATCACGATATTTGGTGAACCCTCCCGTGGGAGCTGCGGCGTTGGCCACCATGGCGAAGACTCTCTGAGCGTCGTACCGATTCGACCTGAGAACGCCCGGTAGTCCCCGATATCAACCGATCCTGCATAGTCAGAGGTGTTCGACACGTCGGCGTTGCCTCCATCCTGGCCTCTCCGGCCGATCACACAGCCTGCAACCCTGCTCGCTCCCCCGGGCTCCAAATGCGCTCCGATCGCGCCGGATTTTCCCTGTTCACCGGCCGTCTGAGTGGCGAGCTCATCTGGTCTATCCCAACTGTGCTCTCGGTCTACACCACCCCTCCCCGGGTTGTCGAATGCAATTCTGTCGACCCCCGCTTAGCGAGCGGTCACGCCGGCTCTTTCGTTCTATGCACACTCGCTTCCGCTCCCCTCTACCTCCTATGAGCGAGACCACGGATCACGGGATTTTTTCGCTATCTGATCCGTTCCGGACCGACACGCACGCACACACTTCTGTTTCAGTAACCCTCCCCCATACACGAATCTTCGAGCTCCCTTACAGAGTTCCGAGACCTTGCACACCTTGGCGCTGGGGGTTCAAGACCTACAATGCGGCCCCGATGAACTCCTTGGACCCGGCCGGCAGGACTTCCCACATCTGGCCATCGATGCGAATCGCCGAGGAGCTCGCCCGCGAATACTCCGGCCGCCCCGCCGACACTCCGCTCCCCTCCGAACGCCTCCTCGCGACACGCTTTGGCGTCCAACGACCCACCGTGCGCGTCGCGTTGGAATACCTTGCGCAGCGAGGAACCATCTATCGACGTGAGCGATCCGGGTGGTTCGTCAATCGCCCGCGCGTCCGCTACAACCCGCTCCTGCCTCCGACAGTTCCGAGCGACCGCCGTCGGGTGGAGGTCGTCACCACCGATCCGGCAGGACAGCCCCGCCCGCCCTACCCCAACCTGGGCTTCCTGGCTCTCCGGCGATACTTTCTCGATGAACGCCTGATCGTCGCGGAGCACCTCTATCTCCGCCCCGATCTCGTGGCGTCGCTCCATGGCACCGATCTGACCGTTCCGGTGATCGATTACTTGGCGGACGTCAGCCGGAGATGTGGCGTCGAGATCACCCACGACCGCTTGGACCTCGTTCCAGCCGTCGTCGGTTCTGAACTCGCGGCGATTCTTGAAATGTCATCACGCTCGCCGATGCTCGAGATCACCCGTGTTCATTACAGTGGCAAGGAGGTGCTCGGGGTCGATCTCGAGCACTGGCGCTCGGACGTTGTCACCGTGACGATCGACACGAGGTACACGTCCTAGGAGTGCAGATCGCGGTGGGGAGGCGGCCACCGTGACGCGAGATGGGCGTCGAGTTACCC
>DAHUZM010000187.1 GCA_027306525.1 Acidimicrobiaceae bacterium
TCGCTCGATTGGACATCTTCGATGAAGGAGTACCCAGTTCTCAGGGAATCAATTCGGCGCACATCTGGGTCGTATCCAACAACAGCATGGCCAGCTCTTGCTGCTTCAAGGGCGAGAGGAAGACCAACATAGCCTTGGCCCATCACCGCGACTCGACGCGACAAGATCAGTTCAGTACTCCCAGGAAAATGGAAACATTTGGGATCGATATCGTGGCTTGAGTGACGAGAACCACCGACGTACTTGGAGTGCCAAAAGAACCACGTTGCCTCAGCGTACGCGTGGCATCATTCTAGGCAGTGTTCCGTTGAGATGGTGGCCACCGGGCGGACTTCCTTCGGCTTCCTGTCGGATCGTATATCGAACGGCATGAAACGGATGTCGTCGCTAGCAGAGGCCTCGATCACAGGGGTAGGCAGTCGATGCTGAGCGAGGCTAAGGGCGTAGTTGTGTTCATCTGGAAGCACCCAGCAAACCGTGGGCGGCGGGGTCGCCAGCTGATCCGTGCTGCTGGGTTTCATCTGCTCTCAAGAGTCTGCGGTTGGCGTGCTGTAACGCGAGTGGGTGAAGGTGGTGCCCGTATCTGGGTGGATGTCCACAGGACTGCGGCAACGAAGGCCCTGTACGCAAACCCGCCCGATTGGCCGCAGATGGGCATTTGGGAGCGGCATCTTCGGGAAGGAGATGTGTTCATAGATGTGGGGGCAAATGTTGGTACGTACTCTGTGATGGCAGCTGCTGCCGGAGCGCAGGTGATCGCTGTGGAACCTGCTCATGATTCGGCAGAGCTGCTGCGTGAAAATGCAGTGCTGAATGACTTTCCTATTGTGGTGATCGAAGCGGTGGTCGGGGCTGAGACTGGCGTGGTCGGATTCACCACAGGGAGAGATGCGCTCAATCGAGTGGACCCCCAAGCAGAGAGAAAAGTCAGCCAGGTGACACTGGATTCCCTTGTGGGTGAGCGCACAGTTGCTGGCGTGAAGATCGACGTAGAAGGTTCGGAGTTGATGGTGTTAATGGGTGCGTCTCGGGCGCTCAATGAACAGCGAATTCGATTGCTCCAGCTCGAGTGGAATGATCTTGCCGAACGCGGTCCGGTCGAGCGGTTGTTACGGAGCGCGGGATACTGTCTGCTGGAGCCCACGGAGGAGGGAGGGCTTCAAACCAGCGCTTCAGTGACCAGCGCGTGCGATTTGTTTGCGGCACCGTGTGGATCTAGGTGAGGTGCGGATGCCTGGGAAGTGGTTAGTGCAGAGTGGCACCTGTGCGGATCGACAAGGGACAAACAAGAGATACTGCGCGTCACGAGCAACAAAGGGTCGCAACAACCGCAGAGTCTGCCCTATAGGGGCCTAGGACCAGACCCCAGTTCTTGGTCGTTCCCCTGGATGAGAACCGTTTCCGGCTTGAAGCTCGATAGCGGGTTGTGGCGTATAGCGATACTTGTACGCGTAACCGTAGGTGTAGTCACCGACGCTGCCGGCGCGACGGACTGCTCGATTGAGAATGATTCCGGCGGGTCTGGAACCGACTTGGTTCAAGAGTTCGGTCGCTCGTTCAACCTCAACTCGAGTGGTCTTGCCCGCCATGACCACCAAGAGCACCGTATCTGAGAGGTTAGCCAGGATTTGGGCATCCGCGACTGGGAGCAGTGGCGCACTGTCAATGAGGATGACATCGAAGCCAGTTGCAAGCACGCGGAATATTTCGGCCGCCTTGTCTGAAGCAAGCAGCTCCGCCGGGTTTGGCGGGATGGGTCCCGTCCCGAGGAGGGCGAGACCTGGACAGCTCGGGATGGACTGAAGGGCATCGCGGAGGTCGTCCCGGATGTCGCCCGGGCTGAGGAGAATCGAGGTGAATCCCGGAATCTCCGATAGTCCGAAGAAGGTTCCTAGGCGCGGTCGGCGGAGGTCGCAACCCACGACGACGACGCGCTCGCCGGCTTTGGACAGCACGATGCCCAAATTGGTGACCGTCGACGTCTTTCCCTCGGCCCCCGCCGCACTCGTGACCAGAATGGTCTTGCGTCCGGTGTCTTGGCGCGCGAACTGGAGAGATGTCCTCAGGGATCGGTACGCCTCCGTCACGGGGGAGAAGGGGTCGATCTCCGTGATGACCATCGGCCGACGTGTGTTCTTCCATGACTTCACCCGGGGAATGATCGCGAGGACAGGTACGCCCCCGCTGAGCCGCTCTGCTTCTTCCTTCCCGTACACCTTGTCGTCGAAGTACTCGATGGCAAATGCCGCTGCGACACCCAGGAGGAGGCCGATTACAAGCGCAATGAAGGCGGTTTGGAGGGGCTTTGGTGAACTCGGGGATGTTGGCGGAACGGCGAGGGACGTCACTTCGACCCCGCCTGGACTTTGGGAGCCCGCCAGCTCGAGTTGGGTCAACTGCTCCTGAAGGGCTGTCTGTTGAGACGTCAGCGCGGAGATCTGGCCGTTCGTGGCCGATGTCGGTGCCTTTTGGGCGATCAGTGGAGCGAGTTGCCTACCGATCGAGTTGATCTGGCTCTGAATCTGGGATTCTGCGGCCGTGAGGGCATTGACAGCGTTCGTTCGCTGGTAGTTGACGAAGGTCCGAGCGTAGATATTGGCGACTCTTTCTGCGAGCGCGGGGGTCGAGGCGGTCGCCGTCAGGTTGATGACGTTGGTCTGTCCGTCCTCTGACGCCGACACGGCAGGCGAGAATCCCAGTTCCTTCGCCACCTTCGCCTTGACCGGCGCGCCGGCGATCAACTGGAGATCGGTGAGGACGTCTGTCGGCGAAATCGTCTGCTGCGTTCCAGCAATGGGTACCGTTCCCGAGCTTGGCTGAGCGAGGAGCTGGGCGGTTGCGGAGTACTCCTTCTTCTCGACCTTGGTGTAGGCGACCGAAGCGGCGACGGCCAGGATCGTGAACGCGAGCACCCAATGGATATGACGCCGTAGGACCAGTACGTATGTTCGGAGGTTCGCTTCGGACGCTCTAAATTCGGCCATCGAGTCCTTCGCACCGACCTCGGGTCGCGATCAGGCAACACCCCGACCGCGTCGCTGTACTTCCGAGATTCGCTCATGGTAGGCCAGCCCCACCCCTCGGACGCGGTATTGGCCGGCAGCCCAGCCAGGCACTTTCTTAGGGCCCCTCGCCACCCGTGGCGGTGCAGGATCGGGGATCCCAGGGTTGGAGCGCCTGGACCGGCGGGCTGGCCGGGGCGAAGTTGGGCACCGTCGTCGTGGTCGTTGTTGTTGTTGGGGGCACGGTGGTCGTCGTCGTGGTCGTGGTCGTGATCGTTGGCGGAGGAGCCGGGGGATTGACGCTGAAGTCGGTGCCCGTGATGACTGTGACCTGGGATCCAGCGACCAGACCGGGCATGGAGGTCGCAGGATTGGCCAACGCCAGGATGACCTGCCCCGAGAGAGAGCGTGCGACGGCCTGTGCGGCCGATTCCTCGGCCGGCGTGTCGGGCGAGTACTCGACGACCGTCTCGGCCTGTGGCCCGAGCGGAGGCGTGTAGGACTCGCTCACGACGTTGAAGCCGAGCGCACGGAGTCCCGCCTCTGCCGTGGTCCCCGCCTCGGAGGTTCCCGAGCCGTTCAAGATGGCGACCGACACCGCCGAGGGGCTCGGAAGCGGGTCTCCGGTCAAGGTGTTGGCGTTCGGGTTGTCCCCTAGGAACTGGTCGATGATCTGCTGGTCTTCGGGCTGGGTCGGGAACTCGACATTGCCGTACGCGCCCCCCTCGTACGCGTACTGGTTGATGTCGCTGACCATGACCGGGAGGGTCATCTGGGGGGCGCTGAAGGGGTTGATCCCGTGGAAGGTGAGCACCAGGTTCACCATGTTGGAGGTCGAGAACCCGCTGTCGACGGTCAGGTCGCCGACCACGCTCGAGACGAGCTGGGCGTCGGTGATCGGGTTGCCGAGACCCTTTTGGGAGACCGCCTGGGCAAGGACCCGGAGGAACTCGTGGTCGCGGCGGATCCGGGCGAGGTCGCTCTCGGTCTCCTGGGGCCAATATGCGGGGTCGCTCGTCGTCACCCCGGGACCCTTGTACTGGAGGTGCCGGGCCCGGACCACCTGGAGGGCGTGGTAGCCGTCGAGGTGGATGCACCCGGTCGTCTGGATGTTGAGGCCCGAGTAGGCGTCGTAGACCGGCTCGGGGAAGTACATGTTGATGCCCCCGAGGGCGTCGACCACGCTCGCGAACGTGTCGAAGTTGAGCTCGACGTAGTGCTGGATCGGGATCCCGAAGTCCTGCTCGATCGCCGCCACCAGCTGGCTCGGCCCCTGGTACAGGGCGGCGTCGATCTTGTTGGCGCCCGTGGTCCTGGCGTTCGGGATGAACAGGTCTCGGGGGATGGAAAGGATGCTGACGGCCTTCTGCGCCGGGTTCAGGTGCAGGATCATGATGACGTCGCTGTTGACCCCGTTCACCCCCTGGGAGCACAGGCCATAGGCGGGGTTCTGGACCGCGAGCGCACAGCGCGAGGTGGATCCCACCATCAAGATGTTCTCGGTCCCAAGGTCGGGGCCCTTGACCGGAGCCGGCTTCAGGTGATGCACGGTGATCCGGTGGACCTGGGCGTTCAGGTAATAGACGTAGCCACCGGCTGCGCCGACGAGCAGCACGATGACGACGCCAACGATGAAGAGGGTCCGCCGCAGCTTCCAGTGCTTGCGTGCGCGGACCTTTGCCCGACGGCGCTGTCGACGGGTGCCTCGGGTGGCTCGGTGACGAGGGCCGTTCGAAGACGCGCCGTTGGCAGGCTCGGGTGCGCTCGGCGCATCGGATGGCCCGTGGTCGTCGGCCTCCGGTTGCTCGGACGTCGGGCGGCCCTCGCCGGGGTCCTCGGTGCTCACCTGCGGTGAGGTTGGGCCGAACTAGGACCCGAGCGGGCCGGCGTCGTCGAAACCCTGGCGGATCCCCCGTCCCGCCCGGGCCTCCAGCTGCTCGGGCTCATAGAGCATCCAGTAGGCGTTGCGGGCGTGCTTGCGTGAGCGCTCCTTGAACACCCCGGCGAGCACGTTCGGATCGTCGGCCTCGTCCTCGTGCACGAAGACCTCCAAGATGGGGGTCGACGTCATGAGCTGGGCGAGCATGATCCCCTGGGAGGCCTCGTGCGCACAGGTCTTGTCGATCGCCGCCGAGCCGGGCATGCCCAAGGCCACCACGATCCGGCACCCGTCGCGCTCGATCATCTGCTTGGCCGCCACCGCCAGGTCCTTGAAGCCCGGGACCGTGCGGCGGAGCACGCTGAATTTCTCCCCGTAGCCTGGGCACTCGGCCAGCTCGGCCAGCGCCTCGCCCCCCATGTCGTAGCGGGCGAACATGGTGTCGACGACGCCGATGTTGTCCACCTGGGGATTCTCGCTCGTCCGTTCGCAAATGGGCAATCGGGCCCCCCGGGGGGTGCCCGTCTCGCGTCGGGGACCCCCGGCATGCGACCCGGTTTGCTGTCTTTGGGGCTGCCTTGGCCCGATCGCGACTGCGGGCCGTTCCCCACGGCCCGATGGGTCTGGATCAGCCGATCTCGACAGGCCGATCCCCGAGGGCCGGGCGGTGACCACGCGTCGGGGACCGGTCGGGTCGGCGGCCCCGGCCGAAGAAATGACACGAAGCGTGGTCGTGCGGGGCCGGTGCCGTGCGGTGGCGCGCGCCGCACCCTCTCTCGCTTCGGGCGCCGAGGGATCGCTGGGGCTGCTCTTGCTATAGACCTCGGCCGCCATCTTGGGGCGGCCAAGCCCGGAACTCTGTGGTCGAGCGAACACAGGTCTCGAGTCGCGGTTGGGCCCAGCGCGACACTTCTCGGTCGGAGGGCGCATGCGAGGAAATGTGACCCCCCGTGCATCGGACCGAGCGGGGCGCTCTCAAGCCGACCAGTCCACCGAGAGAACGTGCAGTGCGCGGTCCAACCCCTTCACTCCGCGCAGCCCGCGATCGACGAGTCTGAAGTGCCCGTCGACGTGATCGGCGACCGACTCGGTGATGAGGATCTCGTTGGGCTCGGCGGCGGTCGTGATCCTCGACGCGACGTTGACGACGTTGCCGAGAAGGTCCCCATCGTCGTCGATGGCATGTCCGGCGTTGATCCCGATCCGAATGGCTAGCGCAAACCCGATTTCGCGCCGCTCCTGGTCGAGGCGCTGCTGAATCTCGACGGCGCAACGCACGGCCGCTCGTTCCGAGTCGAATCTGGCCATGAAGCCGTCGCCGATCGAATTGACCTCTCGCCCACGGTGCAGCTCGTAGCACCGACCGAGCATTTCTCGATGACGCGCCCGGACCCGCGTCCAGCTCTCGTCACCGATTGTGGCGGTGAGGCGCGTGGAGTCGACGACATCGGTGAACATGACGGTCACCTGCGTCGGGGTTCTCGCCTCCGGTCCGTTCTTGGCACCGGACGCGGAATCGACGCCGCCTTCCGCAAGCCGGGCCTCTCGAGGTGCTCGTTGCTCTTGGTCCTGGCGGTGCCGCTCGGCATTGCGAACGCCGACGGCGTGCAGGCCCAAGCCGATGCCCCATGCTGCGATCGGAAAGAACGGCCAGAAGAGGTGAGGGCCAGTCAGCGCCCAGGTGCCGACCAACGCGCCGTTGGTCAAGACATATGCGGTGGCGTGCAAGCGAAAGCCTGCGTTGTGCCATGCGCCGACGTTCCGCTTCTCGCCGGTGGAGGGGACGACGTCACCGACCGAGAGGTCCCAGGCCACCAGCGCCAGCTCGCCGATTGTGGGCACGTGTCGCGCCAGCTCCATCCTTCGTTCGAGCTCTGCTGCGCCGAGATGGGGGCCCGCCCGCGTCAACTGCGCAATGACCCGGGCGCGGTCGGCATCGCTCGGCAGGCGGCCGAAGTTGCTCCCGAGCATTGGGCCCATTATCGCGGGTTGGGAGCGCGGTGTCCTTGGCGTCGGATTCACAGCGATATCCCGAGCATGTTCTCTGGCCCGCGATCTGCAGACCGAACAGCTCGAGACCGAGCGCGAACCGGACACGGCGACGACTGAACGGGTCGTGGTGCGGCGGGCGCTTGTGGGTGAATGCGGGACCCTGGGGCCCGATGCGCACGAGAGGGATGGTCTCATGAGTGCACCGGCGACCGCCCATTGTCGGCGCCCTCGCTCCGGCACCTAACTCCCGCTCGTCGTCGAGTCCGCTCCGACGCCCCTCACCCGAGCGCGAGGCCGGCTTCGAAGGTCCTTGCATCGTGCGCCCCGGGCCGAGCTCTAGGAACCTCATCTCGGTTCCGTGTGGGATGACGTTCAAGGTCGGGCTCGCCTTTGGCTTCTGCGGCCTCCTCATCGATCGTTCGGATGCTCGGCGGGCGCAGGTGACCCACTACCTTCGGCTCCGTGGGGACCGGGAAGAGCGTGGTGGGGACGGTCGAGGGCGTGACGTTCGTCCCCGGCGACCCGCCGCGTCTCGGCCAGCTGGTTCTCTATGGAGACAGCCACTGCGACGCGGCGCCTCCCGAAAGCACCACCGAGATCGAGATCGTGATGCCTACGGCGGGGGGTGCGGGGATCCGGCGCGGAAACGTTCGAGCTCGGCTCGTCTCGATCGCGGACGCGATTCCCCTCGTCAGTGGGTTGGGCGACGGTGTGGAAGGCGCGCTGTGGCAAGCGGTGTTCCAGGCTGGGCTCGGCCTCATCTCGAAGGGCCGGCTCTACCCGGCCGTGACCGCTACCGGGTGGGACGCCTGGAGGGTCGGCCCGCTCGACCCCGGCGATCGGCGGTTGCTTGCCGATCTCGCCGCGTGCTTCCCGCCCTCGGCGCATCCGCTGGCCCTCGAGGGCACGTCACCGATCCGGCTTCGCTCGCCCGAGGCGCTGATCGCCTCGGCGTGGGACGGTCTCGCCGACGCGCTCGTGCGGACGGCGGGGGCCCAATTCGTCGGTCCGACGGTCTTCTCGTCGAGCGAGGGTGCCCGAGCGGAGCACCTGGCGGAGTGGCTGGGAGAAGCAGTCGGCGACCTCGGGGGTGAGGGCGGCGTCGATGTCGCCTTGCGGGTGGAGCTGCTCGACGACGCCGGGGCGGCACTCCCGGCACCGCCCGAGGACGATGGGGATGACGACCCCGAGCGACCCGTGGCGCGAGCCGTCGTCCAGCTCGCCAGCCGAGTCGACCCGAGCCTGCTCGTCGATGCCGCCGACCTGTTCTCATCGCCGGCCGGCGTGCTCGCGATGTTCGGCGCATCGGCCGAAGAGGACCTTCTTCGTGCGCTGCGCCGCGGTGGGCGGGCCTGGCCCCCGCTCGGGGCCCTGCTGCGGGAGCGGGCACCGAGTGCGCTGGATCTCGACGAGCGGATGCTCGGTGCCCTTCTCGAGGAGGGGGCAGCGCACCTCGCCGACGCCGGCGTGGAGGTGCTCTGGCCGTCCTCGTTCATCAGTGAGGGCCTGAGGTACCAGGCCTCGCTCTCGCCCGTCGGCGTCGTGGGAGCGTCGGGGTTCTCGCTCGAAGGGCTGGTCGAGTTTCGCTGGCAGGCCACCTTGCACGGGGAGCTGTTGTCGGCCGAAGAGATCGATCAGCTCGCGGAGGCGAAACGGGGTCTCGTGCGGTTGCGGGGCCGCTTCGTCGCCGTCGACCCCGCCGCCATCGAACGCTTTCGTGCCCGCCGGGCCCGCCGCCTCAGCATGCTCGAGGCGCTCGGCACCCTCCTCGGCGGCAGCGTCGAGCTCGACGGGGAGCCCGTCGAGGTGGTGGGGGAGCCGGGCCTCGTGTCGCTCGCGCAGCGATTGCGTGCGTCGGGAGAGGGCGAGCCGGCGGACCTGCCGGTTCCCCCCGGTCTTGCCGACTGGGTCGAGCTGCGCCCATATCAGTCCCGCGGCGTCGCGTGGCTCCACGCGATGACCTCGAGCGGGCTCGGCGGCTGCCTGGCCGATGACATGGGGCTCGGCAAGACGCTGCAGGTGATCGCGCTCCACCTCCATCGCAGCGCGTCGCCCAAGGGCGGGCGCAAGCGGCGTCCCACGCTCGTCGTCTGCCCGACCTCGCTCCTCGTCAACTGGGAGCGCGAGGTGCGGCGCTTCGCCCCGAAGGTGCCGGTGCGCCGCTACCACGGGACCGATCGCTCCCTCCTTGAGCTGGCCGACGATGAGATCGTCCTGACGAGCTACGGCATCGCGCGCCGTGAGGCCGACCGCCTCGCGATGGCGGGCTTTGCGCTCGTCGTGGCCGACGAGGCGCAACACCTGAAGAACCCCGAGACGGCGACCGCCCGAGCGCTTCGGACGATTGGTCGCGCCGGGACCGTGGATGGGGCGCCGCCCGCGAACCCCCCGACTCGGCTCGCGCTCACGGGCACGCCGGTCGAGAACCGTCTGAGCGAGCTCTGGTCGATCCTCGACTGGACGACGCCGGGGCTCCTCGGTCCGCTCGACCGATTCGTCCGCAACGTGGCGACGCCGATCGAGCGCAACGGCGACCCGACGGTGAGCGAACGCCTGTCGAGGACGATCCGACCGTTCGTGCTCAGGCGGCGCAAGAGCGACCCCGGTGTCGCACCAGACCTTCCGCAGCGTCTCGTGTGCGACGTGGTGGTCCCACTGACGAAGGAGCAGGCGACCCTCTACGAGGCCGAGGTCCGCGAGGCGATGGCGGCCATCGAGCGTCGCGGTCCTGGCATTGGGCGTCAGGCGCTGGTCCTCAAGCTGCTCACGTCGCTCAAGCAGATCTGCAACCACCCGGCCCAGTACCTCCATCACGATGGCCCCCTGCCGGGTCGATCGGGGAAGCTCGCGGCCTTGGAGGAGCTGCTGGACGTCATCGTCGCCGAGGGGGAGTCGGCGCTTGTCTTCAGCCAGTTCGTCGAGTGCCTCCACCTCGTGGAGGCCCGTCTCACCCAGCTCGGCATCCCGAGCCTGCTCCTCCACGGGGGCGTGGGCGTGAAGCGGCGCATGGAGATCGTCGACGCCTTCCAGGGGGGAAGGGTGCCGGCGCTGCTGCTCTCGCTCAAAGCGGGCGGAGTCGGCCTCAACCTCACGCGAGCCACCCACGTCGTGCACTACGACCGGTGGTGGAACCCTGCGGTCGAGGACCAGGCCACCGATCGTACGCACCGAATTGGCCAGGACCGAAGCGTCCAGGTCCACCGCTTCCTCGCGGCAGGCACCCTCGAGGACAAGATCGCCGAGGTTCTGGAACGCAAGCGGGAGCTCGCCGAGTCGGTGGTCGGCTCGGGCGAGGCCTGGATCGGGCGGCTCAGCAACGACGAGCTCGCCGACCTCGTGCGGCTCGGGAGCGCGTGATGGTGCCCGCGAGGGATGGCTGGCACGAGCACCGACCGCGCCTTCCCGGGCCCGGTCAGGAACGAAGGAGGGGTCGAGCGCCCTTCGGCGCGTCGTGGTGGGGGGGTGCCTGGATCGAAGCGCTCGAGCAGCGGGCCCGTCTCGACCCCAATCGCCTGCCCCGAGGCCGCACATACGCACGCACGGGGGCGGTCGGCCCGATCACCCTTGCGCCCGGCGAGATCAGCGCCGCGGTGCAGGGCTCGCGACATGAGCCCTACCAGGTGATCGTCCGGGTTCGCCCGTTCACGACGAGCGAATGGGAGCGGATCCTCGATGTTCTCGCCTCGGAGATCGGCCACGCGGCGGCACTGCTCGAGGGCGAGCTCCCAGCGAGCGTCGCGCAGCGGGTGCGCTCGCTCGGGCTCGATTTGTTGCCGGGTCCAGGCGAGCTGCAGCCTCGCTGCTCGTGTCCGGATTGGGCCGATCCGTGCAAGCATTCGGCCGCCGTCTGCTATCTCGTCGCCGATGCCCTCGACGACGATGCATTCGGCGTGCTGGCGCTCCGAGGCAAGCCCCGCGCCGAGGTGCTCGCCGCGCTGCGCGCACGGCGCCACGTCGAGCACGCCGGGCCGTGGCGTCGGGAGACCGGGGCGTCGCTCGACCGAGGCGTGCTGGCGCGCCAGGCATGGCGAGGCGGGGCTTCGTTGCCCCCCCTGCCGCGGTTGCCCGATCCGCCGGCAAGGCCGGGTCGGCCAACCGTGCTCGCCTCGGACCCCCCGCCCGGCCTCGACATCGACGTCGA
>DAHUZM010000188.1 GCA_027306525.1 Acidimicrobiaceae bacterium
GCGCTCCTTCAAGGAGGGAAAGGGGATGCCGTAGGCGAGATGCTCGGCCTCGTACCACCCGGCCCCGAGGCCGAGCTCGACCCGGCCGCCACTCATCTCGTCGACCTCGGCTACCGCGATCGCGAGCGGGCCAGGCAGGCGGAAGGTTCCTGCGGTGAGCAGCGTGCCCAGCCGGATCCGCTCGGTCTCCCGGGCGAGCCCCGCCAGGGTGACCCACGCGTCGGTCGGACCGGGGTCGCCGCTGACCGAGCCCATCTTCAAGTAGTGGTCGGAGCGGAAGAACGCATCGAAGCCACATTCCTCGGCCTTCTTCGCCACGGCGAGCAGGTCCGCATAGCGCGCCCCTTGCTGAGGCTCGGTGAACACCCGCAGTTCCATCGTCACGCCCCTCTCGTTCGCGCCCGAGAATAGAAGGCCGACGCGAGCCGCCCTCCTCGGGCGGAGCTGGCGTGCCCACGCGGCTCCAGGACAACGACCTCGGGGAGCCATCGACCCCCGAGGTCGGGCGAGAGCCCGGTCCTCGGTTGGACCCCGACGCTCCTAAGGGGCCGTGTCGAGGTTGATGGAGCTGGCCGGCGGGAGCGGATGGGCGAGCTGGTCGTACTGCGAGAAGGTGAGCGTTGCCGTGCCGCTGTTGCTGGTGACGGCGAACTTGAGCACGTATGGCTGGCCCCGGGTCGCCACATAGAGGCGGCCATGTGCATCGTTCTTCTTGTAGGTCGTGGAGATCACCCTCGCCGGTTGGCCGTCGATCTTGGCCGTGCCGGCGTCGCTCAGCGTCGAGTGCTTGAGATTGGCGCCGAAGATGACGGCGAGGAAGCTCTTCGAGTCGAGGAACTCCGAGAGCGACACTCCGGTCTGACTGGTGGTCGCAGTGTTCACCCACTTCCCAGCGAAGATCTTGGCCGCCGACTTCCCACCCTCGGCGCTCCAGAAGGCCTGGTCGGCGTCGAAGTAGATCGTGCCGCCGAGCTCGCGTACCGTGGCCGTCCCCTTGCCGATGCCGATCGTCCCCTCGCTCGTGCCGCTCGTGCTCGCCGAGACGTCGAGCGCGATCCTCTGCACGGGTGCCTTGGGCTTGGAGCGCTCGGTGATGACGCCCTGGTAGTGGACCGCGGTCGCGGATTCGGTGGCCTTGATGGCCCGCTGGAGGCTCTGGCTCAGCGATTCGCTGGCGCCGGCCCGGGCACCCCAGCCGAGGGCACCGAGCAGCACCAGCGCACCGAGCGCGAAGCGGGGGAGGGGAAGGTGCATGGGTGGGGTCCTTTCCGCCGACCGACGACCGGCCGGCGAGCGGAGACCCACATTCTCTCCCACAAATCGACCCGCGGATGCGGCGCCCCCGGCGCCCTCAGCCACCGGCGGCCGCGCCCACGATCTCCACCCGGCTGCCGTCGGCCAGTTGTGCGTGTGACCAGGAAGAACGCGGCACCACCTCGCCGTCGAGCGCGACCGCGACCCCCCGTCGATCGACGCCAAAGAGGGCCAGCAGGCCCTCGACGGTGGTGGTGGCTGGGACCACGCAGGCCTCGCCGTTCACGAGGAGCGAGACCCCCGCTGCCCCCTGGGCGCTCACCGGGCGCCTCGCGCGGGACGCCCATGGGCCCGGGGGGCGGCGCCAAAGGGCGTGAGGGCGCCGGGGAGCGCGCCGTCCTCGAGCAACGCGACGATCGCCTCGGCGGTGATCGGGGCGAGCAGGATCCCGTTGCGATAGTGCCCGGCTGCCACGGCGAGCCGGGACACCTCGGTCCAGCCGATGTAGGGGCCGTTGTCCGGGGTGCCGGGCCGCAGACCGACCGAGCACTCGGAGAGCTCGAGCTCGTCGACGCCCGGGACGAGCGACCGCGCGTCATCGAGGAGCGTGTGGACTTGGCCGGCCTGGACCCGCCGGTCATCGCCCATCTCCTCGACCGTCGCGCCGACGACGAGGGAGCGGTCCCGTCGGGGCACGAGATAGCAGGCCCTCCCGTGCACCAGGCCGCGAATGGTGCGAGGGATGATCGGCTCGCTGCCGCGCAGGCGAAGGATGTGCCCCTTGACCGGGCGAACGTCGGGCCACAGCGACGCAGGGACACCCTCGAGGCCCCCCGTCTGCCAGCCCATCGCGGCGACGACCGCGCCTGCCACGATCTCGGAGCCCGCCTCGGTGCGCAGGCCCCGGGCCGCGCCTCGCGCATCGAGCTCGACCGCGACCGCGCGTTCTCGAACGAACGCGACGCCCGCACCCCGGCACGCCTCGAGCAGGGCCGAGACGAGCAGCCGGTTGTCGACCTGGTGATCACCGGGCACCTCGGCGCCGCCACTCACCCCGGGCGCGAGCGAGGGGATCCGCCGCCGACACTCGCTGGCGCTGAGGCGCGTGGCGTCGAGCCCGATCGATTGGCGGAAATCGAGCAGCCGGTCGAGCGCGGCGCGGTCCGACGGATCGCATGCGACGACGACCGTCCCCGAGGGCTCGAAGCCGATCGACGAGCCGGTCGCGTCCTCCAGGGCCGCCGCGAAGTCGGGCCAGCGCGCCGCGCCGGCGATCAAGAGACGGGCGAGCGGCTCCTCACCGAAGAAGGCCTCGTTGGCCGGTGCGAGCATCCCGGCCGCCACCCACGCAGCCCCCCGCCCCGGGTCGGGGTCACAGACCGCCACGGTGCCCCCGCCCTTCGCAATGCTCCATGCCGTCGCCAGGCCGATGACGCCGCCTCCGGCGATGGCAACGTCGCACGTCACGGCGGTTCCCGAGCCTGCGCTGGCCATGGACGCGATGTTACGGTTCGCTCGCTTCGGCACGTCCCGGCCCTCGTGACCAAGGGGATCGGGACCTCCGGAGCGCCCGTGTATTCTGGAGCCACTGCTCCAGGGCCAGCGTCGTCCCGGGCGGCAGTCTCTGCGCCTCATCGAGGAGTAGCCACGCGCCGGTCGCCGGTGCGGGCGCCATAGCCCGGAAGGACGTCCATGGCCCCTGCGGACCTTGGCCGCACATCGCAGCCCAAGTCCCTCTACGACCCCAGCTTCGAACACGACGCCTGTGGCGTCGGGTTCGTCGCGGACCTCCAGGGTCGCCCGAGCCATCGCCTCGTGCGCCAAGGCCTCGAGGTCCTCGAGCACCTCGCCCATCGCGGGGCCTCGGGAGCCGAGGTGGCGACCGGCGACGGCGCGGGGATCTTGACCCAGATGCCCCACCGGTTCCTTGCAGCGGTGGCCGCCGAGGCCCGAATCGAGCTTCCCGCACCGGGACGCTACGCGGCCGGCCTCGTCTTCTTGCCCACCGACGCCGACGACGCGAAGAAGGCCCGGGCGCAGGTGGCGTCCTTGGCCGAAGAGGAGCGCCTGAAGGTCCTCGGCTGGCGTGAGGTTCCCTGCGTCGACGACACCTTGGGGGAGACCGCTCGGCGTGCCCAGCCCCGGGTCGAACAGGTCTTCGTGGCACCCGTCAACCACGATGCCCGCCTCGAGCCCATCGACCTCGACCGCATGGCGTTCGTGTTGCGCAAGCGGGCCGAGCACCAGGTCGACGGGCTCTACATCTGCTCGCTGTCGGCGCGGACCCTCGTGTACAAGGGCATGCTGACCGGCCACCAGGTCGACGAGTATTTCTTGGACCTCTCCGACGAGCGTTTCGAGTCGGGCGTGGCGCTTGTGCACTCGCGCTTTAGCACCAACACCTTCCCGAGCTGGCCGCTCGCCCACCCGTACCGGTATCTGGCCCACAACGGGGAGATCAACACCGTGGCCGGGAACCGCAACTGGATGCGGGCCCGCGAGGCGCTGCTTGCGACCGACAAGATCGAGGGCGACCTCTCGAGGATCTACCCGATCTGCACCCCCGGCGCGAGCGACGCCGCGACCTTCGATGAGGTGCTCGAGCTGTTGCACCTCGGCGGGCGGAGCCTGCCCCACGCCGTCTTGATGATGATCCCGGAGGCCTGGGAGAACCACCAGACGATGGCCGAAGACCGGCGGGCCTTCTACCGGTTCCACGCGGCGCTCATGGAGCCCTGGGACGGCCCGGCCGCCATCGCCTTCACCGACGGCACCGTCATCGGCGCCGTGCTCGACCGCAACGGCCTACGCCCGGCCCGCTACTGGGTGACCGACGAAGGTCTCGTCGTCCTCGCGAGCGAGGTGGGCGTCCTCGACATCGACCCTACGAAGGTCGTGAAGAAGGGTCGGCTGCAGCCCGGTCGCATCTTCCTCGTGGACACCGCCCAGGGCCGCATCGTCGACGACACCGAGATCAAGTCCGAGCTCGCGGCCGAGCACCCCTACGCCGAGTGGCTGGCAACCGATCAGATCACTCTCGACCAGCTCCCGCCGCGCACGATGCTCACGCCCCAGCACGCGAGCGTCGTCACCCATCAGCGGCTCTTCGGTTACACCACCGAGGAGCTGCGGGTGCTGATCGCGCCGATGGCGCGCACGGGGGGCGAACCCACCGGCTCCATGGGGTCCGACACGGCCATCGCCGTCCTGTCGGACCGTTCCCGCAATCTCTACGACTACTTCACCCAGCTGTTCGCGCAGGTGACCAACCCAGCCCTCGACGCCATCCGCGAGGAGCTGGTGACCTCGCTCAATGCAACGATCGGGCCCGAGGGCAATCTCCTCGAGGCCAAGCCCCACTCGTGTCGCCAGGTCGTCATGCCGATGCCGATCATCGATGCCGACGATCTCGCCAAGCTCATGTACATCAACGAGCACGGTGAGAACCCGGGGTTCAAGGCGTTCACGATCGATGGCCTCTTCCCGGTGCGCGACGCCGGAGACGTCGGCCACCCGACCGAGGCCGGGGCCGCAGCGTTGGCCGGGGCCATCGACGAGGTGCGCCGCAAGGTCTCCCTCGCGGTCGAGGAGGGGGCAAACGTCATCATCCTCTCCGACCGGAATTCCACGAGCGAGCTGGCTCCCATCCCGTCGCTCTTGCTCGTCTCGGCGGTCCACCACCATCTGGTGCGCGAGCGGGCCAGGACCAGGGTCGGGCTCGTCGTTGAGTCGGGCGATGCTCGCGAGGTACATCACATGGCGTTGCTCATCGGCTATGGGGCGGCCGCCGTCAACCCGTACCTCGCCCTCGAGTCGATCGACGACATGATCGCAAGCGGTCACCTCGTGGGGGTCACCCCGCGCCAGGCGCGGGAGAACTACGTCAAGGCGTGCTGCAAGGGCGTCCTCAAGATCATGTCCAAGATGGGGATCTCGACCGTCGCCTCCTATACCGGCGCGCAGGTCTTCGAGGCGGTGGGCCTCGACGGATCGGTGATCGACGAGTACTTCACCGGGACGACGAGCCGCATCGGGGGAGTGGGCCTCGAGGTGCTGGCGGCCGAGGTCGCGGCTCGTCATTCGAGGGCACACTTCGACCGCCCAACCGAGCTCGCCCATCGCGAGCTCGAAACCGGCGGCGAGTACCAATGGCGACGCGAGGGGGAGTACCACCTCTTCAACCCGCGCACCGTGTTCAAGCTGCAGCACGCCACGCGCGCCAAGCGCTTCGACGTCTTCGGTGAGTACACGAGCGCGGTCGACGACCAGTCCGAGCGCCTTGGGACCCTGCGGGGCCTGCTCAAGTTCCGTCCGGGCCCCCTCGGCCCGATCCCGATCGACGAGGTCGAGCCGGCGAGCGAGATCATGAAGCGCTTCTCGACGGGCGCCATGTCCTACGGCTCGATCTCCGGCGAGGCGCACGAGACACTCGCGATCGCCATGAACCGTATCGGCGGACGCTCCAACACCGGCGAGGGCGGTGAGGACCCGGCTCGCTACCTCCGGGACCCGAACGGTGACCTGCGGCGCAGCGCGATCAAACAGGTGGCCTCGGGCCGCTTCGGGGTCACTTCGGAGTACCTGGTGAACGCCGACGACCTGCAGATCAAGATCTCCCAGGGCGCCAAGCCCGGCGAGGGCGGGCAGCTCCCGGGGTTCAAGGTCTGGCCCTGGATCGCGAGGACGCGCTACTCGACCCCGGGGGTGGAGCTCATCTCGCCTCCTCCGCACCACGACATCTACTCGATCGAGGACATCGGCCAGCTCATCCACGACCTCAAGTCGTCCAACCCCGAGGCCCGCGTGCACGTGAAGCTGGTGGCCGAGGTCGGCGTGGGCACCGTGGCGGCGGGGGTGGCCAAGGCCCACTCGGACGTCGTGCTCATCTCCGGGCACGACGGCGGGACCGGCGCGTCCCCGATGACCTCGCTCAAGCACGCCGGCATCCCCTGGGAGCTCGGCCTGGCCGAGACCCAGCAGACCCTGCTCATGAACGGCTTGCGGGACCGGATCGTCGTCCAGGTCGACGGCCAGCTGAAGACCGGGCGCGACGTGGTGGTCGCGGCGCTGCTCGGCGCCGAGGAGTTCGGGTTCGCCACCGCCCCGCTCGTCGTCTCGGGCTGCATCATGATGCGCGTCTGTCACCTCGACACCTGCCCCGTTGGCATCGCGACCCAGAATCCGAAGCTCCGCGAGCGCTTCAGCGGCAAGCCCGAGTTCGTGACGACCTTCTTCGAGTACATCGCAGAGGAGGTCCGCCAGCATCTGGCCTCGCTCGGGTTGCGCTCCATCGACGAGGCGGTCGGACGCAGCGACCTCTTGGAGACCGCCCCCGCCGTCGAGCACTGGAAGGCGCGGGGCCTCGACCTCTCGCCGATCCTGGCCCAGGTGGACTCGCCCTACGACACGGCACCGCGCCAGACGCGCCTCCAGGACCATCGCCTCGAAGCCGCGCTCGACCACCGCTTCATGGAGGCCTGTCGGCCCGCCATCGAGCACGGGACCCGGGTCGAGGCCACCGTGTGCATCACCAACGTCGATCGCTCGGTGGGCACGCTGCTCGGCCATGCGATCACCAAACGACGCGGCGGCGAGGGGCTGCCCGACGGGACGATCAACCTCACGTTCCACGGCTCGGCCGGGCAGAGCTTCGGGGCGTTCGTCCCCCGCGGGGTGACGATGCGCCTGCATGGCGACACCAACGACTACTTCGGCAAGGGCCTCTCGGGAGGCCGTCTCGTGCTGCTGCCCCCCGAAGGGTCCCCCTTCGCCGCCGAGGAGCAGATCATCGGGGGCAACGTCATGCTCTACGGAGCGACGGGGGGCGAGGCCTTCATCTCGGGGCAGGTCGGCGAACGCTTCTGTGTGCGCAATTCCGGGGCGATCGCCGTCGTCGAGGGTGTCGGCGACCACGGGTGCGAATACATGACCGGGGGCCGCGTCGTCGTCCTCGGACCGACCGGCCGCAACTTCGCCGCGGGCATGTCGGGAGGGGTGGCCTTCGTCCACGACCCCGATCGCACCTTCGACCTGCGGGTCAACCACCAGATGGTGGACGCGGCGCCGGTCGGCGAGGAGGATGCCGACTGGCTGTGCTCGCTCGTCATCCGCCACGCCGAGGAGACCGGATCGGCGGTCGCCCGGCGACTGCTCGAGGACTGGTCGTCCTCGGTCGCCGACATGGTGAAGGTGATGCCACGCGACTACCGGCGAGTGCTCGAGGCGATGGAGCGGGCGAAGGCCGAGGGCACCTCGGTCGACGAGGCGGTCATGGCGGCGTCGCGTGGGTAAGCCCACCGGTTTCATGGAGTTCGGTCGCGAGCTGCCCCGGCGGCGCCCGGTCAAGATGCGCGTGCGCGACTGGCACGAGGTCTACGAGAGCTTCGAGCCCGAGAGCGTGCAGCACCAAGGGGCGCGCTGCATGGACTGCGGCATCCCGTTCTGCCACGAGGGCTGCCCGCTCGGGAACCTCATCCCGGAGTGGAACGACCTCGTCTATCGCGACGACTGGTCGACCGCGATCGAGCGGCTGCATGCCACCAACAACTTCCCCGAGTTCACCGGCCGTCTGTGCCCGGCCCCCTGCGAGGCCGCGTGCGTGCTCGGCATCAACTCGGACCCGGTCACCATCGAGCGCATCGAGTACGAGATCGCCGAGCGGGCCTGGGGCGAGGGCTGGGTGACGAGGCAGCTGCCGAGGGAGCGCACCGGCAAGCGGGTCGCCGTCATCGGCTCGGGTCCGGCCGGGCTCGCGTGCGCCCAACAGCTCTGCCGCGCCGGACACGAGGTGGTGGTGTTCGAGCGGGCCGAGAAGCCCGGAGGGCTTCTGCGCTACGGCATCCCCGAGTTCAAGATGGAGAAGCGGGTCCTCGATCGTCGGCTGGCCCAGCTCGTCTCCGAAGGCGTGCGGTTCCGCTGCTCGACGCTCGTCGGTCTGGCCCCCGAATCGGCGCCACCCGGTTCGCTCGAGCCCGGCCTCGCCCGCGGCCTTGGGAGCGCGAACGGTCCCGCCCTCGAGGTCGTCTCGGCACGAGAGCTGCGCACGCAGTTCGACGCCCTGGTGCTCGCCGGAGGGGCCACCGTGCCGCGTGACCTCCCGGTGCCCGGCCGTCACCTCCGCGGCGTCCACTTCGCCATGGAGTATCTGAAGCCGTCCAACTTGGTGCGCGAGGGCTCGCTCGCGCGCACCCCCATCGACGCCTCGGGCAAGCACGTGATCATCATCGGCGGCGGGGACACCGGCGCCGACTGTCTCGGCACCGCACATCGCCAGGGCGCGGCATCGGTGGAGCAGCTCGAGATCCTCCCCGAGCCACCCTTGGGCCGCCCCGAGGACAACCCCTGGCCGACCTGGCCGGTCATCTTGCGCACCTCGTCCGCTCACGAGGAAGGCGGGGAGCGGCTGTTCGCCGTCTCGACCACCGAGCTGCTTGACAACGGGTCCGGCGCGGTCGGGGCCCTGCGCGCCCAACACGTCGAGGTGGCCACCGAGGGAGGGCGCCCGACCTTCACCCCGGTCCCCGAGAGCGAGTTCCAGCTTCGGGCCGACCTGGTCCTCCTGGCGCTCGGGTTCACCGGCGCCGAGCGCCACGGCGTGGTGGGGGAGCTCGGTGTCGCGCTCGCCCAGAACGGCTCGGTCGCTTCCGATTCGGAGTGGTCGACCAACGTCGAGGGCGTGTTCGTCTGCGGGGACATGACGCGGGGCCAGTCGCTCATCGTCTGGGCGATCGCCGAGGGTCGCTCGGCCGCGGCCAGCGTCGACCGCTGGCTCATGGGGGATTCGGCGCTCCCCGCGCCGCTGCGCCCGGGCCAGCTCGCCCTTCGCTGACTGGGAGCGCTAGCCCATGAGGGGCAACGCGTCGGCGAGCACGCCTTGGGGCCTGGCTCGTCCGCTCGCCTGGTCCACCCAGTCCGAGGAGAGCATGGCACGGGCGAGGCCCACGAGATCGGGCCGGCACGCCGCCAGCGCCACGAGGAGTGACTCGGCGGCGACTGCGAGCGCCGCCCCGCCGGGCTGCACCGGTGGCGTGAGATCCCCGCCGTGCACCACCGCCTCCACGCACCTCGTGGCGAGATAGTCGGCCAGCGCGATCGGTCCTTGGATCGTGCGCACCGTGACGGAGAGGTCGGCCACGAGCAGCGTCGGGACGGCGCGCCGGAGCCGGGAGGAGAAGTCGAGGTCAGCAACGGACGCTCCCTTCGCCGCCGCATCGATCGCCTGGCGCAGCGGGCTCGTCCCGACGAGGTTGTGGGCGAGCGTGTGCTCGGATCCGTCGGCGGGGCTCGAGGTCCGAAGGAAGCGCTCGAGCAGGGTCGGCTGGAGCGCGAGATGGGCCACGACCTCGCGATTGCGCCACCCAAAGACACGCGACGGGACGTCGAGATCCAGCGACCCGAGCGCGGCGGCGATGCGCTCCCACTGGGCGACCAGCGCGTCGCGAATCGCCGCCGGAGCGGGCAGGGTGGGGATCACCGCGCTCGGGGCCGGGGGCGGGGCGGGAGCTCGGGCGGCCGACGGGAGGGGCGGGTTGCCGGATCGGGGGGCGAAGCGGCGGGACGCCGCTCGAGGAGCGCCGCGAGCTCGACAAGCGCCCGCTCGAGCTGGGGATCCTCGCCCGCCGCCCACGCCTCGGGCGGGATCGGCACCTCGATGTCAGGATCGACCCCGTGGTTCTCCACCCCCCAGCCGAGCCCCTCGAACCAGAAGGCATAGCGGGGCTGGGTCACTCGGGTCCCGTCGACGAGGGTGTAGCGCCCGTCGATCCCGATGACCCCACCCCAGGTGCGCGTGCCGACGACGGGAGCGAGTCCCCGCAGCTTGATCGCAGCGGTGACGATGTCCCCGTCCGAGCCGGCCTGCTCGTTCACGACCGCCACGAACGGGCCGCGGGGCGCGTCGCTCGGATAGGTCTCGGCGCTGTGGTGCCGCACGACGTCCCAGCCGAGCACCCTGCGGGCGAGCTTCTCCACCACGAGCTGGGACACGTGCCCGCCGCCGTTGTCGCGCAGGTCGACCACGAGGGACTCGCGGGCCATCTCCACGCGCAGGTCCCGATGGAGCTGGGCCCAGCCGTTGCCCATCATGTCGGGAACGTGGAGGTACCCGGCGCGCCCCGAGCTCGCCGCGTGCACCGCCGCCCGCCGGTCGGCCACCCAGGCCTGGTAGCGCAGCGGGCGCTCGTCGGCGAGCGGCGTCACGACGACCTCGCGCCGTTCCCCCGACGCGTTCTCGACGCCGAGGGCGACGGGGCGGTTGGCGGCCCCGACGAGCGCGGCCGCCGGACCGAACAGCGGGTCGACGGGCACACCGTCGACCGAGACGATCGCCTCGCCGAGCCCGACCGACGCGCCGGGGGCGAGCAGCGGGGCCCGGGCGGCCGGGACCGAGGACTCGCCGGGCAGGACCCGCCGCACCCGCCAGCGGCCGTCCGCGTCGCGGACGAGGTCGGCACCGAGGAGCCCGAGGCGACGAAGCTCGTCCACCCGCCGCGGTGGAGGCTCCTCGTAGGCGTGCGAGGAGCCGAGCTCGCCCTGCACCTCCCAGAACAATTCGGAGAGCTCGCTCCGGGTGGAGATCCGCGACACGAGCGGGCGGTACCGGGCGACGACGCCCGCCCAGTCGACATCGGCCATGTCCTCGATCCAGAAGTGGTCGCGCATGAGCCGTGCCGCCTCGTCGTACATCTGGTGCCACTCGAGCATCGGCTCGACGTGCAGGCGGATGCGGCCCGTGTCGACGTCGACGCGCTCGGAGGCTCCCTCGGCGCCCGGTGCCGCCGGATCGACCCGCGCGTTGGCCGGCGCGACGAAGAGGGTCCCGTTGTCGACGACGACGATCGACTTGCCGTCGCCGGTGACCGCCACCGACCGTGCCGAGTCGGCGAGGGTGAGCTGGCGCCGCTTGTCGAAGTCGTAGCGCACCAGGCTCGGCTTGGCGGCCTCGGCGCCGGGCCGGGCCCGCTCGTCGCCCAGGACCCCGACCAGGGGCTCGTTGATCCAGAGGAGCCCGCCCTCGGCCGCTCGGAGCTGGTGGTAGCGGGCGGCCGGCACCGGGACAGGCACCACCCGCTCGGCCAGATCGTCGGTGTCGACCACGACCGCCGGCGGGCCGGCGCTGCGCCCCGGCTCGGCATCGGCCCCCGCGCCGTCCTCGGGCCGCAGGGCTCGACCTGCGAGCTCGGCATCGAAGGGGGAGGGCGTCGACGCCGAGAGCGCGACGAGGTAGGGCCTCGTCGCCGCCGGGAAGAAGAGGTCAAAGACGTGGCTGTCGTAGACCGGGTCGAACGTCC
>DAHUZM010000002.1 GCA_027306525.1 Acidimicrobiaceae bacterium
AACGCCCGGCTCACCGGGACCACCGCGGCGGTCCTCTTCGTGCTCCTCGCCGCAGAGGGCTTCACCATCTTGCAGATCCGCCCGATGCTGAGCGCACACGTGTTCATCGGCATGCTCCTCGTGCCGCCGGTGCTCTTGAAGATGGGGAGCACGATGTGGCGCTTCGGGCGCTACTACATGGGCGCGCCCGAGTACCGGCGCAAGGGCCCACCGCCGCCCCTCTTGCGGCTGCTCGGCCCGGTCGTGGTGATCTTGACGGTGCTCGTCTTCGCGTCGGGCATCTTGTTGCTGCTCGGGCCGCTGTCGATGCGCTCGCAGTTCCTCTTCCTCCACAAGGCGAGCTTCGTGCTGTGGCTCGGGGCCATGGCCGTCCACGTGCTCGGCCACTTCCTCGACACCGCGCGGCTCGCGCCGCGCGACCTCTACTCCCGGACCCGCCGCCAGGTCCGCGGGGCCGGGGCCCGCCAGTGGACGGTCGCCGGCAGCGTGGTCCTCGGCCTCCTCCTCGCCATCGTCGTGGTGCCCTACGTCGGCTCGTGGGTGTTCGTCGGGAAGGTCGGCTGATGGCCCTGCCAGCGCAGAGCCCGCCGCCGCCGCGCCAGGCGCCCCAGCACCACGCGGCCCATCGCCAGCGCCGCCGGCCCAAGGTCCGCAAGGTCCGCTCGCTGCGCTACCGCAGGATCCGGGCCGGTGCCCTCCTCGCGCTGGTGGGCTTCCTCGCGTGGTTCGCCGTCTCGGTCGGCTTCGCCCTCAGCGACCCGACCCTCGGCAGCTCGCTCCCTGGCCGCTTCGCCGAGTGGGCGAGGCAGAACGGGGGGGCGAGCATCGTCAACTGGATCGAGAACGTCTGGTACAGCCATCACCCACCCCCCGTTGGAGGCAAGCCCCCCGTCGGGGCCATCCGCAAGCCCAAGTCCACGCCGGTCTACGTGACCTCGGGGCCGCCGCACCTCAACCCGCCGGCCCCGATCGTGCCCTTCGCCTCGCCGCCCATCACCGGCGAGGGGGAGTGGTCGCCCGTCGGCCGGACCGTCGACGGGATCCCGGCGATCTACGAGACCACGCTGCGCCCCGACGCCATCCACACGAGCTACGTGGTCGGGGTGGCCTGGATGGACACCAAGCTGCTGCACGCCACCTTGTACTCGGGCAGCCAGATCCCCGGCGGCGGCCCGTACCCCTACACCGCGCCGATCTCGCCCACCGCCGCCCAGACGCTCGTGGCGGCGTTCAACGCCGGCTTTCTCATGTCGGCGGCCAACGGCGGCTACTACACCGACAACAAGCTCGTCATCCCCCTGCGCCCCGGTGCCGCCTCCTTCGTCGTCTACAAGAACGGCTCGGCGAACATCGGGGCGTGGGGGACCGACGTCACCATGACCCCGAACGTCGTCTCGGTCCGCCAGAACCTCGATCTCCTGGTCAACAACGGCCAGCCGGTGGCGGGGCTGAACGCCAACGACACGACCCAGTGGGGGGCCACCCTGGGCAACCAGGTCTACGTGTGGCGGTCGGGCCTCGGGATCACGAGCGATGGCGCCCTCATCTACGTCGGCGGTCCGGGGTTGAACATCACCGACCTCGCCAACATCTTGGCCCGGGCGGGCGCCGTGCGGGCGATGGAGCTCGATATCAACACCGACTGGGTGAACTACTCGACCTACGCGCCGAGCACGCCCACCGGCGCTGCGACGCCCAACAACGGGACCGAGCTGATCTCGGGCATGGCCGGCGGGCCCATCCGCTACTTCGAGTCGTGGTGGGCGCGCGACTTCATCACGATGTCCGCCGCGACCCCTCCCACCACCACGCACCCCAAGCGCTCGAGGGTCACGTCGGGCTCGCCGTCTGCTCGGGGCCGGCCGTCTCGGGCTGCGAGCGGTGCCAGTCGCGCCACACGAGCCGGTGGATCGGGATGAGACGCGGGATGTCGCGTATCCCGGGCAAGAACGGCACCGCCAAGAGCAGGAGCGTGGCCAGCCCGGTCAGGTAGATAGCGATCAGATCGACGTTGGCCGAGCTCGAGAACCCCGGGACCTGGTACCACAGCGTGTAGAGCCACAGCCAGGGCTGGCCCGGGTAGCTGCCGGTCTCGTTCATGACGCCCCACTGGCTGCCCGTCAGGTGCTGGGCCTGGGCCTTTTGGGCGAAGTAGCTCCCGTCCTCCAAGAACAAGAGCGGCTTGGTGAAGTCCGTCCCATAGAAGGGGTGCTGAGCCAAGAGGTCGGCGTCGAGTGCGCCCGATCGGGCGAGGCGCAGCTCGGTCGCAACCATCCCGGGCACCGGACCGTCGTTGGTCCTGGGCACCACCGGCTGGCCGCTCGCGAAGCTGAGGTGGGTCACCGCCTTCAGGTAGGCCTGATCCCAGGCCTGCTGGGTCGCCCGGGGGGCCGAGTCGTAGCGGTCCAGCTCCGAGGCGAGCTTCGGGTCGGTGGCGGCCTGGGTGGCGAGCGGCGAAAGCACGAAGCTGCGCGCGGCGTTGATCGGCTTGCGGACACCCCAGAGGGTCTGCCAGGAGAACCACAGGCTCTGGCGGTTGTGCGTGCCGTTGTTGTACGGGGGCCCGTAGGTAGCCGTCTCGCTCGTCCCGGCCAGCTCGCTCGCCGCCGTCGCCACGAAGTCGGCCGGTGCGACCTTGGCCCAGCTCGCGATCGTGACGGGAGGCTCGTCGGGGGAGGACAGGAGGGCCGCCAAGAGCACCACCAAGACGAGTGCCACCCCACCGGCCACCGAGGCCTCCTTGGCCAGGTCGTAGCGGCGCATCGGCCCGCGCCAATCGGCCGCGTCGGCCCGCGCCGCGGCGCGCCGCGCCGCCCGGCCGCGGATGGGCCGCGGGGGCAAGGGGTGCGACACGCCGCGCACCCGCACGAGCAGCACGTGGGCACCGACGATCGCGAGGAGCGCGATCGGGATCAACACGACGTGCCAGAGCAGCATCTGGCCGAAGTTCATGAGGTTGAACAACGAGCCCAGGCCGGTCGCGTTGATCGCGTCCTTGCCGTTGGTCGAGATCCACTGCGAGTCGAAGTTCTGCTGGGAGAGATAGCCCGTGAAGCACTCGACGATGGAGGCCATGAAGGCCACGACGCCGGTGATCCAGGTGAGGGCGCGCCGGCCCCGCCACGCCGCCATCCAGAACTTCCCCCACAGGTGGATGACCAAGAAGGCCATGAACAGCTCGACGCTCCACAGGTGCAGGCTGTTGAAGAAGTGCCCGACGGCGGTGGTGTGCCACCAGTCGACGCCGCCGAGCGCGATCGCGAACCCCGAGACGATGACGATCCCGAGGGTGACCAGGCTGGCCACGCCGAACACGTAGACCCACGACGAGACGTAGGCCGGCTGGCGGTCGGGGAGGAGCTTGCCCGGAGGCAGCAGCCCCACCGCCCGCCGGCGCAGGCGCGCCGTCCACATCCGAGCGTCAGCCGGGTCGCCTTGGTCCTCCAGGGCCACCTTGGTCGCCGGGAGGAACTCCGGCTCGGCGCCCGCCTCGGCGGTGCTCCGGCGGTGGCGGTGGGGGAACGGGGCGAGCAGCGCCACGCCGAAGATCACGACCATCACCGCGATGAGGACGAGGTTGGCCTCCGACACCTCGAAGATGGACCAATGCAGATAGCGCCCCGGACCGTTCAGGTTCACCACGGCACCGAGCGTCGGCGAGAGTGCGCTCACTTCGTCTCCTCACAGCTGTTCGCCCCTCGGGGCGTCCGATGGCGTTGGGCCCGCGACGCGGCGCCCGCTCGAAGGAATCGTGTCACCGCAGCGGCGAGCGACGCGTGATTCGCTCGAGGAAGCGAAGGATGCGCAAGTGGCGGTCCGTGTCGCTCACGAGGAGCTCCAGCACAAAGGCGTCCACCTCGCTGCCCATGGCGTCAAGCCGGCGCGACAGCCGGTGGAGCTCTTCGCGGTCCCGGCGCTCGAGCGCGATGAACCGCCGCGTCGCCTCGAGCAGCGACTTGTCGGCGAAGCGCACGTCGAAATAGGGGACTCGGGGACCGCCCTCCTCCAAGGTGGCATCCGAGCGGATGGTGTTCGCCAGCTCGTCGAGCATCCGGTGATGTCGGCGCTCGTCCTCCACGATGATCGAGACGAGGTAGCGCACCGTCGCCGACGGGCTCGTCTTGGCGAGCTCGCTGTAGGCCGCGATGACGTCCTCTTCCTCTCGCTCGTGGGCCCGGAGCGCCGAGTACAGCTCCTGCTCCCATTCGCTCGCGCCGCGCTGGCGCTCTTCGGTCTCGGTCACGGTCCCTCCTCTCGCCACTGACAGGCGACGCTCCTCACGATGAAGGCCAAAGGGCCCGGCCTCCAGGGTCCAAGGTCCCTCGCCCGGGGTTTGTGAGCGCCCCCGGGCACCGGCGCCGATCGGGATTCGTGCGCTGAGCGCCCCATGGGGAGGGCGAACCTCTAGGCTGACCCCATGGCCAGTGACGCCCCCGCGTCCGAACCCGCCCTCGACCATCGCGCGCTCCTCGAGGAGGAGCGCGCCAGTCTGGCGCGCCAGCTGGCCGAGATCGGCTACGGCGACACCGGCGGGCTCAACTACGACTCGAACTTCGCCGACACGAGCCAGGTGACCGCCGAGCGCGGGGAGGCCGAGGCATTGGCGGGGGAGTTGAAGGACGCCCTGGCCGAGGTCGAGGCGGCGCTCGAGCGGGTCGAGGCGGGGACCTACGGCCGCTGCGAGCGCTGCGGGCAGCCCATCTCGCCCGCTCGGCTGGAGGCGAAGCCGGCGGCCCGGCGCTGCATCACCTGCGCCTCGCGCACTTGACCTCGTGAGCGATCCGTCCCACTGGTGGCCCGGCGACCGGGGTGCCAACCAGGGATCCGAGGGCCATCGAGGGGGCGGCTCGGTGCCCCCCGGCGGGAACCCCTACGGCTCGGGTGGGTACTACTACCCCCCGGGAACGACCCCGGGCCCGAGCGGCCCCCAGGGACCCGCCCCGCGCCCCCAGCGCCCGGCGACCTCGCCGCGCACCTGGAGCTGGGTGGCGATCGCCCTGGGTGTGGCGATCATCCTCGCCACGACGCATCGCATCAGCCGCACCGACATCGTCCTCTTCTGCGTGATCGTCCCCTCGATCATCCTCCACGAGGTCGCGCACGGCTGGGTCGCCCTCGCCTTTGGCGACGACACCGCCAAGCGCGCCGGGCGCCTCACCCTCAACCCGATCGCGCACATCGACGTCCTCGGGACCCTCATCGTGCCGATCCTCATGATCCTGAGCGGGTACGGCTGGTTCGGATGGGCCAAGCCGGTGCCCGTCAACGTGGCCAAACTGCGCAGCCCGCGCAACCACGGTGTCCTCGTCTCGCTGGCCGGGCCGGCCGTGAACATCGTGCTCTGCGTGGTCTCGGCGCTGCTCTTCCACCTCTTCAACGGCGTCCACGGGATCTACGAGTACCCCCAGCCCCAGCTGCTCGCGCTCGTGCTCTTCTACCTCGGTCTCGTCAACTTGTGGCTGACGGCGTTCAACCTCATCCCGATCCCGCCCCTCGACGGCTCGGTGGTGATCGAGCGGCTGCTGCCCGCCGCGTGGTGGCCCGGATACCTCCGATTCCGCCGCTACACCCTGCCGCTCGTCTTGGTCGTCGTCGTCCTCGCCTCGATCATCCCCTACGGGAACACGTCGCTCATCGGGCACCTGTCGAACTCGTCGTTCAACTGGTGGCTGACCATCATCGGCGTCCCCCACTAGTCGCAGGGCGCGTCAGGGGGCGCTGAGCCCCATCGCAGCGGCCGCCGCCGCGTAGGTCGGCGCAGCCACCTCTCGGGCCCGGGCCGCACCCGCCGACAAGAGGCGCTCCACCTCGCCGAGGTCCGACGCGAGCTCGAGGGCGCGCTGGCGCACCGGGGCGAGCATCGCGATCACCGCCTGGGCGACGTCCGCCTTGAGCTGCCCGTAGCCCGCGTATCGCGCCGCCGCCTCCTGCACGCCGACCCCGGTCGCCACGGCCAGGAGCTCGAGGAGATTGGAGACGCCCGGCTTGTGCTCGGGGTCGTAGGCGACCCGGGTCTCGGCGTCGGTCACCGCCCGCATCACCTTGCGCTCCACCTCGGCCGGGTCGTCGAGGATCCCGACGGTCCCCATCGGCGAGTCGACGGACTTGGACATCTTGTGCTCGGGGTGCTGAAGGTCCATGACCCGGGCCCCGTGCCTGGGCACCGCCGCCTTGGGCACGGTGAAGGTCGGCCCATAGCGGTTGTTGAAACGGATGGCGACGTCCCGGGTGAGCTCGAGGTGCTGGCGCTGGTCGTCGCCCACGGGGACCTCGTCGGCCTGGTAGAGGAGGATGTCGGCCGCCATGAGGGCGGGGTAGGTGAACAGGCCGGCCCGCACCATCTCGCCCCGGGCGGCCTTCTCCTTGTACTGGGTCATCCGGCTGAGCTCGCCCATGGTCGCCGTGCACTCGAGCAGCCAGGCCAGCCGGGTGTGCTCGGCCACGTGGCTCTGGACGAAGAGGGTGACCACGTCGGGGTCGAGACCGACCGCGAGCAGCATCACGGCCGACTCGAGGGTGCGGCGTCGCAGCTCCTCGGGGTCGATCTCGAGGGTCAGCGCATGGAGGTCGACGACGCAGAAGTACGCGCTGTGCTCGTGCTGAGCGGCCGCCCAGTTCCGCAGGGCGCCCACGTAGTTGCCGAGGTGGAAGTCGCCCGAGGGCTGAATGCCCGAAAAGACGGTCGTCATGGGCGGCCATCGTAGGGGTCGTCGAAACGCCGCCCGGAGGTGCGCGAGATGCGGGCCCCGGTTCGGTATGGTCCATCTGTGGGCGTCGATGTCTCCACGCCGGTCTTCGAGGGCCCGATCGACCTCCTGTTGCACCTCGTGACCTCCCACGAGCTCGACATCTTGGAGGTGCCGCTCGCCCCGGTCGTCGACGCGTTCGTGGCCACCATGCAGGCGACCAAGGACCGCTACGGCCTGGAGGTCCTCTCCGAGTTCCTCCTCGTGGCCGCGATCCTGCTCGAGCTGAAGAGCCAGAGGCTCCTGCCCGGCCCCGACGAGGTCGACCCCGAGGACGAGCTGCTCGGCTGGGAGGAGCGCGACCTGCTCCTCTCGCGGCTCCTCGAGTGCCGGGCCTACGCGGGCGTGGCGGACCGGCTCGTGCAGATGGCCGAGGACGCCGCCCGGTCGCTCCCGCGCCTGACCGGCGTGGACGAGGGGTTCGTCGTACACGCACCGGACCTCTTGGAGGGGGTGACGCCCGACCGCCTGGCCCGGGCGTTCCTGCGGGCCACGGCCGAGCGCCCGGTCCAGCGGGTGGACCTGAGCCACGTCACCGTCGACACCCTGACGGTGGCCGAGGCGGTCGATGAGCTCGTCGTCGAGCTGCCCCGCATGCGCTCGACCACCTTCGCCGAGCTGACCGGGCACCTCGCGGCGCGCATCGAGGTGATCGTGCGCTTCCTCGCGATCTTGGAGCTCTGCAAGCTCGGCCGGGTCCAGCTCGGCCAGGGGCAGACCTTCGGCGAGCTCTCCATCGAGTGGATCGAGGGCGCCGAGCTGGTGGGCGTCGGAGTCGGGGCGATCGTCCTCGACGAGTACAACGGCTGAGCCCAGCGGTGACCGAGGACGAGCTGCGCCGCGGGATCGAGGCCGTGGTCATGGTGGCGATCGAGCCCGTCACCCCGGGCCTCATGGCCGAGCTCTTCGAGGAGCCCGCCGAGCGGGTGGAGAGCGCAGCGCGTGCGCTCGCCGAGTCCTACGACCGTGACCGGCGGGGCTTCGTGTTGACCAAGATCGCCGGCGGCTATCGCTTCCAGAGCCACCCGGACCAGGCGCTCTACGTCGAGCGGTTCGCGAACCGCGACGTCTCCCAGCGGCTGTCGACCGCCGCCCTCGAGACGCTCGCGATCGTCGCCTATCGCCAGCCGGTGTCCCGCACGCAGATCTCGGCCCTGCGTGGCGTGAACGTCGACGGGGTCGTCCGCCTGCTCGAACAACGCGGCTACATCGAGCCGGTCGGGCGGGCCGAGGGGCCTGGCCAGGCGGTGCTCTTCGGCACGACCGACCTCTTCTTGGAGCGCCTCGGCCTCGCCTCGCTGCGCGACCTGCCGCCGATCGAGGACTACCTGCCCGGCCCCGACGCGGTGGTGGAGCTCGAGGACCGCCTCCGCCCAGCGCTCGGCGACTGAGGCTTGCGCGAGCCGAGCGAGGCGCACCTCGAGGGCGAGCGGCTCCAAAAGGTGCTGGCCCGGGCGGGCCTGGGCAGCCGGCGGGCATGTGAGGAGCTGATCGAGTCGGGGCGGGTCACGGTCGGCGGCCGCCGGGCGGTGCTCGGCCAGCGGGTCCGGCCGGACGAGGACGCCGTCGCGCTCGACGGCGTGCCGGTGCCCACGGCTTCGGGGCTCGTCTACTACCTCCTCAACAAGCCGGCCGGGGTGCTCTCGGCGGCCGCCGACCCACGCGGGCGGCGCACCGTCGTCGACCTCGTCCCGAGCGCACCGCGGGTGTTCCCCGTCGGGCGGCTCGATCGTGCCACCGAGGGGCTGCTCATCCT
>DAHUZM010000006.1 GCA_027306525.1 Acidimicrobiaceae bacterium
CACGAGCGCATCCCGGCTCGATCGCCCAACCACAACGCGGTCTGCGAGCGCTTCCAGGGCACCATGCTCCAGGAGTGCTGGCGGCCGGCCTTCCACCGCCGGAGGTTCAGTTCGACCCGCCAGCTCCAGGCCGAGGCCGACAATCACCGGAGGAACAAGGCAGCATGACCATCACCCACAGGGTCCATCTGTCACCTCGACCCTCGGTCCGGAAGTCCTAGGGTGGGGGTGGTGGGCGAACGCATTGACGCCAAGGTGGTCGTGATCGGCGCGGGCTTCGCCGGCATCGGGGCAGGTGTGCGCTTGCTCGAGGCCGACGAGACCGACTTCGTCATTCTCGAGCGAGCGAAGGATCTCGGCGGGACGTGGCGCGACAATCGCTATCCCGGCTGCCGCTGCGACGTTCCCTCCAACCTCTACTCATACTCGTTCGCGCTCAACGCAGGCTGGCGACAGACCTACGCCGACGGTGAGGAAATTGGGGCCTACGTGCACGAGGTGGCCGACAGGTTCGGCGTCACGGCTCATGTCCGGCTCTCCCACGATGTCCTCGAAGCCCGATGGGATGACGAGGGTCATTGGCGGATCCTGACCGACCGCGGCGAGTACCGGTGTCGGTTCCTGATCGCCGCGGCGGGGTCGCTCGCCGAAGCGAACATGCCGTCGATTCCCGGTCGCGGGCTGTTCTCGGGGATCATGATGCACTCGGCACGCTGGGACGCCTCCGTGGACCTGCGCGGGATGCGGGTCGGGGTGCTCGGGACGGGTGCCTCGGCCGTGCAGATCGTCCCGGCCCTCCAGCCCGACGTCGCGCATCTGAGCGTCTTCCAGCGCACGCCGAGCTGGGTCCTCCCCCACCGGCTCCGTCGAGTGCCGGACTGGCGACGGCGGCTCTACCGGGTGATCCCTGCCCTCCAAGGGCTGGTGCGCTCGGCCACCTACTGGCAGCGCGAGCTCCTCGCGGTGTCCGCCTTCACCAAGTACGACGGGCTCCGGAACATGCTCGAGCGCCGGGGACGTCGTCATCTCGCCCGCCAGGTGCCCGACCCCGAGCTGCGGGCAAAGCTCACCCCCGACTACGAACTCGGCTGCAAACGCGTCCTGCCCTCGAACGAGTTCTATCCCGCCCTGTGTCAAGACAACGTCGAGCTCGTCACCGAGCCAATCGCTCGCATCGAGGAGGAGGGGATCCTGACGACCGACGGGGAGCTCCACCGGCTCGACGCCATCATCCTGGCCACCGGCTTTCATGTGCGCGACAACCCCTTCGGCGAGCGCGTGTTCGGCCGTGAGTCACACACGCTCGCCGAGGCCACCAGGGGCGAGCATCCCTCGTATCTCGGGACGACGCTTCCCCACTTCCCGAACTTCTTCTTGTTGAGCGGCCCCAACACCGGCACTGGGCACACCTCACAGATCTTCATGATCGAGTGTCAGCTCAACTACGTGATCGACGCGCTGGCCCAACTCGAGGCGCCTGGAACGGTCGCCGAGGTGCTCGAGAGCGTCGCCCACGGCCAGTCGGAGGATGTGCAACGGCGGCTTCGGCGAACGGTATGGATGTCGGGCTGCGCGAGCTGGTACCAGAACGACCAGGGCCGCAACATCGCCATCTGGCCCGACTACACGACCGTCTTTCGGCGGCGCACCCGACGCTTCGACCCCACCGACTACGTCATCACCGAGACCGCGGCGCCGGCCTCCCCGAGCCATTCGGATCGCCAGGCGACAGCGTTCTGGCGCGTGGAGCCGAGTGGCTCGGGTGCTCAGGATCGCTCGTGGTCCACCCTCATCGGTTGAGCGGCGCGAGCGCATAGACGAGAGTGACCTGGGCGCTCGCCTGCTGGGTGCCGCCCTCGAGGGGCGGCGCGGTGAGCGGGGCCCGCGCCGCCTGGCCGTTGGCTGCGAAGTGGGGTTGGGGAGCCAGGGAACCCGAGTCGTCGGTGAGCGAGCAGACGCTGGCGAGGCGCTCGCCTGCGGCGCGGGCCATCGCCGCGGCATGCGTGACTGCTTGGCGAACGGCGGCCTGGCGGGCCTTGTCTTGGAGAAGGCGCGGATCCGAGCGCACGAAGCCGAGGCCGTCGATGGTGAGGTCGTTCCCGCCAGCGGTGTTGGCGGCATCGATGACCGAACCGGCGAGCGCGATCTTGCGCACCGTCACCGCGATGTCGTTGCTCACCCCATAGCCGGTCACGACGGTTTGCCCATGTTGGTAGGCAAGATTGGGGTTGATCGAGAGCCCCGTTGTCTGCACGTCGCTCGCCGGGACCCCCGCTGCCTCGACGGCGCGCACGACCGCCGCCGCTGTCGCATCGTCCTTCGCGAGGGCCGCCTGGGCGCTCCCCGCGCTCACCTGCACCTGGGCACCGAAGTCGAGTTGATCGGGGGGGCCCGAGGCCTGACCGGTCCCCTGCACGCTCAGGTGCGGGGCCGAACCCCCGCACCCTGCTGGGGTGGGCGAGGCCGACGCCGGGGCCCTCGTCACCGCGACCACGAGCGCCGCCACCGCCAAGACCACCGCCGCCGTCACGGCGGCGTGGACCATCTTGAAGCGGGCCCCCGCTGCGATCGGATCCTCCTGCTCGGTCATCGCCGCCTCCTTGCGCTCATCGGACGACGAGCGCGACGGACCACTCCTCAGTCGCTCCCGCGCAGGTCGTCGTCCCTCGGCACGTCGGGGCTCCGACGGCCGAAATCTCGTAACTCCCCCTCGCCAGCCCGCGAAGCAGCACGGTCGACCGGCCCGAGCCTGGCTCGCGCCGGACCGAGACGTCACGCCCCGGCCCGGCCTCCGGTGTGACGGTCACGGCCGTCCATGCGAGGGCGCCCGAGGGGAGCGACACGCGCACCGAGGCACCCTGCGGGACCTCGATGACGCCCCCCGCCGCACCGAAAGCGGCCGGGCCGTACGCGGGCTGACGAATCGCGGGCCCCGCTGCAGCCCGACCGTTCTCGATGCCGGGTCCGGCGAGAGGGGAACCCTCGCAGTGGAACGGACCGGCGCCGACCGCCACCTCGACACACCGGGGGCCAGCGACCGAGGGACCGCCGTGCGCGCGGCTCGCACTCAGCGAGCGCGGCGGGCCGCCGTTCGAAAGAGCGGCGGCGGCGAGCGCAAGAGCGAGGAGCGAAGCGGCCCCGGCCCCGAGGACGACGGCGCGCCGGCGGGCCCGGCGCCTCGCCAGTCGCTCGAGCAGCGAGCCCTGCAACACGCCGCCCGCGACGGGCTCGGGGACGAGACGCAGGGCGCTGCGCAGGCGGCCCTCGAGATCAGTCGACATCGTCACCTCTCGGGTCGCCCTGGCCGAGTCGTTGCGCGAGTGTTGCCCGGGCCCGGGCCAGCTGGGACTTGACGGTCCCGATCGAACACCCGAGGACGCGGGCCACCTCGCGCTCGGTCAGATCCTCGTAGTAGCGGAGCACCACCGTCTCGCGCTGGCGCCTCGGCAAGCTGCGCACTGCCTCGAGAACGCCCAACGCATCCTCAAGGTGATCGTCGGGGCCCGCGCCCGGCTCGAGCCACGTGCTCCGGTTGACCGCCTCCTCGCTCCTGCGGCGGCGCAGGCGGCTCCGGCACAGGTTGACGACGGCGCTGCGCACGTACCACCGGGCCCGATCGGGCCGCCGGATCCGACGCCACGAGGAGAAGGTCCGCAAGAAGGCCTCCTGGACCACCTCCTCGGCGGCCCCCCGGTCGTCCAAGAGGAGGGAGGCCAGCCGGCACAGGCCGCCGTAGTGCTCGGCGAAGACCACCTCGAGCAGCTCGCTCTCTCGGGTCCCGGGCCGGACAGGGCCATCGCTCACCGGCGGTTCGAGCACCAGGGCCACATTCCCCACACCCTCACAGACGCACGAGCGGGCCAGGGGGTTGTCACGGGGTTCGACGCCGGAGGTCCCCACGTCGGACAATGGTGGGATGGCCGCGGAGAGCGCACCGCCGGCTGGCGGGCAGCGCCAGCACATCTTGGACATCGCGCTGTCCCTCATGGCCACGCGCGGGGTGGCGGGCACCTCCATGCGGGACCTGGCCGCCGCCACCGGGCTGAACGTCGCCTCCCTCTACCACTACTTCCCTTCCAAGCAGGACCTCCTCGTCGCGGTGCTCGCCGAGCGCGGCTTCCTGGACGAGATCGCCGTCACCGCGCCGACCCCGGGCGATCGGACGCCCCGGGTGGAGCTGGCGGACCTGTTGAACGAGCTCGTCCAGTCGATGCTCGAGGTCGAGGACTTCATCCGCCTCATGCTTGGCGAGGTCATGCGCAACGACGAGACCGCCCTGAACGTCGGCCACGAGCTGATCGAGGGGACCCAGCAGTCGCTCGAGCAGTGGATCGCCGACGAGCAGCCCAACCTCGCCGAGGGGACGGGGCCCGACGCGGTCGCCCGGATGCTCCGCGCCACGCTGATCGGCCTCTTCTTCGAGCACGTGGCCGGCGTGCTCGGACCCGCAAGCCCGAGCGAGGAGCTGCGCCGCCGGGCCGAGGAGGTCGCGGCGATCCTGCACCGCGACACCTGAAGGCTCAGGAGCCGATCAAGGGGATCCGGATGCTGCCCTGTCCCTCGGGCAAGGGCCTCGGTCGGTGCTCCCAGGTGTCCCGGCAACTCTCCGAGCAGAAGAGCAGCTGATTGCGCATGGCGTCGTGGGCCACGTTGTCAGCGACCGCCGCGGTGAGCGGAATGCCGCAGACCGGGTCGGGCGACGTCGTGCCCACGAGGGCGGCCAGGCCGAGCCGGGCGACCCACAACGGATGCTCGAGCCCGCGTATGGCGCACTCGCCCTCCGAGAGCACGGCGCCCCACGGCGGAAGGTGCTCGACGACGTTCGGTCCCGCCCAGACATCCCCGCCGGGAGCGAGATCGCAGAGGCGCGCCGCGACGTTGACGGCATGGCCGATGTAGTCGTCACCCTCGTGGAGGATGACGAAGTCCGCCGTGAGCCCGCAACGCAGCGCAATGGGGTCAGCCGACCCCCGCGAGGCGAACTGCAGCTCGAGGGTGGCCGCGACGAGCGGCGTCGTCTCCACGCCCACCAACATCGCCCCGTCCCCCAGCCACTTTGCCACCCGGACCCCACGCCGCGAACAGATGTCGCGGACCGTCGATCGGAAGGTCGAGAGGATCGACACGGCGCGCTCGTCGCCTTCGACTTCGGTTAGCGCGGTGAAGCCGGAGAGGTCGATGAAGGCGAAGGTCCGATGCACCCGCATCCGATGATCGTCTCACGTCGGGGCCCGCCCGGCGGCGAACGAAGAGGGTGACGTCGCTAGCCCGCTGTCACCCCGAGGATGCGGGCGAGGACGGGGCTCGCCCCAGCGGGTACCCCGTCGAAGGCAACGGTGCCCCGATCGAGGACCACGGCCCGGTCGGCCAGGGCGAGCACCCGGTCGGTCTGTTGCTCGATCACGAGCAGGGCGGTCCCCTCGGCGTGCAGCACGGCGAGCTGTGCGTAGATGTCGTCGACCGCCGCCGGCGCCAGCCCCAAGGACAGCTCGTCGGCCACGACCACCCGGGGCGCGTCGCCCAGGACCTTGGCCAACGAGAGGAGCCGCTGCTGTCCACCCGAGAGCGTGCCCGCACGCTGGCGGCGGCGCTCGGCGAGCATCGGGAAGCGCTCGTAGGTGCGCGCGATCGCGTCTGGGACCGCGCTCGGCCCGAGCCACCGAGCGAAAGAGAGCTCCAGGTTCTCGGCCACCGTCAGTCGGGCAAAGACGCCGCGTCCCTCGGGGAGCGAGGCGACCCCGGCCCGAGCGACACGCCACGGCCGGGCGCCGGTCACATCCTCGCCGCCGACGAGCAGTCGACCGGAGCTTGGAGCGACCAGCCCGGCGCAGACCCGTGCGACCGTGGACTTGCCCGCCCCGTTCGGTCCGACCAGACCCACCACGGCGCCGTCGGGCACCGCCAGCGAGACCGAGTCCAGGGCGCGGTAGGGACCATAGGAGGCGCTGAGCGCGCGTAGCTCGATTGCGTTCATGCCGCGTGGCCGAGGTAGGCCCGCTGAACCGTGGGGTCCGCCATCACCTCGGCAAACGAGCCCTGCGCGATCACGCGCCCGACGTGCAGCACGACCACGCGATCGCAGAGCTCGGCGACCATTGCGAGGTCGTGTTCGACCAAGAGCACCCCCGTCCCCTGCCCGGCCACGCTGCGCAGCACGGTGGCGAGCGTTTCGGCCTCGCGCGGATCAAGGCCCGAGGATGGCTCGTCTGCCAGCAGCACACGAGGACCACCCACGAGCGCGCGTGCGATCTCGACCAGCCGGCAAGCGCCGAGCGGGAGGGTGGCAACGGCAACGTCGGCGCGCTCACGCAGGCCGACGCGGTCGAGGGCCTCCTCGATCGCCAAGGCCTCCGCTTCGTTCGGCTGCGCACGGTCGACCAGCTCCGACCAGCGCGTCCCGGCCGGGCGGCGCGCCCGGACCGCCACGAAGAGGTGCTCGCGCACGGTGAGCTCGGGGAAGACCGCGATGCGTTGGAAGGTCCGTAGCACCCCGCGTCGCGCCCGCAGGTACGGCGGCATCGAGTCGAGCGGGGCCCCGTCGAGCGAGACACGCCCGGCCGCCGCTTCCAGTTGGCCGCCCACACAGTTGATGAGCGTCGACTTCCCAGCGCCGTTGGGCCCGACCAGACCGACGATCTCACCCGGCCTGAGCGCGAGGTCGACCCCGTCGAGGGCGCGCACCCCCCCGAATCCCACCGAGAGTCCCTCGACCGCCAGCCCCTCAGCCATGGTGGTCGCTCCCGGCCGTTGCGGGTTCCTTGGGGGGCGAGGTGGCCATCGTGTAGGGCGGCTGGCCGCCGTGGCGCACCAACCGTTCGACTCGCTCGGTCCAGAGGCGCTTCTGGTACTCGACGACGCCCTCGGGGTGCGAGGCGTACGTGAGCGCACTGAACGCGAACAGCACGACGGCCAGGCCGCCCGCGCCCCATCGACCCGGCAGGTAGCTGAGGAGCTGCTGGAGCACGACGAAGCCCATCCCGGCCTGGATCGCCCCCTCGGTGGTCCGGACTCCGGTCGTCACGACGACCACGACAAAGACCAGCGAGAACTGATAGTTGAAGTCGCTGGGCGTGATGCTCTGCTGGAGCGACCCGAACAGGGCGCCTCCCAGCCCGGCGAGCGCGGCCGACAACGCGAAGACGAGGATCTTTGCCGCGCTCGGATTGATCCCCACGCTTTGGGCGCCGATCGGGCTCGCCCGCAGGGCGTCGAGATAGCGCCCGACCGTGGCGCGCTGGATGAGCTTCACGCCGATCACGCAGAGTACGAGGATGACCAGCGCGAGCACGAAGAAGCCCTTGGAACTCGTCGTCGCGAGGCTGATGGAGCCGATGACCGGGCGGGGCACGAACAGCCCGCCCGGTGGGCCACCCGCCCACGAGTAGGGGAACACCGCGTTGTCGGCGAGAAGCGCGAGCGCGAGCGTCAAGAGCGCGAGCGGAAGGCCCCTCAGCCGCAACGCCGGGAGCGCGCCGATTGCGCCGACCACGAGGGCACCGAGGGCGCCGACCAGCGATCCGAGGAGGATCGGGACCCCATGGTGGACCGCGAGCTGCCCGGCGATGAATGCGCCGGCACCGGCGAAGGTGGCCTGACAGAGGGACACCTCGCCCCCCATGCCGGTGATGAGCGTGATGGACAAGAACATGATCGAGTAGACGAGCCCCGACGTCAGGGTGAATGCCCAGTTCCCAGGCACCCAGGTGAGCACCGAGATCACAGCGCCCAGCGCCAGTGCGCGCCCACCGAGCCTGATGATCCGATCGAGCTCTGGTCCGCGAGTCGCGATGATCGAAGGCGGTGGTGGAGGGTCGCATCCCGAGAGGGGATCCTCGGAGTCCTCGAGCGCCCGAAGGCGGGGTCGCGTCACGAGGAGGACGGCCAAGACCAAGAACGGGATCGCGGGCAAGAGCCCGGTGTGCCAGATGCTCGAGGGCGAGAAGTACCCCGAGCCCAGGCCCTCGACCACCCCGAGCAGCACGCCGCCGACGAGCGCCATGGGGACGTTGGCGAGGTCGCCGAGCGCCGCCGCAGCGAGGGCGGCGACGAGCAGGATGGCGTAGTCGTTGAACTGAAGCGTCGGGTATTGGGGCGCGAGCAGGACGCCGGCCAGCCCCGCCATGAACGACGACCCCATCCATGCCACCGAGAGGACGCGGTCGGAGCGAACGCCTTCGAGCTCCAAGAGGCGGGGGCTCTCGACGGCGGCGCGGATCGTGAGCCCGAGACGGCTCGACCGCAGGACCGCGCTGACGGCGACCACTGCGGCGGCGGCGGCGATGACCGTCTCCAGCTCGAGCCCGTTGACGGGCGTCGAGAACAGGTGGAAGTAGACATTCGCCGGATTGAGGAACAGGGTCGGCGGAGCGAAGCGGGTCGCGCTGCCAAAGACGAGGGTCACCAGTTGGGGCAGACCGACGAAGATCGCGACCGCCGAGACGAGCTTGGCTGTGGTGTTTGTGGCGGCGATCCGTCGGAACAGGTACCGGTCGAGGATCCATCCGCGCGCCGGCGCGAGGACGACCACGGAGATCAAGAAGGCCGGAAGCACCGCCACCCCCTGGCCGGTCAGGACCGTGTAGACGAAGGCCGACGCATAGGCCTGGGCACCGAAGGCGAAGTTGAACACCCCGGTCGTGCGATACGTGAGCACGAGGCCCATCGCGACGATGGCGTAGGTGCACCCGAAGGGAACGCCGGGCACCGCGTAGCTGAGAAAGGTGCTCACGCGATGGTGACGACCCGCTCAGGCGCCGGGGGTGCCCGCCGGTGCAGCCACGGGGTGTGAGAGGTCCACGTGGCCCGATGTCGGGAAGCACACCCAGAGGTGCCTGCCCCGATTGAAAACCACCTTGAAGTTGTCGCCGACGGCCTCGACGAAGGTCTCACAGGCCGGTGACGTCGTGCGGACGTGCGCGATCTCCCAGTTCACCGGCTGGGTGATGCCGCCGCCGGTGAAGTTGGTCATGTGGTTGATCGCCGAAATGAGCTTGTGCTGGGTGGGCGAGGGACCAGCGGCCCGAAGTCCGGCGACGAAAAGGGCCGCGCTGAGCCAGCCCGACATCGCCACCTCGTTGTAGGTGTAGGCCGGCTCATAGCGATCCATGGTCTTGATGTAATTCTCGAGACCGGGGAAGGCCCCGGGGAACTGCTTGGCCGCTTGGAACGGCACGTGCTGCACCAAGAAATAGGTGTGCTGCATGAGCGACGTGTAATGACGGAGCGTCGGCAGGTCGTAACCGTCCAGCCAGAGCTGGCTCACGCCGGTCAACCCGTTCTGCTGGATGGCCCGAGAGAGGTCGAGATTCCCTGGCACGTCGAGGCAGCTGATGACGAAGTCGACGCCGGCCTGCTTCATGTGCACGACATCGGAGCTCAAGGACCCTCCAAGCTGCACGGACAGGTCGGTGTACCCGACGTTGACCCCGTACTCCTGGAGTGCCTTGACGGCGGCGCTGCACTCGTCTGCCGACTGCGGGACGCCGTAGGCGACCACCGCCGCCACGTGTGCGCCGACTTGGTGCGCAATGTAAGGAAAGAACGGCTCGGTCGTGGCGTAGTCGATCACCGAGCCGTAGGCGGCGAAGAGGTTCGGGGCCGGAGTCCAATCATTTTCCGTCGCGAACCCGAATGTTGGCGTCCCACTTTGCACGAGGAACGGCTGCCCGGTGAAGAACGCCGTCGCCTCACCCACGAGCGCGAACACGTGGTCTTGTTGGATCAGCGTCCGTGTCACGGCATCGTTGTTGACGGTGCCGTCGTCGAGCACCTTGGAGAGGACGACCTTACGGCCGTTCACCCCGCCCTCGGCATTGACCATGTCGAAGTACGCGCGCACGCCGGGCACGATCGGTGCAAAATCCGCCGCGAGACCCCCCGAGAGCGTCGCTACGGCCCCGACGCTGACCTGGTGCGCGCTGACACCGGGGGCACTCGATCCGCTCGACGACGAGGAGCCCGGCGAAGAGGGCGCATTGGAGCAACCGGCGATGAGGACCGCCGCGACCGAAACCAGCGCCCACCACGTCATCGCGCTCCGGCGATGATTCGGCTTGGTCCTCGTCGTCAGCTCCCTCTTGCCTCGACGTCGGCGCGCCTCGATGCGCCGGCCCCGACGACGTCACTGTAGTAGTGGGGCTTCCCGCGTCCTCGGCGAAGCAAACATCGACGCGCTCGGCGCGTCCATCAAACGTTTGTTGAATGCTCAGGCCGGCATGGGAAAAATGAGCGCCTCGTCGGAGGTCTCTTCCATCGCGCGCCGCCGATCCCCCTCATCCATGGCCCGCGGCGAAGCGGCGATCTCGAGGGCGCTGTCGAGCACGGCGACATCACCCGGGGTGCAAAATGCGGCCACACCGGGCGTGGACAGCGCGAATTCGATGCCGCGCCGGAGGCTCGGCGTGTCGGTGTACGGCTCGTACCAGGTGGTGGAGTGGTGCTCGCGCGCACCCCAGGGCCGCGCAGCACCCGCCTTGATGACCATCACGCCGACGTCACGGCGGTGCGCCTCCTCGAGCAATGCTTCGGCGTCCCGGCGGTAGTCGTCGTCGGCCCACAGCCGCGGGTTCACCGGGAACATCACCGTGTCGAAGTCGTAGCGCTCGAGGGCGACACGGTGGGCGGCCGGCGCTCCCATCCCGTGACCGGTGATGCCGACGAAGCGGCACAGCCCCTCGTCACGCGCTCGCAGGATCGTCTCGGCGGCGTCGGCGCGGGCGTCGAGCTCGGCGACGTCGGTGACCGCATGAAGCTGGTAGAGGTCGAACCAGTCGCAACCGAGCAGGCCGAGGGACTCCTCGAGCTGGGCCCGGACCCCCTCGGGATTCTTGCGCAGGGTCTTGCACCCGACGAAGAGCCGTTCACGCACCGCAGGGACGAGCGGGCCCACGAGCTGCTGCGCGAGGCCGTACTGCGGGGCGATGTCGAGGTGGTTCACCCCGGCGGCCAGCGCCCGCTCGAAGGACGCCTCGGTGTCCTCGGGCGTGGAACCCCAGTAGGCGGCCGCCCCGAGGATCGCGACCGACGAGTTGTGCTCGGTGCGGCCGAGCCGCCTGGTCTCCATGGGAGCACGGTATCGCCCGCGGGGCCGGCGCGAGAGCCTGGGCCGGGCGACCAAGGTAGGGTCACAGGGACACGAACAATGCCGATCGGCCATGGTCCCGACCTGGCGCGACACACTGGAGGATCCCATGGAGGTCCGCGACAAGCTCTACATCGACGGGGCTTGGGTCCCATCGACCGGCAAGGGGGCCATCGAGGTCTTCGACTCGAACACCGAGGAAGTGATCGGGTCCATCCCCGAAGGCACGGCCGAAGATGCCGACAAGGCGGTCGCAGCCGCAGCCCGTGCCTTTGAGGATTGGTCTGCCGTGTCCCACGAGGAGCGGTCCAAGCTCCTCGCTCGCGCCGCCGAGGGCCTCGGTGCTCGGACCGACGAGATCGCCGAGACGGTGTCCAAGGAGGTGGGCATGCCCCTCTCCTTGGCAAAGATCATCCAGGTGGGTCTGCCGACCGGCGTCTTTGCGGAGATGGCGGGCAAGGTCAACGACTTCGAGTGGGAGCGAGAGGTCGGCAACTCCCTCATCGTGCGCGAACCGATCGGCGTGGTCGGGGCGATCACCCCGTGGAACTACCCGCTGTACCAGATCGCGCTGAAGGTGGCCCCAGCGCTGGCGGCCGGTTGCACCGTGGTGTTGAAGCCCTCCGAGGTCGCTCCGTTGAACGCATTCGCGCTCGCCGACGTGCTCCACGATGTTGGGTTCCCCCCGGGCGTGTTCAACCTCGTGACCGGGTTCGGCAACGTCGTAGGCGAGGCGATCGCGGGTCACCCGAAGGTCGACATGGTCTCCTTCACCGGGTCCACCCGAGCCGGAAAGCGCGTCATGGCGCTCGCCGCCGAGTCGGTGAAGAAGGTCGCGCTCGAACTGGGCGGGAAGTCGGCCAACATCATCTTGGAGGACGCCGATCTCGACGCCGCCATCCCGGCGGGCATGTTCGCCTGCTACCTGAACTCGGGCCAGACGTGCTCGGCGCTCACCCGCATGGTCGTCCCCCGCTCCCGCCTCGCCGAGGTTGAGGAAAAGGCGAAGGCAGCGGCCGAGAGCTTCGTGCCCGGCAACTCCCTCGAGGCGACGACGAACCTCGGACCGCTCGCGTCGGCGATCCAGCGCGACCGTGTCCGCGGGTACATCGAGAAGGGCATCAGCGAGGGAGCCAAGCTGGTCACCGGCGGCGTCGAGGCGCCAGAAGGGCTCGAGAAGGGGTACTTCGTTCGTCCGACCGTGTTCTCCGAAGTGACGAGGGACATGACCATCGCCCAAGAGGAGATCTTCGGGCCAGTGCTTTCGATCCTTCCCTACGACACCGAGGAGGAGGCGATCGCGATCGCCAACGACTCCATCTACGGGCTCGCAGGCGGCGTCTGGAGCGCCGACAAGTCGCACGCCGAGCAGGTGGCGCGACGGATCCGCACGGGCCAGGTGGACATCAACGGCGGTGCGTTCAATCCGGCCGCCCCCTTCGGTGGCTACAAGCAGTCCGGCATCGGCCGCGAGCGCGGCGAGTTCGGCTTCGAGGAATTCCTCGAGACCAAATCACTCCAGCGCTGAGCGAACGGCGGCGACCGGGCCATGCCGGTGACCTACACTGAGGCGCGCCTCTAGCTCACCGGCAGAGCACCGGACTCTTAATCCGCAGGTTGGGGGTTCGAATCCCCCGGGGCGCACCCAGTGACGGCGTCGTGGATGTGTCGGCGCGCCCGGCAGACGAGCGGTTCGCGGCGCGCCGGCCGGTAGGGTCGCCAAGGGACGATCGCATCCGATCGCGCTCCAACGGGGAGGTTGGCGGTGCACGGAATCGGGCTCTTCCGTCGGGGTATCGGTGCCCTCGGGGCGTTGAGCTTCGCCGCCTTCGGACTCGCCGCTTGCGGTAGCTCGCCCTCGGCAACGCCCCCGACGACCTCGAGCGCCACGTCCTCCACGACGACGTCGACGACCACTTCGACGTTGCCCAGCGGTCCGCACAACTGCTCCACGGCCCAACTGCGCGTCAGCGCCGGGATGAGCTCGGGCGCCGCGGGCACGATCGGCCAGATCGTCCTGTTCGAGAATGCAGGCTCGACGAGCTGCCTCCTCCACGGCTTCCCCGGCGTCGCCGGGCTGGACAGCGCCGGGAACCAGGTTGTGCAGGCAACTCGTGAACTCAACGGCGCACCGTTCACGGGCTCCACGGGGTCATTGCCCACGGTCACGCTCGCTACTGGAGAGACCGCGTCGGCGATCGTGTTCGGTTCCGACGTGCCGGTGGGATCCGCGACCTCCTGCGCGACCTACGCGGCGCTCCTTGTCACCCCGCCCAACGCCTATCAGTCGGTGCGGGTGCAGGCACAGCTCCCCGCCTGTTCCGGACTCCGAGTCGGACCCGTCTACGCGGGCACCGGCGGGGGCCTCGGCTAGCCGCCCACGAGCGTGCGACACGTCGGGCCCCGTTGACGTCCCACGGGGCTGGACTCCCTCAAGACGAGCGGTGCCCGGCGAAGACGCAATCGACGCCGACGCCCGCGGGGCCTCTTCCGGCAAGTGGGGCCGAGAGGGGCACACGCATGGCGAGCCGGGAGGAGGCGCCGCCGGGGATCCGGCTGGTCGTGAGGCTCGCCGTGCCGAGCGCCCCCTCCGCAGTCCAGACGGTCGCCGTACACCGGGCCTGTCCGGCCTCCGACACGGCGTTCGAGACGACGAAGTGCACCGAGACGCGCTGGATCCCAGCGGTGACCCGTGGCCCCGCCGCGACCACGTCGGTGACCGGAAACTGCTGATCGGAACCGACCGTCACCACGGCGACGTAGGCGCCGATGGTGCCGGCGATCACCACGGCAGCAAGGACGATCGCGAGCACCCGGACGATCCGTGGTCGTTGGTAGGGGGGCTCGTCGTCCTCGAAGGGCTCCTCGGACCATCCCCAGCCGCCGAACTCGTCGTCTCCGCCCACCCAGCCGTCGCCACCCCGGCCCGAGCCGAGCACACGCTCGTCCACGTCAATCAGCGGTGGCAGGTCGACCAGCGTCACCACCCACCGACGCTAGTGGTGCGGGCGGCCCCAGGCCACGGGTGCTTGCCCGGGGGCCGACGAACAGGCGAAGCTGGCCCCATGGACGCCTCCCCGCGGGTTGACGCCATCGATCGGGCGTTGCGCGTCGGCGAGGACATCGCCCTCGCTCCCCTGCGCGTCCTTTCGGGCCTCGCCAACCCCATTCGTGACGACATTGGTCGGGGCGTTCGGCGGACATTCGGCGTCTCAGAACACCGTCCGAGCGAGCGCGTGTCGGATCCGGAGATCGCGTACGTCCATCCCGACAGCATCGTGCGGGTAGTGCACAGCGACATCGGCACCATGATGATCGGCGGCGTCGCGGCGCTCATGCTGCAAGCGCTCCATCCGCTTGCCATGGCTGGGGTCGCCGATCATTCGGGATACGAGAACGATCCGATCGGACGACTCCGACGCACGGCAAACTTCGTGGGCACCACGACCTTCGGAACGAACGACGAGGCCCGGGCTGCGATCCGCCATGTCCAGGCGGTTCATCGACGCGTCCGGGGTGTCGCGCCAGATGGAAGGCCGTACTCCGCCGACGACCCGGAGCTGCTCACGTGGGTGCACGCTGCCGAGATGTACTGCTTCTTGCAGGCGACCCAGCGATTCGGTGCCCGACGGCTGAGCCGTGCGGAGTGTGATCGCTACTACAAGGAGACGGCGCCGGTGGCGATCGAGCTCGGGGCCGAATGGGTCCCGAGCTCGGTCAACGAGTTGGATGCCTACTTCTTGCACGTCCGAAAGGACCTCTACGCAGGGCCCCAGGCGCTCGTTGCCCGGGACTTCTTGCTGCGCGGGGTCGCCCGCAAGCCCGAGGACAAGATCGTCTACTCGATCATTGCCGCCGCCGGGATCAGCCTCTTGCCGCGCTGGGCGCGATCGAAGATGAAGCTCCCCACGTTCACGCTGCTCGACGCGGCAGTCGTCACCCCGGCGGCTCGGATGCTGTGCGTTGGGCTGCGCTGGGCCGTGCCGCCCAGGACCTGATTCAAGCGGTCAGCCCGAAGCCTCCGTCGACCACCAGGATCTCACCGGTCATGTAGGGCGATTCGCAGAGGAACATCACCACGTCGGCCACGTCCTCGGAGGTCGCGGCACGCCGCATCGGCGCCCGTTGGCCATAGACCTCGAAGCTGCCGGTCCATCCCTCGGTGCGTGGGGTGTCGACGAGGCCCGGAGCAACGGCATTCACGCGGACATCGGGTCCGACGACCTTGGCGAGCAGCTCGGTCATGTGGTTGGTGGCTGCCTTGGAGCAGGCGTAGGGCACCGAGCTACCCACCTCGCGGATCCCGGCGAGGGAGGTGACGTTCACGATGCAGCCCCTGGCCTTCGCGAGCTCGGGCATCGCGGCAGCGCTCAGTGCCCAGGCCCCAAAGACGTTGACGCCGAACACGTCGTGCCACACCTCGAGCGTCGCCGACTTGAGATCGCCGTGGGGGATGACCGGTCCGGTGCCAGCGTTGTTGACGAGCACGTCGAGACGTCCCCAGCGTTCGAGGGCCGTCTCCACCAGGCGGGCACACTCTCTCTCGTCAGCAACGTCGGCCTGGACGTAGAGCGCGTCGGGGAGCGAGTCCGCGACCGCCTGACCTGCTTCGGCCGAGCGGAACGAGTTGACGAGCACCGACGCGCCAAGCCCCCCGAAACGCTGCGCGACGACCTTGCCGATCCCGCTCGACGACCCGGTGATCAGCACCACCCGATCCTTCCAGCGGTCGGCGGCCCCGCTCGTCACGTCGCCGGTCACTTGAGCACCATCCCCCACGCCCCGTCCCATTGCTGGCCCGGCTCCAAAATGATGAGCCCCCGTTGCGAGCGGAACGCATCGGGCGGACACGTCATCGGCTCCACCGCGACCGCCCGACGTCGATCCGCTGGCCCAAGGTTGTCACCCGTGAAGCACATGAGGTGACCGAATCCCTCGTCCATCCACAGACCAATGGCCCGCTCGCCGCCGGGGTCGGCCAGCTCGGCCCAGGCCAGTCGGTCCGCACCCCGATCGAGGCCGGTGTAGGCGGTGTCCAGCTTCGTCGCCCCAATCGGGCGGGACTGGGTGAAGTCGTACTCGGTGCCCTCGACCGCGCGGACCTCGCCGGTCGGCAGGGCACGCTCGTCGAGCACCAGGCGCTCGTGGGCCGGTAGGCGGAGGAGCGCCGTGTCGATGAGCTCGCCTTGGGGAGCCAGATACGGATGGAAGCCGAGCCCGAAGGGCAGCGTCTCGGCGCCGACGTTGGTCGCGAGCGACGCCACCGTCAGCCCGTCGCGACCGAGCCGGTACTCGACGCGCAGCTCGAGGTTGAAGGGGTAACCGGGTGTCGGGAACACATGGCAGAGGGCGGCCACGAGGTTCTGCGCCTTTACCTCGAGCTCCCAGGGAAGCCAGCGAACGAGACCGTGGATGGCGTTGTTGCGCTCGGGCTCGTCGAGCGCCGCCTGTGCGTCCAGCCCACCAAAGCTGTAGCGGCCGTCGCCCAGCCGGTTGGGCCAGGGGGCGAGCACCTGGCCGCGCCCTGCGTGCGACCACTCTTCGGCCCCGAACCCCGCGATGAGCGCCCGATCGTCGACGTCGTAGGACCGCAGCGTCGCCCCGACCTCGGTCACGATGGCGCGCTGGCGACCATGAGCGATCTCCCACTGGGCACCGGTCACGGACCTCGAGCCCCCGGGGCGTCCCGGGGCCGGGGGTGTCGGGCGGGTGGGGCGTTGGGGCATCGGCGAGGGCGGCGGCCGGGTCTCGGTCCGGGGCGCCGGTGGTATCGTACTGGTCGAGTGCGCGTCCTGGTCACCAACGACGATGGCGTGCACGCGCCGGGGCTGGGTGCCCTCGTCCGGGCGCTCGCCGGTTGGGCCGCTGCCGAGGAGGGACGGGAGGTCGTCGTCGCGGCGCCGCTCGCCAATTACTCGGGGGCCTCTTCGGCCGTCGGCACCGTCTACGAACGCGAGGCCGTCGGCTGCCGACGGGTGCGGATCGAAGGCGCCTCGGAGATCGAGGCGTACGGGATCGACGCCCCTCCGGCGCTCACCGCCATCATCGGCGCCTTCGGTGCGTTCGGTCCCAGCCCCGACCTGATCGTCTCGGGCATCAACCTGGGTGTGAACGTCGGCCGATCCGTCTTGCACTCGGGCACCATCGGTGCTGCGCTCAGCACCGCCCAGCACGGCTTCCGCGGACTCGCGGTGTCGCTTCGCTCCCTGCCGACCCCCCACGAGTGGGAGACGGCGAGCACGCTCGCCCTGGGCATCCTTTCAACGGTGGCCGCAGCACCGCCGCGCACCGTCGTCAATCTGAACGTGCCCAACCTCCCACTCGACGAGCTGCGCGGTGTCGTGGCCGCCGGGATCAGCGACGCCGGGATCATCAAGGGCGCCCACGCCGAGCTCGACGGTGAGGTCGGCACGGTGCGCCTCGCGCTCGGAACCGCGATCCCCTCGCTCGGTGACACGACCGGCGAGGACTCGACCGATGCGGCCCTCGTCGGGGCGGGATATGCGACCCTCACCGCCCTCCACGGCGTGGGTGAGGATCGGCGCCCCGAGGCCCGGGCCGTCGTCGAGCGCGCGCTGCGTGCGCTCGACGAGCGAAATGCCAGATGAGCCAGGTGGGTGTGGGCGTCGGCGCCCCCGGCGACCCGGGTGCCATCATCTGAGTGCGATGGCCCACGAGCGCAAGACCTTCGTAGACGACGGGGTCTCGTTGTCCTACGAGGTCTTCGGCCATGGGGAACGGACCGTCGTCTACCTGCACGGGATCCTCCTCGACTCGTACCTCAACCATCAGCTCGCCTCGGATCTCGCCGACGCCGGCTATCGCGTCGTCCTCCTCGACCTTCCGGGGCACGGCCGATCCGACAAGCCCCAGTCCATCGCGCAACACCGGATGGACTCCTACGCGAGGCGCGTCGTGCGCCTCCTCGACGAGCTCGGCGTCGAACGAGCGGCGGTTGGCGGGGCGTCCCTCGGTGCAGACGTCGCGCTCCAGCTCGCCCTGTTCGCTCCGGAGCGCCTCGCCGCGATGCTGCTCGAGATGCCCGTCCTCGAGCAGGCAGTGCCAGCCGCCCTGTTGATCTTCGGCCCCGTCCTCTTCGCCGCCAGCTACGCGGCCCCGATGCTCAGGACCGTCCTGCGCGTGATCCGGCGCATCCCCCGGGAGCGCCTCGGGGTCGTCGGGGGGGCGCTCGGCATGCTCGAGCTCGACCCCGACCACATCGCGGCGATCCTGAAGGGGGTGATGGTCGGGCCGGTTGCGCCGACCGTGGCCGAACGGGTCTCCATGACCACGCCGGCGCTCGTCATCGGGCACCCGTCGGACCGCCTCCATCCGCTCGGCGACGCCGCCCGATTGGCGGCCCAACTGCCCAACGCCCGCTTCGTCGAGGCTCGTTCGGTCCTCGAGCTTCGCCTTCGTCCGGCCCGGTTGACCTCCGAGATCATCGGGTTCCTCGACGAGGCGTGGGAGTCGGGGCGCGCCTCGCGTGCCGCGTGCGAGCCCGAATTCAGCGGGGGCGCCCCGCCGCGTTGAGCGCCGCTCAATCGTCGGGCCCCGGGCGGCCCCGGCTGCGCTTGATCTGCGCCCGAGAGTGCTTGGTGGCGAGGCGCCGCTCGTTCGCCGCCTTCGACGGGGCGGTCGGCCGCCTCGGGGTCTCCTGGCGCAATCCGCCGGCAAGGCGGCCCGCCAGGCGCTCGAGCGCAACCCGACGATTCACGGCCTGCGATCGGCTCTCCCCGGCCGACGCCCGCACGACGGGGCCCAGGCGTTCGACCAGCCGGGCGCGCTGGCGGGGACCGAGGGTCGGCGATGCCAGCACGTCGAAGCGGACCTCCACCCTCGTGTTCGACCGGTTGGCGTGCTGGCCACCGGGCCCGCCCGAGGTGGTCGCGCGCCACTCGATCTCCTCGAGGGGGATGGCGAGCCGCCGTGCGATCCGGAGCGCCGAGCCGGTCCCCGCATCCTCGCGTGGTGCAACGGTGCGCTCCTCCATGCCCCGAGCGTAGGACCGGGCAGGTGCAATTGGGTGTGCCGTGGACGACCCCAGTTACGCTCGACACATGGAATATCGCCACCTCGGCCGCAGCGGCATGCTGGTCTCGGCCATCTCCTATGGGAACTGGATCACCCACGGCGGCCAGATCGAAGAGGACGCTGCCACCGCTTGTGTGCGCGCCGCCCTCGAGGCCGGCGTCACGACCTTCGACACGGCTGACGTCTACGCCGGAGGCGCAGCCGAGAAGGTCCTCGGGAACGCGCTGCGGGACGTCCGTCGGGACTCGATCGAGATCTTCACCAAGGTGTACTGGCCGACGGGGCCGAACCCCAACAACCGCGGACTCTCGCGCAAGCACATCATCGAATCCGTCGATCGGTCGCTCCGACATCTCCAGACCGATCACCTCGATCTGCTCCAGGCACATCGCTACGACGTGGAGACCCCGCTCGAAGAGACCCTGCGGGCCTTCGACGACCTCGTGCGCATGGGGAAGGTCCACTACATCGGCGTGTCGGAGTGGACGGCGGAGCAGATCGCAGACGCCCTGAAGATCGCAGACGACATGGGGCTCGACCGAATCGTGTCGAACCAGCCCCAGTACTCGCTCCTGTGGCGGGTGATCGAGTCGAAGGTGGTGCCGGTGTGTGAACAAGGTGGCGTGAGCCAGATCGTGTGGTCACCGCTCGCCCAGGGTGTCCTCACCGGCAAGTACCAGCCCGGGAGTCCGCCGCCCTCCGGCAGCCGGGCGGCGTCTGAGGCAGGCTCGAACTTCATCCGCCGTTTCATGCGCGACGACGTCCTCGAGCGGGTCCAGCAGTATGCGTCCATCTGCAAGGAGGCCGGCTACACCCCGGCCGCCGTCGCGCTCGCCTGGGTCCTGCGCAACCACAACGTGGCTTCGGCGATCGTCGGTGCCACCCGACCCGAGCAGGTGGCCGAGAACGTGAAGGCACTCGAAGTCGAGCTGGGCGACGACATGGTCCGGGCGATCGAGGAGGCACTCGAACCGATCACGGTCGACGACCCGGCGCTCACCGTGAGCCCAGCCTCGAGGAGCTGACGGCGGGGCGCGCAGCGGGGCACGCCCCGAGCCACCGGGTCGTCGTCGTGGGCGGCGGGTTCGGGGGGCTGTTCGCGCTGCGAGCGCTTCGACGCGCCGCGGTTGACGTCACGGTCGTCGACCGCACGAACCATTACCTCTTCCAACCCCTGCTCTACCAGGTGGCGACGGGCATCCTCTCCTCGGGCGAGATCGCGCCCCCCATCCGGGACGTCGTCCGAGCGCAACGGCACACGACCGTGCTCCTCGGCGAGGTGACCGATGTCGAACTCGGTGCCCGGCGGCTGAGGGTCCACCAGGGCGACGCCAGTCATTGGCTCGGCTACGACAGCCTCATCGTCGCCGCCGGGTCGCAGACCTCGTACTTCGGCCGGGACGAGCTGAGTCGCTGGGCCCCCGGGATGAAGTCGATCGACGATGCGCTCGAACTGCGGGGCCGGATCTTCGGCGCATTCGAGATGGCCGAGTCGGAACCCAACCCCGAGCGCCGCGCCGAGTTGCTCGCCTTCGCGGTGGTCGGGGCGGGACCGACAGGCGTCGAGATGGCCGGCCAGAT
>DAHUZM010000011.1 GCA_027306525.1 Acidimicrobiaceae bacterium
CTCTGCCCCTGCCGGGGACGATCGAACAGTGTAGGAGCCGGTCGAGTGGCGCCCCGAGACGCTCGGAAGGCGTCTACCGTCGTGTGCGTGGGCACGTTGTTCGAGAGGGTCGGCGGCCAGCCATACTTCGACGCCCTCGTCCAGCGCTTCTACCAGGCGGTGGAGGGCGACGAGACCCTCCGGGTGATGTACCCCGATGATCTTCGAGAATCGATCGAGCACCTCGCCCTCTTCCTCGGCCAGTACTGGGGCGGACCGCCCACCTACAGCGAGCAGCGCGGACATCCCCGTCTGCGCATGCGCCACGCTCCCTTCGTCATCGGGCTGGCCGAGCGCGACGCATGGCTCGATCACATGACCGGTGCCGTCCGGGAATCGGGCGTCGATGCCGACACCACGGCCGAGCTGATCGCATACTTCGAGATGGCGTCGCGGACCCTCATCAACTCGCGTTGAGGCGCCCCACCGGCCTCAGCCTCCGGCGAAGGCGAACACCCGGTCGAGGCCGGGGGCGAACAGGCGGCCGTCGCCCACCGAGGGAGTGGGGAAGTGGTTGGCCGTGCGACCGATCGCGAACTGCTGAACGACCGCGCCGGTGGCGCTGTTCAGCGCCTCGAGCAGCCCGCTCTGGCTGATCGCCCAGAGCTGTCCGTCGGCGACGATCGGCGGCCCGCCCACGCCCGGAGCCTGCCAGAGCACGGTGATTCTGGGCGGAGTCGCGGTGGCGCGCACCGCCACGATCCCACGCTGGCAGGGCATGAAGACGACGTCGCCCACGACCGCGTTGCCACCGTCGACGTCGCCGCCGCAGAATGGCTCGAGGGTCGCGCGCTGGCCGCCGATGCCGCCGAGGTGCGTGGCGGAGAGCAAGAAGGCCCGCTCGGACTTGCCGGCTTGCACCACGAGCCCATTGGCCACGAGGGCCGGTGCGCCCGAGCCGAGGTCACGGTCGTGCGCGTTGTCAGCGGTCCAGTCGCTCGGGGCGAAGTACTGGCGCAGCTGCAACCTGGCCGAGAGCTCCACCACCGAGTCGCTCCCGTCATAGGGCGCGCCGGGGGTCACGACGGATCCGTTCCCGGCAGCGAACCAGACGTTGCCGTGCCCGTCGATCTCCGGTGCAGCCCCGCCGAGCCACACGGCACCCTGGGCCTCGCCCGGGGCCGCGTCGAGCTCATAGGTCCGCGTCGGGCCCCCGCGTTCGGGGACCGAGACGATCCAACCGTGATAGGTCGAGCAGTCCCCGTAGTTGCCGCCGTAGCCGAAGACGACGCGGCCGCGGTCGAGCGTGAGCGCGCTGCGTTGGAGCAGCGCCGCCGTGTCGACGCCCGGTGGGTCGACCGGCCGTCGAAGCTCGACCGAACCCGATGAGAGTCGCAGCCCGAACAGGAGGTGGCGGGGGGCGCTCGCGCCGCCGAGGTCGGCGACGACAAAGACCTCGCGGCGGTGGGCGTCGATCACCGGCGTCGAGGTGATGCCGACCGTCGGGGAGATGTCCCCGCAGGGGAGGCGGGACGCGGTGACCGGCGGGCCGAGGTGGGTCGACCAGCGGATCGCGCCCGTCACGACGTTGAGCGCATAGACGGTGTCGTTCTCGGTCGCCACCACGACGCTCGACCCGTCGACGAGCGGCTCGCCGTAGAGCTGGCCGTCGAGGGCGGTTGACCTCCACGACAGATGCGCCGGTGACAGGTTGACCGGGGGGGCGACCCCGCGCCCCGCCGGGTCGTGGTGGTAGACGGTCCAGCCGGCGCTGGTGTGCGAGGCGGCCGGCGCCGGGACGGGGAGCGCGAGCACCGCTGCGATCAGTGCCCCGGCGAGCGGCCATCTCGCCGGACGTCGGGGGTCTCTTCGGGCCACCGCGCCATCTTCGCCGCCCGCGCTCGATCGGGCGCGGTGCCGAGCGGGGTCCCTGCCACTAGGATTACCGTTGACGTGAACGGAAACCAATCTCGAAGGGCTCGACAGCGGTGACGATCCGGTGAGCCTTGGGTTCAGGGGTAACGGGTCGGGCGGGGGCGACGAGTCGCCCGGAGCGTCCGACGGCGCATGGTCGGATCGTCGCTATCGGCCGATCGAGGACACCGACCGCTACAAGTGGATTGCCCTCTCCAACACCACGCTCGGGGTGTTCCTCGCGACCATCGACTCGTCGATCATGTTGATCGCCCTCCCCGACATCTTCAAGGGCATCAAGCTCGATCCGCTGCTCCCCGGCAACAGCTTCTACCTGCTCTGGATGATCCTGAGCTTTCTCGTGGTCACGAGCGTGCTCGTCGTCAGTCTGGGGCGGCTCGGAGACCTCTACGGCCGCGTCCGGATGTACAACCTCGGCTTCGCCATCTACACCTTCTTCTCGCTGCTGCTCACCGTCACCTGGATGTCGGGCACGACGGCAGCCTTGTACCTCGTCATCATGCGCGTCTTCCAAGGCGTGGGCGCAGCGTTCTTGTTCGCCAACTCCTCCGCGATCCTCACCGATGCGTTCCCCGAGCACCAACGCGGCATGGCGCTCGGCATCAACCAGGTCTTCGGGATCAGCGGCTCGTTCGTCGGCCTCGTGCTCGGCGGGATCCTGGGCCCCATCCAGTGGCGGCTGATCTTCCTCGTCTCGGTGCCCGTCGGGCTCTTCGGCACCGTGTGGGCCTATCTCAAGCTGCGCGAGGTGCCCAGGCGAACGAGGGCGCGGGTCGACTGGCTCGGCAACCTCACCTTCGCCGTCGGTCTCATCGTCCTCATGGTCGGGATCACCTATGGCATCCAGCCCCACGGCGGGTCGAGCATGGGTTGGACGAGCACGTTCGTGCTCTCGATGATCTCCTCGGGCGTGGCGTTGCTCGCCCTCTTCGTGTTCATCGAGTCCAAGGTGCCCGACCCGATGTTCCGGCTCTCGCTCTTCAAGATCCGTGCGTTCAGCGCCGGGAGCGTCGCGACGCTCTTGAGCGCGATCGGCCGTGGCGGCCTGATGTTCATGCTGATCATCTGGCTCCAGGGAATCTGGCTACCCCTCCACGGCTACAACGCCGCACAGACCCCCTTGTGGGCCGGGATCTACATGCTTCCCCTGACCGCCGGGTTCCTGCTCGCCGGCCCGGTGTCGGGCATCCTCTCGGACCGTTTCGGGTCGCGTCCGTTCGCGACGGGGGGGATGATCGCCGCCGCTGCGAGCTTCCTCCTGCTCGAGCTGCTGCCGGTGAACTTCTCCTACGGGGTGTTCGCTCCGCTGCTGCTCATGAATGGGCTCGCCATGGGCGCCTTCGCCGCCCCGAACCGCGCCGGGGTGATGAACGCGCTCCCGGCGGCGCACCGGGGGGTGGGCGCCGGGATGAACACCACCTTCCAGAACGCCGCCCAGGTGCTCTCGATCGGCATTTTCTTCACGCTCATGATCGTCGGACTGAGCTCGACGCTCTCGACCAACCTGCTCCACGGCCTCGTCTCCCAGCACGTCCCGCTGTCCGACGCGACACGCGTCGCCCACCTCCCGCCCGTGTCCACCTTGTTCGCAGCCTTCCTCGGCTACAGCCCTATGCAGCACCTTCTCGGACCGGTGGTCCTCGCGCACCTGCCCAGGGCCAACGCGACCCACCTGCTCGCGAGGAGCTACTTCCCCCACCTCATCTCGGGCGCCTTCTCGCGGGGGCTGCGGACGGCCTTCGACTTTGCCGTCATCGCATCGCTCGTCGCTGCGGCGGCCTCATGGATGCGCGGCGGGAAGTACATCTACGCCGAGCCCGACGAGGCAGGGGATGCCGAGGCCTCCTTCGAGGCGGCCATCGTGGAGGCCGGGTGACCGACACGCGTGCGGAACCCGACACGAGGGCCGAGGACGAACCTCGGCTGCGCATCGGTGAGATGGCCAAGGAGACCGGCCTCACCTCCCGCACCCTGCGCTACTGGGAGGAGATCGGGCTGCTCCGCCCGGTCGCCCACCGGGGGAGCGGGGAGCGCCTGTACTCACTCGCCGAACGCGAGCGGGTCGTCCACATCAGAGAGCTCCAGGACCTGCTCGGCCTCACCTTGGCCGAGATCCACGACGTGCTCGCGTCGGAGGACACCTTGGAACGGGTCCGCCGGGCCACCCGGGCGAGCGCGCCCACGCCCAAGCGCCTCGGCCTGCTCGAGGACGCCATCGCCGCCAACGAGACCCTCGTGCAGCGGATCAACGAGCGCCTGGAGCGCATCGGGGAGTTCCGCGACCAATGCCTGGCGCGAGGCGATCGGATGCGGGCCCGACGTGTCGATCTCGAGGCGGAGATCGCCGACCAGCGGCCCCGCCCCAGACCCAAGGGTCGTCCGGGCTAAGGACCCGGCTGGTGCCGAGCCGACGGCGCCCCGATCCGGCTCGAGGCCGAGCCCACCTTCACGCTGCAGCCCATCGGGCCCGCCCCGGCGCGATCAGGCGCCGAGATCCGCGAGGGCGCTTTGCGCGGCCAGCATCCCGCACATGCCGTGGACCCCTCCGCCCGGTGGGGTCGAAGCGGAGCAGAGATAGACGCCTTTCAGCGGGGTCCGGTAGGGGTTCCAGTGAGCGGTGGGGCGTAGGACGCTCTGGCGCAGGTCGCAGCTCCCGCCGTTGATGTCCCCGCCGATGTAGTTGGGGTTGTAGGCCTCCATCTCGAGGGCGGTCATCGTCGAGCGCGCGAGGACCAGCCGCTTGAATCCCGGGGCGAAGCGCTCGATCTGCGCCTCGATCGCCTCGGTCATGTCCGTGGTCGAGCCCGACGGCACGTGGCAGTACCCCCACAGCGTGTGGCGCCCCTCGGGGGCCCGGCTCGGGTCGACCACGCAGGGCTGGGACACGAGACAGAAGGGCTGCTCCGAGTGGCGGCCCGCACGCACGTCAGCCTCGGAGCGCTCGACCTCCTCGAGCGGGCCGCAGACGTGCACGGTCCCGGCCTCCCGGCAGATCTCGGCCTCCCATGGCACCGGGCCCGAGAGCGCCCAGTCGACCTTGCAGACCCCCGGGCCGTATCGGAACCGCTCGAAGGGGCGCCGGGCCCGGCCCAGGCGCTCCCCGGCGAGGTCGACGAACTGGCGGGGCGAGACGTCGAGCAGCACCGTGCGCGCACCGCCCACGTCCTCGAGGCTCTTCACCCACCGCTCGGTGTGCACGCGTCCGCCGAGCGACCCGAGCTCCTCGATCAGTCCGGCCACGATCAACGCGCTCCCGCCCTCCACCATCGGCCAGCCGAGGGCATGGGCCACGGAGAGGAAGAGCAACCCGAACGAAGAGGTGACCGGGGAGGAGAGCGGGAGCATCGCGTGCCCGGCGGCTCCGGCGACGATCGCCCGCGCCTCGTCGGTCTCGAAGCGGCGGGCGAGGCGCGACGCCGGCACCAGGCCCCGCAGGCCGAAGCGCGCCACGTCGAGGGGGGGCGGCGGAAATGGGCGGATCGGACGCAGCACGCTCGCCAGGATGGTGTCGAGCTTGCGGACGAGCGGCTCGAACAGCCGTCGATAGGTCCGCTCGTCGCGACCGAGCATCGAGGCGGTCTCGCTCACCGAGGCCACGACCGCACCGGCCCGGCCGTCATCGAGCGGATGCGCGAACTGCACCCTCGGGGTGCCAAGGCGCACCCCGAGTCCCTCGAGGTCGATGCTGCGAAAGAACGGCGACGCCACGAGGAGCGGGTGCACCGCCGAGCAGACGTCGTGGCGGAATCCGGGCAGCGTGAGCTCCGCGGTCCTGCATCCTCCCCCCGGCGTCTGGGCTCCCTCGTAGACGTCGACTGCGAGACCGGCCCGCGCGAGCGTGATCGCCGCTGCGAGTCCATTGGGTCCCGAGCCGACGACGGCTGCGTCAGCCACGGCCAGGATGGTACCGGTTCACGATCGCCCCGCCAGGGCGAGCGGGCGCATGCGAATGGCGACGAGAAACGAGCGAGCCGTGCTCGGGTGCGAGCCGCGCGAGTCGCCGAGCTCGGAGGGCCCCGATGGCTCCGCGCGACACCTCGACGGCGCGGTGGCGGCTTCGAGCGAACGGCCCCGACCGCGCGACCCCTCGCGCGCGGGATCAGAGGCGGACGCTTCGCGGTCCGCAGCGCCACGGGACGCCTCCGAGCGGTCGAGGAGAGTCCTCGCGCTGGCTGTTCCATCGACGCGAACCTCCGATCGCAAGGATTCGGACGCACGGGAGCTTCGAGAAGGCGTCGGTCGGTTGGCATGGGTGTCGGCGATGTGGGGTACGGGTCTCGCACCTGGGAGGACCCGAGGGCGTCCCGAGGGTCGAACCTGGGTAGGAGTCGATGGTGCCGCCCTCCTCAAAGCCCCAGCGCACCACGCTGCATGACGAGCCGTTGGCGAACGGCGGCCTGAGCGTCCCCACGGCGGCCCTGGGGGAGGGGCGGGGGGCCATCCTCGCGCTGATCGGGGGTCGGTGGCGGCTGGAGGGCCGGCTCGGGCGGGGCGGGATGTCGGAGGTCTTCCGCGCCCACGACGAGAATGGGTCCTTCGGTGCGGTCGCGCTCAAGCTCGTGGGCACCTCGGAGTCCTCGTTCGCGAGGCGCCTGGCCGAGGAGGCCAGGGCACTCGAATCCTTCGACCATCCGAACCTCGTGCGCCTGCTCGACGCGGGCGTGTACGACGGGCAGGCCTACCTCGTGACCGAGCTCGTCGAGGGGCCGACCCTCGCCCACCGCCTGCGCGAGGGCCCGCTCTCCCCCGAGCGCACGGCTGCGCTCGCAGCCGCCCTTGCCGACGCCCTCGCGTACGTGCACGAGCGCGGGATGGTGCATCGCGACGTCAAGCCGGCCAATGTGCTCCTCGGCCCGGCAAAGCGCGTGCGCCTGGCCGACTTCGGGATCGCGCGCCTCGTGGACTCGGCGTCCATGACCATGACGGGCACGACGCTCGGCACCGCCGCCTACATGGCGCCCGAGCAGATCGAGCACCATTCGGTGGGCACGGCGGCCGACGTGTGGTCGCTCGGTCTCACGCTGCTCGAGTGTCTGCTCGGGGCCAGGGTGTTCGAGGGCACGCCGAGCGAGGTGGTGGCTCGCCGCCTCGCGGGCTCGCTGCAACCGCCTCCGGACCTGCCGATGCCCTGGCGACTCGTCTTGAGCGCCATGCTCGATCCCGCCGCCGACCGTCGCCCGAGCGCGTCGGAGGTCGCAGGCATGGTGGCGGGGCCGGCCTTCAAGGTGGGCTGGCAGCCCAAGGAGACGACGAGCCCGCTCATCGTGCCGATCCCACGTGCGGGAGCCGAGCCCGTGGACGAGACCGTTCCCCAGGGCATGCTCGAGGAGGGGGAGCCACCCACCTCGGTGATGCCCGCGCCGGGTGCCTCGGGCCGCGCCAGGGGCACAGGGGCCCCGGAACGGACCGACCGCGTCCGGTGGCTCGATCGTCGGCTTGTTCCCCTCGCAGCGATCGTGGCGATCGCCATCGCGCTCGCGTTGTGGGCGGCCTCGGGCCCGGATCCGGCCCGCGCCGCCAAGGGGCACAACGACCCGTCCACGACGCTGCGGCATGCGACGACCACGACGACCAGCACGACCACGACGACCGTCCCGACGACCGCCACCACCTCGGCGGCCCTGGTGCGAGACGTGCAGAACGGGATCAGTCAGGGATCCGTTGGCCAAGACGTCGGTGCACAGATCCTGCACGAGCTCGACCAGGTGCTGATGGCCGCCGACCAGAACTGGGGCTCGGCGACGGTCGGTAACGATCTCGGCCAGATCGACGCGCTCATCGCGGACGGCGCGTCCTCCTCGTCGATCACCCCGACGGAGGCCTCCATCCTCACCACCGACGTGGCGGCGCTCGCCGGAGCGCTCGGTGCCACGACGACCACGACCACGACGGCCGCCCCGCCGCCGTCAACGGATGCACCGGCACCGAGCGCGCCCGGCCCGCCCGGTGGCGGTGGCCCGGGGCACCACGGGCAGGGTCAGGGCGGGTAGCCGGCCGAGGCTCCGGTCGCGTGACCGGGGCCCGACCCTCCATTTAGAAAAGCGAACATACGTTCGCTACACTCCTGGCCGTGAGCGGAGGAACCCCCTCGCCCGCCCAGGTCGGTCAAGGACCGCTCGCGCTCGAGCGGGTGCTCCCGGCCCCCGAGCCGCTGCGCCCGTTCCTCCCCGCCGCGGGGTTCCAGCGCGGCAGCGTGGTGGGCGTTTCGGGACCCGGTGGCGTGACCCTCGCCCTGTCGCTCCTGGTGGAGCCGCTGGTGACCGGCTCATGGGGGGCGGTGGTCGGACTGCCCGAGCTCGGGGTCGAGGCCGCCGCCGCCATGGGGGTGGACCTCGGGCGGGCTGTCCTCGTCCCCGAGCCCGGCGCGAGCTGGGGTCCGGCCGCCGCCGTCCTCCTGGACGCGCTCGACATCGTGGTCCTCCGCCCGCCTGGACGGTGCCGCCCGGCCGACGCGCGGCGCCTCGCGGCGCGGGCGCGCCAACGCGGCTCGGTGCTGGTGGTGCTGGGGGGCTCCGGTGCATGGCCGGAGCGCCCCGATCTCGAGCTCGCCGGCGAGATGGAGCGCTGGGAGGGCCTGGGCACCGGGTGGGGCACCCTTCGGCGACGACGCGGCAGCGTGGTGGTCTCCAGGCGCCGGGCATCCGCCCGCCCGCTGGTCGTGCCCTGCTGGCTGCCGGGCCCCGAGGGACGCCTGACCTCCAGGGGGCCAAGGTCTGCGTCCCTCGGCGCGCCGGCCGTCCGTGACGAGCCCGAGGCGATCGCGTGGGCGGGGTAACGCGGACCCTGGTCGCATGGTGCCCCGACTGGCCGGTGACCTCGTCGGGGCACGGGGCGGGCGAGGCGGTGGCGGTGCTGTCCGCCGGGCGGGTGGCGGCATGCTCGGCAGCGGCCCGCGAGCGGGGGGTCGGGCTCGGGATGCGCCGGCGTAGCGCGGAGGCCCGCTGCGGTGGTCTCGTGGTGCTCCAGCGCGACGAGGCACGCGAGGCGCGGGCCTTCGAACCGGTTGTAAGGGCGGTGGCCTCGTTCGCCCCGGACCTCGAGGTCACCCGGCCCGGGCTCCTCTCCCTCGCCACGCGCGGACCCGCCAGGTACCACGGTGGCGAGGAGGCGCTGGCCCGCTCGGTCGCCCTCGCAGCGGACGCCGCGGTGGTGGCCGCGTGCGGGATCGAT
>DAHUZM010000018.1 GCA_027306525.1 Acidimicrobiaceae bacterium
ACGACTGGGGTGCACCGGCTCAACGAGATGGAACGGAGTGGTGAGCTGTTGTTCCCCGCGATCACCGTGAACGACTCAGTCACCAAGTCCAAGTTCGACAACAAGTACGGGTGCCGCCACTCCCTCGTGGACGGCATCAACCGGGCGACCGACGTCCTGATCGGCGGCAAGGTCGCCGTCGTCTGCGGGTACGGGGACGTCGGGAAGGGTTGTGCCGAGTCCCTGGCCGGGCAGGGTGCACGAGTCATCGTGACCGAGGTCGATCCGATCTGCGCGCTGCAGGCGACCATGGAGGGTTATCAGGTCACCACCATCGAAGAGGTTGTCCACGAGGCGGACATCTTCATCTCGGCGACCGGTAACAAGAACGTGATCACGGCGCAGCACATGGCGGCGATGAAGCATCAGGCGATCGTCGGCAACATCGGCCACTTCGACAATGAGATCGACATGGCCGGCCTCGCCAAGGTCGAGGGCATCACCAAGGTCAACGTGAAGCCCCAGGTCGACAAGTGGATCTTCCCCGACGGGCACGCGGTGATCGTCCTCTCCGAGGGCCGACTCCTCAACCTCGGCAACGCGACGGGTCACCCGAGCTTCGTCATGTCGAACTCGTTCACCAACCAGGTCATGGCGCAGATCGAGCTCTTCACCAAGGCCGGCCACTACGAGAACAAGGTCTTCGTGCTGCCCAAGCACCTCGACGAGAAGGTTGCCCGGCTGCATCTCGATTCGCTCGGAGTGAAGCTCACGACGCTGAGTGAAGATCAGGCCGCCTACATCGGGGTGTCACCTGAGGGCCCCTACAAGCCCGACACCTACCGGTACTAGGCGCGTCGCCCTCAGCCGTTGAGCTTCGCCGAGGCGAGCACGACGCCGCCGCTCGCGATCCACGCCGAGCGCACCTGGGCGGCCGGCACCGGGAGCTCATAGGCCCAGCTCCCCGCTCCACCTTGGATCCAGAAGTTGCCGACCGTTGCGGTCTTCCCGTCGGTGCTCCGCACCTTGCAGGTGACGAGCCCGGTCACGCCCACCCCTTGGACCGACATGAAAAGCCAGCCCGGAGACCCTGCTGCGAGGTAGACCTCGCCGCGGATCGAATGCTGCGCCGTGAGGTCGGCGGCGATGGGTGCTGCGAGCGCGGCTGGCCCGCCGGATGCCGCCGAAAGTCCGGCTCCGAGACCCGCTCCGAGCGCGCCGGCCACCACGCCGAGCGCGAGGGTGACCCGGGCGGCGCGCCGACGGGGTGCCCACCGGTGCCGAGGTCGCGAGAGACCCATCCGCTCGAAGAGCCGCAGTTCGAACCCCGGCGGCGGCTCGGCCTCGGGGGCCGTCGCGAGCACCGCGTCGGCAACCGAGGAGAGCCGCTCGACCTCTTCCCGACAGCGCGCGCAACCCTGCACGTGAGCGAGCACCGTCGCACGCTGCGTCCCGCTCAGGGTGCCGAGGGCCAGCTCGACGAGCTCGCCCTCGAGGCGGCCGCAGCCCGAAGGAACGGTGCTCACGGGAACCGCACCTGGGCTTCGAGGGCGCGCCGAAGCCTCTGCAGACCGGTGCGGATCCGAGTCTTGGCCGTGCCGAGGGGAATCGACTCACGCTCGCTCACGTCCGCTGCGGTCAGTCCGTGGACGACGGCCAGCATGACCGCCCGGCGTTGCTCGGGGGGCAGCGTGGCGAGCGCCTCACGAATCTCGGGCGCACGGTCGATCGTCTCGGCCGCCTCGTCGGGCACACCCTCGTCGCTCGCCGAGCCCAGGCTCAAGAAGCTGGCCGGGTCGAGGGGGGTGGGGCGGCGCACCCGGATGGCGTCAATCGCCAGGTTGCGGGTGATCGCCAGCACCCACACGGCGGCCGCCCCGCGTCGGGGGTCGAACACCTGCGCGTGACGCCAGACCCGGAGAAGGGCGTCCTGCGCGACGTCTTCGGCGGCGCGCCGCTCACCCACGATCGAGAGCGCAAGGCCATAGACGCGTCGCTGGTACCGGCGGACGAAGGCGATGGCGGCGGTCTCGTCGCCGATTGCCATCCCCGCCAAGAGCGCCTCGTCGGAAAGCTCGGTCATCCGCTCAGCATTGGGAGCACGTCCGGTGCCATGCTGCGCCATTGTCCCATCGCAGGGTGTACGGCGGGCCACGCCGACGAGATTGCGTGCCCCGAGCCGCCGGCGCAATCCGCTCGCCGTCCTCCGACGTACACCTTCTCGGAGGGCCGGGACACACTGAGATCCGACGCCTGGACACGACCAAAGGAGCCACACGCATGCGCCACGAGGGGTCGAAGGGACGGGGAACCGCTCGGATTCGAGTCGCACGGCTGGTGATGGTCCTGGCAGCGCTCGGCGTGGGCTTCGGAGTGCTCGGGACCGAGGCCGCCGCGGCGGCCGCTCACTCGCGACGGACGGCCAAGCACGCCCACTCGCGGCACACGCTCAAGGCCGCCCACCCGAAGCTGACGGTCAAGCTCGTGAAGCACGGCACCCTGGGCGACATCCTCGTCACCGCGAACGGGATGACCGTCTACATCTTCACCGGCGACACCGCGAACAAGCCCACCTGCACCGGCGGGTGTGCGAGCCTCTGGCCACCGGTCACGGTCGCAAAGGGCGTCAGGCCTCGGGGCGGACGCGGCGTGGTCGGCCTCGGTACCGTGCTGAATGGCGGCAAGCACCAGGTCACCTGGCACAAGCACCCCCTCTACACCTACTCCCTCGATACGCATGCCGGCGCCGTCAACGGCAACGGGATCGCACAGGGTTCAAGCACCTGGTGGGCCGCCACCAAGAAGCGCGCGTCGCTCGCAAGTTCGTCGACACCGCGAAAGTCGCCGCCCACGACGACGAGCGGATCACCGGGGTACGGCTACGGGTACTGAGTCCCGCCCGACCCGGCAGGCTTCGGGGTCCATCGACGAGGAGGGTGACAGGCGCCAAGACAGGCATTCGAACGCGCTGCTGAGGGCGCTGGCTGCCGACGGCTCGGCCCACCCCCTCGGCGTGAACCTCCTCACGTGGGGCGCGGCCGCCCTCATGATCGCCTCGGGCGCCATCCATCTGCACCTGTACTTCGACGTCGGCTACCGACGCATCGCCACGATCGGCACCCTCTTCGTCGCCCAGGGGGTCGGCTCGATCGTCCTTGCCCTCGGGGCGGCGGTCGTGCGCCGCGTCTGGAGTGCCGTACTCGGAGCGACCATCATGCTGGCCACGCTCGGGGCATTCCTCATCTCGGTCAACTACGGGCTGTTCGGATTCCAAGACGTGTTCAACGCGCCCGACGGTCTCGTCGCGCTGGTGATCGAGATCGCCTCGGCCGTCCTGTTCCTCGGTGCCGCCGCCTTGGCGCACGCCCGACGCTCAGGCATCCTCGGTGGTCCCCCCTCGGCCGGGTCCGCTCCGGGCCCCGGTTAGCTCTGCAGGTCTCCCACGGCGGCAAAGAGCGCCTCGAGCTCGCCGCGCCACGACGAAGGCTGCGCGATGGGCCGGACGACGAACTTGGAAAACCCGACGGCGAGGAATGACTCCAGACGTTCCCGCAGGGCTCCTGGTCCGACCGGCACGAGCGGGCGCGGGTCGCGGCCACGCGAGCGCGCCGCAAGGGCGGCGACCACGCGGTCGTCCAGTTGCTCATGGGCATAGACGACGTTCACGCCGAAGTGCTCCGGGCTGATCGAGCGCCCCGCCTCGTCGGCCGCCTCAAGGATCACCCTCTGCCCAGCGGCGGCCTCCTCGGGAGAACACAACGACGGCAACCAGCCGTCGGCCAGGCGACCACAGCGAACGAGGGACGAACGGGCCATGCCGCCAAGCCAGACGTCGTACGGCTGTTGGACGGGCAACGGCCACAGCTCGGTTGGCGGGAAACGGCCGGTCGGGCCCTCGTGACCCACCGTCTTGCCGGCCCACAGGTCGCGCAGCACCGGCAGGAGCTCGTCGATCACGGCCGGCCGCCGAGCGGTGTCCACCCCGACCGCCTCGCGCTCGGGGGCCTGGTTCAGACCTGGCACGAGGGTGAGCAGGAACCTCCCCCCGGTCAAGACGTCGGCCGTCGCAACCTGCTTGGCCAGCCGAAGCGGGTGACGCCCGGGCAAGAGCGCCGTCGTGCCCAGCTTCAGCTTCGTGTTGCGCCCGCCAACCCAGGCGAGCGCCACGATCGGGTCGTAGAGGGGCTGGGTGAGGATCTCGGGCAGCCAGAGCGAGTCGAAACCCAGCTCCTCGATGTCGTCGGCCAGCCCGCCGATGATGCTCGCATCGCTCTCCCCCCGCAACGCGCTCACGCCGATCCGGACCTTCACTTCGTCCTCCCCTGCTCCATCGGCACCCTCATGGCGCCACCTGCAACGCCATGAGGGTGCGCTCGACCCCATCGTCATCCACGTCGTGGTGGGTGACCAATCGCACGACACCGGGCGCGATCGTCCCGCCCAGCACCCCGTGTCCCTCGAGGTGGGCGACCAGAGCACGCGGGTCGCGGTGCTCGAACACGACGATGTTGGTGGGCGAACGAGCGGGGTCCAACCCTGACTCGGGCCACCGCTCGGCCACCGCTGTGGCGATCCGCTGGGCTCGCTCGTGGTCCTCCGCGAGCCGCTCGACCATGGTCCGGAGTGCAACGAGGCCGGCGGCCGCGATCACCCCGGCCTGGCGCATCGAGCCCCC
>DAHUZM010000035.1 GCA_027306525.1 Acidimicrobiaceae bacterium
CTCGAGGGCGCGCTCGGAGGTCATGGGATCGCCCCGAGGGAGAGCCCGAGCCGACCCGCACCCTCGAGCGCCAGCCGGTGCATCTCGGCAACCGAGGCCGCCAGCGCGTCGGCGCCCGCCGGCGTGATCCGGTACGGCCGGCGGCGCTCCTCGCTCGGGAGGGGCTCGATCAGGCCGCGCTCTTCGAGCCTGGTGATCGCGCCGTAGAGGGCGCCGGGGCCGAGGGACACGCCGGCGAACCCCTCGATGTCCTTGGCGAGCGCGTGCCCGTGCTTGGGACCGCTCGCCAGGCTGGTCAAGATCAAGAGCGGCGGGTCGTTGCTCCGCCGTTGGGTGGGCCCGCGCACGACGGCATAGTACTACGTACTACGTAACTACGTAAGGCGTAGCAGCGAAACGGGCCCGCTGGTGTCGTCCCGATGCCCGGACGTCCTGCCAGCGCTTCCGTTAGCCTGCCGCCATGGGCCTCTACGACATCCCGATTGCCACGCTCGATGGGAACGAGTCATCCCTCGCCCCGTACCGGGGCAAGGCGCTGCTCTTGGTGAACGTGGCATCCAAGTGCGGTCTCACCCCCCAGTACGAGGGGCTCGAACGGCTGCAGAAGAACTACGCCGAGAAGGGCTTCAGCGTGCTCGGCTTCCCGTGCAACCAGTTCATGGGCCAAGAGCCGGGCACCCCCGAGGAGATCGCCGAGTTCTGCTCGACCACCTATGGGGTGTCGTTCCCGCTCTTCGAGAAGATCGAGGTCAACGGCGAGGGGCGCCACCCGCTCTACGCGGAGCTGACCCAGAAGGCCGACGACGAGGGGAATGCCGGGGACATCCAGTGGAACTTCGAGAAGTTCCTGGTCGCACCCTCGGGCGAGGTGGTCGCACGGTTCCGCCCGCGCACCGAGCCCGAGGACCCCGCGGTCCTCGGGGCGATCGCCGCACGCCTACCCGCCTGAGCGGACCGTCGAGCCACCCACGGTGAGTCTGCCGGTCGACCCCGGCGGGTTCGCCGCGTCCATCTTCGACATGGACGGGCTCCTCGTGGACTCCGAGCCGCTCTGGCAGGTCGCCGAGGTCGAGATCCTGGGCGCCCTCGGCGTGCCGCTCGACGTCGGGCAGGCACGCCAGACCCAGGGCATGTTCGTGGTCGAGGTCGCCCGGTACTGGCACGAGCGGTTCCCGTGGTCGGGGCCCTCGCCCGAGGAGGTCGCGGTCGGGGTCGTCGACCGCGTCTGCGAGCTCGTCGTGGAGCGGGGCCGACTCCAGCCCGGCGTCGACCGGGCGCTCGAGCTGTGCCACCGCCACGGGCTGCGTCTCGCGATCGCGTCGTCCTCCGAGTACCGACTGATCCGCCTGGTCCTCGAGCACTTCGAGCTGGCCGACCAGTTCGCGATCGTGCACTCGGCGGAGGAGGAGCCCTACGGCAAGCCGCACCCCGCCGTCTACCTCGGCGCGGCGGCGAAGCTCGGCGTCGAACCGACGCGTTGCCTCGCATGGGAGGACGCGGCGGCGGGCGTGCTCGCAGCGAAGGCGGCGCGCATGGTGTGCGTCGCGGTGCCAGAGCCCGAGGAGCGCGCCCGGCCGGCCTTCGCGATCGCGGACGCAGTCCTCGGGTCGCTCGTAGAGACCGACGACGGTCTCTACGGTCGCCTCGTGGCGGCGCGCGACGTGGTCGCTGTAAATCCGTCGCGCGCGGTGGGCTGAGCACGGCGATCGGGCCTTTGACCGGTGCGACCCGGCGACGGCCGGCGCGCCTCGATGGCCACGGTGCCCGCGACGCCATCGGCACCGGGTTCGCAGGGAACCGGTCGTGATCGTGGGCGCAGTCAGGGCCGAGCACCGTGGCGCGCCGCGGCCCCCGGCCACGCACGGGGAACCGGCGCGAAGGCCCTAGGCTGCTGCGGTCCGATCGGCCGATCGGACCCGAGCCATTCGACCAGCCCCACCACCCCGTGACCCCGACGTTCCGACCGATCCCCGCCGACGTCGACTTCGTCGCGCTCGAGGGTGCCGAGCTTGCCAGGTGGGCGGAGCACCGGGTCTTCGAGCGCTCGGTGCGCCAGCGCGAGGGCGCGCCGCCGTGGATCTTCTACGAGGGACCGCCCACGGCGAACGGCGCGCCCGGCGTGCATCACGTGTGGGCGCGGGTCTACAAGGACATCTTCTGCCGCTTCCGCACGATGCGCGGCCACTACGTCGCGCGTCGGGCGGGCTGGGACACCCACGGCCTGCCGGTCGAGGTCGAGGTGGAGAAGCGGCTCGGCATCCGCGGCAAGCGCCAGATCGAGGACGAGGTCGGGATCGCCGAGTTCGTCCGGCTGTGCCGCGAGTCGGTGCTCGGCTACGTCGGCCAGTGGCGGGAGCTGACGCTGCGCATCGGCTATTGGGTCGATCTCGACGACGCGTACTGGACGCTCGATCCGAGCTTCGTGGAGTCGGTCTGGTGGCACCTGCGCCAGCTCTTCGACCAGGGCCTGCTCTACGAGGACATCAAGGTCGTCCCGTACTGCCCGCGCTGCGGGACGGGCCTCTCCAGCCACGAGCTTGGGCAACCCGAGGTCTATCGCGACGTGGAGGACGAGACGGCCTATGTGCGCCTTCCGCTCGTCGAGGGCGACGCCGGGCGCGTCGGCGGCGCCACGTCGCTCCTCGTCTGGACGACCACGCCGTGGACGCTCGTCTCCAACAGCGGCGTCGCGGTCAACCCGGAGCTCACCTACGCCGTCGTCGACGGCACGGTCGTCGCCGAGGCACTCGTCGCCGAGGCGATGGGCGAGGGCGCGACCATCGTCGCGAGGGTGCCCGGGGCGGATCTCGTGGGGCTGCGCTACCGTCGCCCGCTCGACATCGTCGACGTGTCGGCCGTCACCGAGGACGGCTGGCGGGTCGTGGCGGCGGACTACGTCACGACCGACGAGGGGACCGGGCTCGTCCACCTCGCGCCGGCCTTCGGTGAGGTCGACCGGCAGGTGGGCCGGGACAACGGCCTGCCGACCCTCAACCCGGTGGGTCCCGACGGCCGCTTCACGGAGGCCGCTGGCTGGCTCGCGGGGCGCGACGTGCGCGAGGCGAACCACGACATCAACGAGGCGTTGGCAGCCTCGGGGCACCTCGAACGCCGAATGCCCTACGTGCACTCCTACCCGCACTGCTGGCGCTGCCGCACGCCCCTCATCTACTGGGGGAAGCCCAGCTGGTATGTCGCGACCTCGACCCGCAAGGCCGATCTCGTGGCGGCCAACCAGACCATCGATTGGCACCCCGCGTACATCAAGGACGGCCGCTTCGGGGAGTGGCTGGCGAACAACGTCGATTGGGCGCTGTCGCGCGACCGGTTCTGGGGCACCCCGCTGCCGATCTGGCGCTGCCCTTCGGGCCACGTGACCTGCGTCGGCTCGCTTGCCGAGCTCTCGGAGCTCGCCGGGCGTGACCTGCGGGGGCTCGATCCGCACCGCCCCGTGATCGACGAGGTCGTCTTCGACTGTCCCCAGTGCTCCGAAGGCGAGGCGAGACGCATCGAGCCGGTGATCGACGCGTGGTTCGACTCGGGTTCGATGCCGGCGGCGAGCGTCGGGTACCCACACGTCCCGGGCTCAGAGGAGCGACTCCGCTACCCGGCCGACTTCATCTCCGAGGCGATCGACCAGACGCGGGGCTGGTTCTACTCGCTCCTCGCCGTGAACACCCTCGTCTTCGGGCAGGCGCCCTATCGCCACGTGGTGTGCCTCGGCCACATCGTCGATGCCCAGGGCCGGAAGGCCTCCAAGTCGCTCGGGAACGTGTTCGACCCCTGGGAGGTGCTCGACTCCCGGGGGGCGGACCCGCTGCGATGGTGGATGTTCGCCCAGGGCTCGCCGTGGACGCCGACGCAGGCGAGCATGCACGCAGTCGACGTCGCGATGCGCGAGACGCTGCTCACGCTGTGGAACACCTACAGCTTCTTCACGACCTACGCGGCGGCGAACGACTTCGACCCGACGGACCCGGGCATCCCGGGCCACGACGAGCGGCCCGAGCTCGACCGGTGGCTCCTCTCGCGGCTCGCCACGACCACCACGGAGGTGACCGAGGCGCTCGACACCTATGACCCGTACCGGGCGGCGGTCGCGTTCGGACGGCTCGTCGAGGACGTCTCCAACTGGTACGTGCGTCGCAGCCGGCGACGGTTCTGGCACACCGACCCCGATGCACCCGAGAGCGACAGCCTCTCGGCGCACGCCACGTTGCACGAGGCGTTGGCCACCATGGCGCTCGTGTTCGCGCCGTTCTGTCCCTTCGTCGCCGACGTGATGTGGCAGGCGCTGACCGGTGCGGGCGACGATGCCTCGGTCCACCTTGCAGACTGGCCGACGCCGGACTCGGCCCGGGTCGACCCGGCGCTCGAGGAGCGGATGGCCCAGGCCCGGCGGCTCTCGTCGCTCGGGCGGGCAGCGCGCGGCGAGGCCGGCGTCAAGGTGCGCCAGCCGCTCCGGCGGGCCCTCGTCTTCCTGCCGCCGAACGCGCCCGAGCTGCTCGACGAGGTGGTGGCGGCCGAGCTGAACGTCGATCGGGTCGAGGTGGCGGCCGAGCTCGGCCAGCTGATCAGCTTCGAGGTGATCCCGAATTTCCGGGTGCTCGGCCCGCGCCTCGGTCCGCGGGTCCAAGAGGCCAAGAAGGCGCTCGCGGCGCTGGACGGGGCCGCCGTCGCCGCCGACCTCGAGGCCGGGAGGCCGATCGTGCTCGAGCTCGAGGGCGGCGACGTCGAGCTCGGCGCGGACGACGTCGAGCTGCGGGCGCGGGGGCAGGAGGGCTACGCCGTCTCGCGCGAGGGAGGCGAGGTCGTCGCCCTCGATCTCGCGCTCGACGACGAGCTGCGCACCCGTGGGCTGGTCCGGGACCTCATCCGCCAGGTCCAGGACCTGCGCAAGGACGCCGGGCTCGAGGTCGTCGACCGCATCGTGCTCAGCTTGGAGGGCGCCGAGCGGCTCGCCGCGCACTTCGACCTGATCGCCCGGGAGGTGCTGGCGGTCGGGGTCCGCTCGGGCGCCGGCGAGGGACCAGGGGACCCGATCGAGCTCGGCGAGGAGACCGGGCGGGCCTGGATCGAGCGCGCCCCGAGCTGACCGGGCGCGCGAGCCTCCGGCCCGCCGACAGGACGCTCGAGGGGACCGGGTAAGGTCAACGCGATGGCTGAGCGGGCGCGCAAGATCGTCAAGCCGATCGCCGCGGTGGCCGGCGTGCTGGCCTCGATGGCCGGCATCTGGTGGTTCGCCTTGAAGCCGCGACGCAAGCCCAAGGACTGATCCGCCCCCGGGGGCAAGGAACGCGCATGGCGTTTGCGACGGTGAACCCGGCAACCGGCAAGCTCGAGGCATCCTTCGACGAGCACACCCCCGACGAGGTCGAGGCCAAGCTCGAGATGGCTTCTCGCACATTCGCGAGCTACCGCCGCACCTCGCTCGCGGAGCGCGCCACGTGGATGCGGGCCGCGGCCGATCTCTACGACGCCGAGCAGCCCGAGATCGCGCGGATCCTCACGTCCGAGATGGGCAAGACCTACGCCTCGGCGAAGGGCGAGGTGGCCAAGTGCGCCATGTGCATGCGCTTCTTCGCCGAGCACGCCGAGGGCTTCCTCTCCGAGGAGAAGGTGGACTCGTCTGCCTCGAGCGCCTCCATCCGCTACGAGCCGCTCGGCGCGGTCCTTGCGATCATGCCGTGGAACTTTCCGCTCTGGCAGGTCATCCGGTTCGCGGCGCCGGCCCTCATGGCCGGGAACGTGGGCCTGCTGAAGCACGCCTCGAACGTCCCGCAGGCGGCGATCCTGATCGAGGACGTGTTCCGGCGGGCCGGCTTTCCCGACGGCGCGTTCAGCTCCCTGCTCGTCTCGTCGGGCGAGGTGGCAGGCATCATCGCCGACGAGCGCGTCGCGGCCGTCACCCTCACGGGGAGCGAGGCCGCCGGGCGAAGCGTCGCCGCGGCCGCCGGCAGGGCGCTCAAGAAGTGCGTGCTCGAGCTCGGTGGATCCGACCCCTTCCTCGTCCTTCCCTCGGCCGACCTCGAGCGCGCCGTCGGCGTGGGCGTGCAGGCGAGGGTCCAGAACAACGGCCAGTCCTGCATCGCCGCCAAGCGCTTCGTGGTGGTCGACGCCGTGGCCGACACGTTCATCGGGCGTTTCGTCGACGCGATGGCCAAGCTCAACGTCGGCGATCCGATGGACCCGGGCACCGATGTGGGGCCGCTCGTGTCCGAGTCCCAGCGGGCCGAGATCGCGGCCCAGGTGGACGACGCGCGCGCCAAGGGTGCGGAGGTGGCGTGCGGAGGCGAGGTGGTCGACGGCGACGGGTGGTTCTACCGCCCGACGGTGCTCTGCGGCGTCACGCCCGAGATGCGCGTCTTTGGCGAGGAGGTCTTCGGTCCGGTGGCGATCGTCGAACGGGTGGCCGACATCGACGAGGCCATCGCCGTGGCCAACCGCACGACCTTCGGCCTCGGCTCGAGCGTGTGGGCCACCGAGGAAGACGAGCAGCGCCGGTGCATCGAGGGGATCGATGCCGGCATGGTGTTCGTGAACGCGATGGTCGCCTCGACGCCGGAGCTCCCCTTCGGCGGGATCAAGCACTCGGGGTACGGGCGCGAGCTCTCGTCGCTCGGCATCAAGGAGTTCTGCAACGCCAAGTCGGTCTGGATCGCCTGACGGCGCGCCCTTGACGCGCCGCACCGCCTATCTCGACCACGCGGCCACCTCGCCGCTTCGCCCAGAGGTGGCCGAGGCGATGGCGCCGTTCGGGTCCGAGATCTTCGCGAACGCCTCGGGTGCCCATGCCGGCGCCCGCGCGGCGCGCCGGGCGGTCGAGGAGTCCCGGGAGGTCGTGGCGTCCCTGCTCGGAGCACGCCCCTCGGACATCGTGTTCACCTCGGGGGGCACCGAGGCCGACCACCTGGCCGTGCTCGGCACCCTGGCCGCGGCCGCCCGGCACGGCGGCCCGATTGCGGCGGCCTGCTCCCGGGTCGAGCACGCGGCCGTCCTCGAGCCGCTCCGCGCCGCGGCGCGCGGGCTCGCCGCGGTGCACGGGGTGGGGACGTTGCGGGTCGAGGAGGTCGCCGTGTCGGCCGAGGGCGTGATCGACCTCGACGCGCTCGGCGAAGCGCTCGGCGAGGACACCGTCCTCGTCTCGGTGATGCGCGCCAACAACGAGGTCGGGACGCTCCAGCCTCTCGACGCGGTCGCGCGGGTCGTGCGCAGCCGCGCCCCGCGCGCCGTGCTGCACACCGACGCCGTCCAGGCAGCCGCCTACGTGGACCTCGCCACGAGCACCGCCGGTTGCGACCTCGTCTCGATCAGCGCCCACAAGCTCGGCGGCCCGAAGGGAGCGGGCGCTCTGGTGGTGCGCGAGCCGTGCCGCATCGCCCCGGTCCTGCACGGGGGCGGCCAGGAGCACGAGCGTCGGAGCGGGACCCACGACGTGGCCGGGATCGTCGGGCTGGCGACGGCCCTTGGGGCCGCGGCCAAGACCCGAGACGACGAGTGCGCCCGGGTCGGCGCGCTGCGCGACCGGCTCGCCGACACGCTGCTCGCGTCGGTGCCCGACACGGCGCAGAGCGCGCCTCGCGACGCGGTCTTGCCCTCGCACTGCCACCTGCGCTTCTCGGGGGTGGACCAAGAGGAGCTGCTCGTCATGCTCGACCGCGGCGGCGTCTACGCGTCGGCCGGGTCGTCGTGCGCGAGCGGCGCGATCGAGCCGAGTCACGTGCTGCTCGCCATGGGCGTCGACCCGCGCGAGGCACGCTCGGCCGTGCGCTTCACCCTCGGTCACACGACCACGGTGGAGGAGATCGACCTCGCAGCGGGCGTCGTCGCCGAGGCGGTCGGCGGGCTCCGGAGCTGATCGGATCGAAGCGCGGTCGCGCCCCGATGGCAGACTGCCCCCCATGAAGGTGCTGGTCGCGATGTCAGGGGGAGTGGACTCCTCGGTGGCGGCGGCGTGTCTCGTCGCGCAGGGCCACGAGGTGCTCGGCGCGACCTTGAAGCTCTGGGGCGGGTCCTCGGACTCGGGGTGTTGCTCGGTCGGCGACGTGGACGACGCGCGCCGAGTCGCGCAGCAGCTCGGCATCGCGCACTACGTCTTCGACATGACCGAGGCGTTCGAACGTTCCGTCGTGGGGCCCTACGTCGCGGCACATGCCGCCGCCAAGACCCCCAATCCGTGCATCGAGTGCAACCGCCACATCAAGTTCGACCGCCTGCTCGAGCGGTCCGACCGGCTCGGGTTCGACGCGCTCGCGACGGGTCACCACGCGCGCGTCCTCCGGGGAACCGGGGGACGACCCCACGAGCTGCGCCGGGGGGCCGATCCCGACAAGGACCAGTCCTACGTGCTCTCGATGCTCGGCCAGCACCAGCTGGCCCGGGTCCTGCTGCCGATCGGCGGGCTGACGAAGGCGGCAGTGCGTGCCCGGGCGGCCGAGCTCGGCCTGCGCACCGCTGCGAAGCCCGACAGCCAGGACGTGTGCTTCATCCGCAGCGACGTCGGTCGGGCCAGCTTCTTGGGTGAGCGCGTGGAGCTCCACCGGGCATCGGTCGTCGATGCATCGGGCACCGAGGAGCTCGGCGCCGTCGATGCCCTGGAGCTCGTGACCGTCGGCCAGCGGCGGGGATTCGCACGCGCACCCGACGGTCGGCGCCGGTACGTCAAGTCGGTCGACCCCGTCGGGCGCACCGTCACCGTGGGCACCGCAGAGGAGGTGGCGACGCTCGCCGTCGCGCTCGACCCCGGGTCGATCACCTGGACCCACCTCCCGCTCGACGACGGTGCCGCGGTGGTCGCCCAGCTGAGCGCCCACGGCCGGCCGACGGCGGCGAGGCTCATCGGTGGCGCCGACGGGCCTGTGCTGCGCTTCGGCGCACCGGTCCGCCCGGTCGCACCCGGCCAGACCGTCGCCCTCTACGACCCCGCCGATCCCGACGTGGTGGTCGGGTCCGGGATCGCGGCCTGATGGCCTCGGGGGACCTCGCGGCACGCGCCGCCGAGCTGCGAGACGCGATCAACTACCACAACGAGCGCTACCACGTGCTCGACAGCCCCGAGATCTCCGATGCCGAATACGACGCGCTCGTCCGCGAGCTACGGAGCATCGAGGCCGAGCACCCGCAGCTCGCGACGCCCGACTCACCAACGCTGGCCGTCGGCGCCGCCCCATCGCCGCTCTTCGCCGAGGTCCGCCACGAGATCCCGATGATGAGCCTCGACAACGCCCAGAGCGAGGCCGAGTTGCGAAGCTGGTCCGAACGGCTCCTCCGTCTCGCCCCCGAGCTCGAGCTCTCGACGCTCGCGTTCTCTTGTGAGCCCAAGGTCGACGGCGTCGCGATGTCGCTCACCTACGAGCGCGGCCAGTTCGTGCGCGCCGCCACGCGCGGCAACGGGGTGGTGGGGGAGGACGTGACGGCGAACGTCGCCACCGTCGCGTCGGTGCCCCAGGCGATCAGTAGGCGCTCGGGCCCGGTCCCCGAGCGCCTGTCCGTCCGGGGCGAGATCTACATGCCGACGAAGGAGTTCGCAGCCCTGAACGATCGCCAGCTCGCGGCGGGCGCCAAGGTGTTCGCCAATCCGAGGAACTCGGCCGCCGGTTCGCTGCGCCAGAAGGATCCGAAGATCACCGCCTCCCGGCCCCTCTCGTTCTGGGCGTACCAGATCGGCGAGCTCGACGGCGCAAGCCCCGAGGAAGGGGGCGGTGGCGCGACGCTTCGGTGGGCGCCCGAGAGCCAGAGCGGCGCGCTCGACCAGCTCCGGGCGGCCGGGTTCCCCGTCAGCCCCGACGCCCGGCGGGTGGTGGGCATCGACGCGGTGATCGCCCGTTGCCACGAGCTCGAGGAGCACCGCCACGACCTGCCCTACGAGATCGACGGCGTCGTGGTGAAGGTCGACGACCTCGCCCTGCACCGGCGGCTCGGTCAGACCTCGAGAGCCCCGCGCTGGGCAATCGCGTTCAAGTTCGCCCCCGAGGAGCTTGCCACCCGCCTCCTCGACATCGAGGTGTCGATCGGCCGGACCGGGCGGGCGACGCCCTTTGCCCGGCTGTCGCCGGTCTTCGTGGGCGGTTCGACCGTGCAGCTTGCGACGCTGCACAACGAGGATCAGGTGCGGGCGAAGGACGTGCGGCCGGGCGACATGGTGCTCGTGCACAAGGCGGGCGACGTGATCCCAGAGGTGGTCGGTCCGGTCCTGGCGCACCTTGATGCCCCCAGGCGGCGGCGGGGCCGGTGGCGCTTCCCCACCCTCTGCCCGTCGTGCGGCGGCCCGCTCGTGCGCCTGCCGGGCGAGAGCGACACCTACTGCACGAACATCGACTGCCCCGCCCAGCGGGTGCAGCGCATCGTCCACTTCGCCTCCCGGGGGGCGATGGACATCGAGGGCCTTGGCGAGATGCGGGTCGTCCAGCTCGTGGGCGCCGGGCTGATCGCCGATCCGACCGACCTCTACGGTCTCGATGCCGCCCCGCTCGTGGAACTCGAGGGGATGGGGCCGCTCTCGGCGGCCAATCTCCTCGGCGCGATCGATGCATCGAAGCGCCAGCCCTTGAGCCGACTCCTGGTGGCCCTCGGCATCCGCCACGTCGGGCCCACCGTCGCGCGGGCGCTCGCCGCGACGTTCGGCTCGCTCGAGGCCTTGCGTGGCGCGTCCGAGGACGAGCTCGCAGCGGTGGAGGGCGTGGGACGGATCATCGCCGACAGCGTCGTGAAGTTCCTGGCCAACCCGGCGAACCGCCTCGTGCTCGACCGGTTGGTGGCCGCGGGGCTCACGACGACCCAGGCCCGAGGGGGCGCCGCCGCACCCCGAGGGGAGGAGACGCACAGGACGCTTCTGGGACGCTCGGTGGTCGTGACGGGCACCCTCAGCGCGTACACGAGGGAGGAGGCCGAGGCCGCCATCGTGGCCCGGGGCGGCAAGTCGCCCGGCTCGGTCTCCAGGTCCACCTACGCGCTGGTCGTGGGCGAGGCGCCGGGGGCGGCCAAGCTGACCAGGGCGGAGGCGCTGGGCATCGCGATCCTCGACGAGTCGGCGTTCGAGCGGCTCTTGGCGACCGGGGAGCTGCCCTCGGCCTGAAGCCCGTCGTGACCAGGGTGATGCCCGTCGGTCCGAGCGCGTCCAGGTAGCCTGAGGTCGTTCCGATGCCGCTTATCACCGACGCCATCGGCCGAGTCCTTGGCGGACGCTACCGGCTCGTTTCGCCTCTCGGAGTCGGCGCATCGGCCCAGGTCTTCCTGGCCGAGGACGTGTCGCTCCAGCGGCACGTCGCGATCAAGCTGCTCCAGCCCGGCCTCGCGAACGACCAGGGCTTCTTGAAGCGCTTCCGGGCCGAGGCCCGCTCGGCCGCCGCGCTCAACCATCCCCACATCGCGCGCGTCTTTGACTGGGGGGAGGAGGAGGGCGGCCCGTACCTCGTCCTCGAGTACCTCGGTGGCGGCAGCCTGCTCGACCTCTTGGAGCGCGGCGTGCGGCTCTCGGTCGCCCAGGCGACCCAGGTGGCCGCCCAGGCGGCGCGCGGCCTCGCGCATGCCCACGCGCGCGGCCTCGTGCACCGCGACATCAAACCGGCCAACCTCCTCTTCGACGACGAGGGGCGTGTGCGCGTCGCCGACTTCGGCGTGGCGCGCGCGCTTGCAGAGGGCGCGTGGACCGAGCCGGCTGGCGCCACCGTCGGGACGGCCCGGTACGCATCGCCCGAGCAGGCCCAGGGGCTCGTCCTCGACGGGCGGGCCGACGTGTACTCGCTCGCGCTCGTGGCCTTCGAGTCGCTCACCGGCTACGTCCCCTTCGTGCTCGACACGGCGATGGGCACGCTTGCGGCGCGCATCGGGGCGACGCTCCCGGGCCACGGCGCCCTCGGCCCCCTGCAGCCGGTGCTCGGCGAGGCGGCCTCGCCCGACGTCGCGCACCGCCCCGACGCAAGCACCTTCGCGGCGCGCCTCGAGGCGCTTGGCGCCACCCTCCCGCGCCCGCAGGCCCTGCCGGTCGCCGGGCCGGTCCGCCTCGCGATGGGACCGCCGACCATGGCCGGGCTCCCCGGCACCGAGCACGGCGTCCCCACCATGGCGCTCGGGACGACCCCGGGTGTCCACGAGACCCGGATGACGGCCGGGCCCGACCAGGTCTTCGACGTCGACGCCTTCGAGCCACCGTCTTGGCGCAGGCGCCGCGCCGTCGAGTCGCGTGAGCGCCGCAGGCGGCCCTGGACCAGTGCGCTGGTCGCGCTGGTGATCCTCGCACTGGTCGCCGCGGGCCTCCTCGTCGCGCTGAACCGGGGGGTGTTCACACCCAGCCATCCCGTGCCCCGGGTCACCGGGATGACGCTCGCCGAGGCGCAACACACGATCGCCGGCGACCACTTCTCGATCGTCGCCGGACCGAAGGTGAGCTCGATCTCGGTCAAGGCGGGTCACATCGTCACCCAGCGACCCGGTCCGGGCGCCAGCCTCAAGCAGGGGAGCACCATCACCGTGGCGCTGTCCTCGGGGCTGCCGATCGAGACGATCCCGTCGCTCCTCGGCGTCGGCTGCAACGGCGCGACCCGGCTGCTCCAGGTGAACCATCTGAAGGCCTCGTGTCCGGCCGCCGCCGCTGGCTACTCGGCGAGCGTCCCGATCGGCCAGGTCATCAACTGGTCCTACGACAACAAGCTCGACGCGAAGCGGGCCCCCTACGGCGCCACCGTCCTCATCGCGCTGTCAAAGGGCGTGCAGCCCAAGACCATCCCGAACGTCCAGGGCATGACCTACGCGCAGGCCCAGGCGGCCCTCCAGGCCGACGGGCTCCAGGCGACCGAGTCCTCGGCATCCTCGACCACCACCCCCGCCGGAGACGTCGACCACACGAGCCCGGCCATCGGGGCCCAGGTCCCGCCGGGCACCACGGTGACCGTCTACGTGTCGAGCGGGCCGCCCACCGTGGTGGTGCCCAACGTGAGCGGGGACACGGTGAGCCAGGCGCAGCAGAAGCTCGCCCAGTACGGGTTGAGCGTGGGCAACGTCTATGGGCCGAAGAACGGCCACGTCTTCACGACCGTGCCCGACGCCGGGCAGACCGTGACCCAGGGCACGGCCGTCAACCTCTACACGAGCTGAGCGAACCGTTGAGCACGAGACCCTGCGACCTCTGCGAGGCCGCGCGCATGACCGAGTGGTACCACGAGGACGAGGTCTGCTGGGTCGCCGACTGCGAGGTGTGCGACGTGCCCATGGTCGTCTGGCGCGAGCACGGACCGACGCCGCCCGATGAGGCGGTCGAGCACATGGTGGCCCGGCTGACCGAGGTCGCCGACTGGCGCTTCGGCGAGGGGAAGTGGTCGCTCGACCGCGTCATGCGCCAGATCCCCGATCACTTCCATGCGCACGCGCGCGACCCGGACTGGTGGTACCGGCGTTTCTCGCGCTGAGAGACCTCAGTCGAACGACGGGCTGCGGTCCCGGGTGCGCTTCAGCTCGAAGAACCCGTCGGTCGCGGTCACCGCGAGGACCCCGTCCCAGAGCGTGCCGGCGGCCTCGCCGCGGGGGATGGGCGTGATGACCGGGCCGAAGAAGGCGTTGCCCTCGACCGCGATGATCGGGGTGCCGACGTCGAGGCCTACCTGGTCCATGCCGCGGTGGTGCGAGGCCTTGATGGTCTCGTCGAACTCGGTGCTGGTCGCGGCATCGGCGAGGGAGCGGTCGAGCCCGACCTCTGCGAGGGCCTCGGGGATCGTCTCGGGATCCTGGCGGCGCTGCTCGTTGTGAAAGCGCGTGCCGAGGGCGCTGTAGAGGGGCAACAAGATGTCGTCGCCCTTCTCGGCGGCCGCGGCCGCGCAGACGCGGATCGGGCCCCATGCGGCCTCCATGCGCTGCATGTACTCGGGGGAGATCCCCTTGCCCTCGTGCTGGTGGATGTTGAGGTAGGCGAGGGACATCATGTTCCAGGCGGTCCTGACCGGCCGCACCTTCTCGACCTCGAGCATCCAGCGCGAGGTGATCCATGCCCACGGGCAGATGGGGTCGAACCAGAAGTCCACGTTGCTGAGGGAGTCGTTCATACCTGGCGAACCTAGCCAGCTCCGCCGCATGTTCGGGCCGCCATCGGCCAAGCTGTGCCATGGTGCCCACCCTCGTGCTCGTCACGGGCCTGCCCGGGACCGGGAAGTCGACGGTGGCGGCGGCCGTTGCCGCCGAGCTCGGGTGCGCCGTGCTCGGCCATGACTGGGCGATGAGCGGGCTGCGCCCGTATCCCGAGCTCCAAGAGGCGCTCGATCGGATCGAGCTCGGGCACCGGGTGGTCGGCTGGTCCATCCTGGCCGCCCTCGCCTGCGCCGAGCTGCGGGCGGGCCGCCCCGTGGTGCTCGACGGCGTCGCCCGCGCGCCCGAGGTCCGGCGCTGTCGCGAGTGCGCCGAGCGCGAGTCGGCCCGCTGCGTGGTGGTGGCCACCGCCTGCTCGGACCCGGCCGTCCACCGCCGCCGGATCGAGGGGCGGCGTCGGGCCATCCCCGGGTGGTACGAGCTCGAGTGGGCAGACGTGGAGCGAAGCGCGGCGCGCTGGGAGCTGCCCCAAGACGTCGACCTCGCGCTCGACACGGTCGGGGGATGGGAGGAGCGATGGCCAGAGCTCGTGGGGTTGCTTGCGCCGTGAACGTCGAGGCGGACCCAAGGTCGCCCGCCCCGCAGGGCGCGAGGCCATCGTGGCCGTGCTCGAGGCGGCCTTCGCGACCGGCGGTCGATGAGAGACTTGCCGTGCATGCCGGGCGACAGTGACCTCCGGGCCCTGCTCGCCTCCCTCGACCCGCGGCTTCAGCCCGGGACCTATGTGTTCTGCGATCTCGGACCGGGCGTGGAGCCGCCGGAGCGGGTCGCGCAGATGGTGTTCCGGGAAACCGAGGGCACGACGGTGGTCCTGCGAACCGAGGATGCCGCCACGCTCGGGCTCGTGGGTGCCTTTGCCTGCGAGTGGATCATCGTGGGCGCCGCCTCGGAACTCACGGCGGTCGGGTTTCTCGCGGCGCTCTCGTCGGCCCTTGCCGACGCCGGCCTCAGCGCCAACGCGGTCTCGGCCTACCACCACGACCATCTCTTCGTCCCCGCCGGGCGCGGGCGCGAGGCGGTCCTCGTGCTCGAGGCGCTCCAGCGGAACCACCGGTCGCCTGGGTGAGCCCTGGCGTCCTCGACGCCTCCGGCGGGCAGAAGGCCCCGGCCCCCACCTTTTCCCCCGCGACCAGCGGCAAGTAGCCTGACCGACGTCGGGTCAGGCCCCCATCCGCGGTCTGTCCCAGCGCGTGCGGATCGGCCGCAGCGAGGCGAGTGACGAACGGGAGCAGGAGAGCCAATGGGTGCACTGGACGGCCGGGTGGCCATCATCACGGGGGCGGGTCGAGGCATCGGCCGCGAGCACGCCCTGCTGTTCGCCTCCGAGGGCGCCAAGGTCGTCGTCAACGACCTCGGGGGAGCGATCGACGGCAGTGGCGACGACCGCTCGCCGGCCGAGCAGGTGGTCGACGAGATCAAGGCGATGGGTGGCGAGGCCATCGCCAACGCCGACAACGTCGCCGACTGGGAAGGCGGCAAGCGCCTCATCGACTCGGCCGTCGACGCATTCGGCGACGTGCACGTCCTCGTCAACAACGCCGGCATCCTGCGCGACCGGGTCCTCGTCAACATGACCGAGGAGGAGTGGGACGCCGTCATCCACGTCCACCTGAAGGGCCATTTCGTGCCGACGCGCCACGCCGCCGCTTACTGGCGTGAGCAGTCCAAAGCGGGCAAAGAGGTGCATGCGTCGGTCATCAACACCTCGTCGACCTCCGGGCTCCTCGGCAACCCGGGCCAGACCAACTACGGCGCCGCCAAGGCCGGCATCGGGGCCTTCACCGTGATCTGTGCGCAGGAGCTCGGCCGCTACGGCGTGCGGGTGAACGCGATCGCCCCCGCCGCGAGGACCCGCATGACCGAGAGCACCCCGGGCCTCTCCGACGTGATCAAGGCGCCCGAGGGCGGCGCGTTCGATGTGTGGGACCCTGCGAACATCTCGCCGCTCGTGGGCTACCTGGCGACCGAGCGCTGCCCGGTGACCGGCAAGGTCTTCTTCGTCCAGGGGGGCACGGTGCGGCTGTTCCAGCCCTGGACGATGACCGAGACGATCCAACGGCAGGACCGCTGGACCGTTGCCGACCTCGAGGCGGAGATGCCCAAGTTGGGCGTGATCCCAGAGGAGACCGCCTCGTAGCTAGGCGGTGATCTCTCGGATGCGGGCGGCGAGCTCCTCGGTCTCGCCGAGGGGTGCGCCGCCCTGCATCGCCATCAGCTTGGCCATGTCGCCGTCCACGCGGACCTTGCCCGCCATGAAGGCGGTCATCGCCGCCTGACCGTTCGCATCGACGAGCAGGGCCTTGGCCGTCGCGTAGTCGAGCGTGACGGTGACGTCGGGGTTCTCCAGATGCCCACGCTCGATGTCGGGCTCGCCGCTCGACGTGTCGACGTGCGCGTCCATCTGGCCGGCCGTGGGGACCTCGGTGATGACCAGGTTGATGCGCACCGGGTTGGTGATGGGTGCGGTCTTGCCCTGGAACTCGGCCCGGATCTTGCGGGCCTCCGCAATCCACTCGTCGCTCAGGAACTCGTAGGCCATCGGGTGGGTCTCCTTTTGCGTGTCTCGTCGGCGACGGCGCCGGTTAGAAGGTACCGACCGCGGCGGTGCTCTTCGGCGAGGGGATGGGTCTCGTCGTCGGTGCCGTGCCGTCCTGCTGGGCCTGGACGGCGGCCTGCATCGTCTGCAGGTCGCTCGGATCGAGCGCGAGCGGGCCGCCGGGCACCGGCACCTGCCACACGTGGGTCATGAACGCGGTGGGCTGGTTGTAGGTGCCGACCGGGCAGGGGGTGAAGCCCACGATCTGATGCGTGGTGTTCGAGTAGCAGAGGTTGGTGTGGGCGTGCCACTGGACCAGGCACCCGTAGGGCATCGGCCCCTTCTGCCCGGCCGCGGGCATCAGGTACATGGCGGCGACGAGCACCGGCCCGGAGGGGGTGAACGCGTACACGAGGGACTGCACGTGGTTCGGGTCCATCGTGTACTTGAGGCTGAGATAGGCGGGGTTCACGTAGTGGACCACGGGATATGCGGGGCTGGTCACCGGGACGTACCCGGCGGCCACCGCGACGCTCAGGTCCTTGTACTTGGCGACCGCCTCGCTCGTCGCCTGGACGTACTCGGTCGCACCGAGGATCTGGTTGGCGCTCGGCGGGCTCGTGCAGTCTGGCGTCTGCATCTTGTGCCCCCCGTCGGTGAGCGCGCTCACCTGGGTGAGGAGGCTGGCCTCCCCCCGGGGGATCGGGGGTCCCGAGTACGACCAGTGGGGGTCGACCACCCCGAGCCCGGCCGCCCCCGCCATGTTCATCGCCGCCGTGGAGGAGCCCTTGTGGGTGCCCCGGGAGCTCGAGGATGCCGCCGAGTGGACGGCGGGGCCCGGCATCGACATCGCGGGCATGGCCGTCGCCGCCTGAAGGTGGGCGTGCGACGACGTCGAGGAGGCCGAGGCGGTGGCGACCGGGTAGGTGGCGCTCAAGAGCAGGGTGGCTGCGATGCCCGCCCCGATGCCCCAGGTCGTCGGGCGGTGCCAGCGCAGCATCGAGGAGATCGGGGTGCGCACCGAGGCCCGTACGGGCACCACCGTCGGCAGCAGGGCGATCGCGAGCAGGACGATCAGGGGTCCAGCGTTGGGGTCGGTCGCCATGCCGTTCAGGATCCCGCCGAGGGCCTGGCCGGTCACCCACAAGACGAGCTCGAGGGCGGCCCCGGCGAGGAGGAAGGCCGTCGGGCGGCTGACGAAGAGCGGCCCGAGGCCGATCACGAGCGAGGCGATCGCGAGCACCCATGCGCTCTGCACGCCGACGCCTGCAAAGTGCCCGGCGAAGCCGGAGAGGAAGTGCGCGTACCAATGCGGCTCGCCGGACGCGGCGCTCGAGATGGATGAGGCGAGTGCACCATGGGCCCGGCTGGCCGGGAGCAGCCACAAGACGGCCGAACAGATCCAGACGGCGCCCCAGACACCGAGCGCGCCGACGCTGCCGAGCGGACCGGTCCCCGCGGCCGACGACGCCACCCCGACGGCAGGCTCCTCGCCCGGTGCCCCGGCCTCGGATCGGCGGGGCAGGACCAACAGACCGACGGCGGCGTAGAGGATCACGGCGCCCGGGGCGCCGGTGAGTGCCGAAGCCGTGCCGGTCAGCAACAGGCCCAGTCCCTCGCCGACCACCCACACGGAGAGGCACCAGGCAAAGCTGACGAAGAGGGCCGGTCGCACCGTGCGCCGGTTGAGCAACCCGATGCCGATCCCGAGCTGGAGGCTCGCAAAGAGGAAGTTCCACACGCCGGCGTCGGGGAGCAGGAAGTGGCCGACGTTCGTGATGAGCCAGCCGACGGGGGCTGGTTGCCCGTGGGCCATGGGCAGGATCATCTGGGTCACGAAGCTGCGGTGCCACATGGCGGGCTGGAACTGCAAGGCGGCGTCGAGGATCCAGAGCATCCCGAGCGCGATCTGGATGACCCGCGCGTTGATGCCCAGGGCGCTCCCGAGCCCACGCACGGTCCACGCATCGATGGCGGCCCGTCGGTTCGTGGTCGTCTGCGACTGTTCGAACGGCTCCCGTTCCACGGTGGTCCCCCCTTGCCTCGTGGTTCGAGGGAGGATAATCCGCCCTGCCGTCGAACCCTCGGGTGGTCGATGGTCGCCCGGGTAGCATCCTCGCCGTGAGCGCTCCTGTCATGGAGGGCGCCGAACCCTTCTCCGCCTCGGGCGGGGCGCAGGGTGCCCTCGTCATCCACGGCTTCACCGGCAACCCCTACTCGATGGGCGGCGTGGCCGAGGCTCTCGCCAACGTCGGGTTCAGCGTCGAGCTACCCCTGCTTCCCGGCCATGGCACCGCGGTGGAGGACATGGCGGCGACGGGCTGGCCCGATTGGTCGGGCGCGGCCGAGGCCGCGTACCGCGACCTCGCCCAGCGCTGCGAACGGGTCGCCGTGGTCGGGCTTTCGATGGGGGGCACCCTCGCTTGTTGGCTCGGCGAGCGCCACCGCGAGATCGCGGGGCTCGTGCTCGTCAACCCCCTGGTGCGATCGATCCCGGCCGACCAACGCGAGGCGGTGCAGGCGATGGTCGATTCCGGCGAGGAATACGCCGACGGCATCGGGTCGGACATCGCCGATCCGGGCGCGAGCGAGCTCTCCTACTCGAGAACCCCGTTGCGACCGCTGCTCTCGCTCGTCGCGGGGGCCGACGAGGTGCACGCGGCGCTGGGCGACATCGCGAGCCCGGTCCTCTTGTTCTCGAGCCGCAACGACCACGTGGTCCCGCCGCACAACGGCGACGACCTCGAGCGCGCGCTCGGCGAAAGGCTCGAGCGGGTGTGGCTCGAGCGCAGCTACCACGTCGCGACCCTCGACTACGACCGCGCCGAGATCGAACGGCGCACCACGGACTTCGCGCTCCGGGTCACCGGGGCCGGTCCATGAGCGCGAGCGGCGCGGCCGGTTTGTCCGGGTCCCCGGTGCTCGGCCCCGAGCAGGTCGCGCACGTCGCCCGGCTGGCCCGCCTCGAGCTCGGCGCAGAGGAGCTCGAGCGCTACACCGGCCAGCTCGCCTCGGTGCTCGCCTACGCCGCGCAGATCGCCGTCCTCGACGTCGGTGACCTCGAGCCCATGAGCCACCCCCTGCCGCTCAAGAACGTGCTTCGGGCCGACGAAGCCGTGCCCTGCTTGGACCGCGAGAGCGTCCTTGGTTCGGCGCCGGCCGCCGAGGACCACCGCTTCAAGGTGCCCAAGATCCTCTCGGAGGAGGCGTGAGCGACTCCGTGCTCGCCATCGCCGCGGATGTCCGGACCGGCCGCCGGTCCGCCCGGGAGGTGGTCGAAGCGTCGCTGGCTCGCATCGCAGGGGGCGACGACATCCACGCCTTCTTGGAGGTGCTCGCCGACGCGGCGCTGTCGCGCGCCGACGAGATCGACCGCTCCGTCGCGCGCGGCGACGACCCCGGCCCGCTCGCCGGCGTGCCGGTCGCCCTGAAGGACAACATGTGCACGAGGGGGATCGCCACCACCTGCTCGTCGAGGATCCTCGAGGGGTGGCGACCGCCCTACGACGCGACGGTGGTCGAGCGGCTCCGCCAGGCCGGGGCGGTCGTGGTGGGCAAGACCAACATGGACGAGTTCGCGATGGGCTCGTCGACCGAGAACTCGTGCACGGGGCCGACGCTCAATCCCCACGACCGCAGCCGGGTGCCCGGCGGATCGAGCGGCGGCTCGGCGGCGTCGGTGGCGGCCGGCTTCGTGCCGCTCGCCCTCGGCTCGGACACCGGCGGCTCCATCCGCCAACCCGCTGCGCTCTGCGGCGTCGTTGGGGTGAAGCCCACCTACGGGCTGGTCTCGCGCTATGGCCTCGTTGCGTTTGCGAGCTCGCTCGACCAGATCGGCCCCCTCTCGGCCTCGGTGGCTGACGCCGCACTGTGCCTCGAGGTCATCGCAGGGCACGACCCGCGAGACACGACATCGCTCGACGGGCCGGTGCCCGAGATGCTGGCGGCGACGGACCGGCCGGTAGCCGGCAAGCGGGTCGGGCTGGTCACCGAGCTGATCGAAGGGACCGCGCCGGACGTGGCGGCCCGGGTGCGTGAGAGCGCAGACGCGCTCGCCGAGGCCGGTTGCAGCGTGGAGGAGATCTCGATCCCCCAGTTCCGCTATGGGCTCTCGGCCTACTACCTCATCGCGCCGGCCGAGGCATCGTCGAATCTCGCGCGCTTCGACGGCGTGCGTTACGGCCTGCGCGTCGACGCCCAGGACGTCGCTGCGATGAACGTGGCCACCCGAACCGCCGGTTTCGGGCCCGAGGTGAAGCGCCGGATCATGCTCGGCACCTACGCGCTCTCCGCCGGCTACTACGACCAGTACTACGCGAAGGCCCAACGGGTCCGTACCTGGGTCGCCAACGGGTTTGCCGACGCCTACACGCGCTTCGACGCGCTGATCGGGGCGACGACCCCGACGAGCGCGTTCCGGCTGGGCGAGCACACGGCCGATCCCCTCGAGATGTACCGGTCCGACACCTGCACGGTTCCGGCGAACCTCGCCGGCCACCCGGCCATCTCGGTGCCCTTTGGGGCCGACGGAGACGGATTGCCCGTCGGCGTCCAGATCCTCGCGCCCCCGCTCGGCGAGGACACCATGTTCACGCTGGCAGCAGCCCTCGAGCGGGTCGCGCCCGGAGTGGGGGCCTCCCGGTGAGCGCCGGGCTGCCCGGGGGCTGGGAGCTCGTCGTCGGGCTCGAGGTCCACTGCGAGCTCTCGACCAAGACCAAGCTGTTCTGCGGGTGCCCCAACGCCTTCGGCGAGGAGCCGAACACCAACGTGTGCCCGGTGTGCCTCGGCCTGCCGGGCGCGCTGCCGGTCCTCAACCGCCAGGCGGTCGAGCTCGCCATGCGGATCGGGGCAGCACTCGGATGCTCGATCGAGCCGTCGATCTTCCACCGGAAGAACTACTTCTATCCGGACATGCCGAAGGACTTCCAGATCAGCCAGTACGACGAGCCCATCA
>DAHUZM010000039.1 GCA_027306525.1 Acidimicrobiaceae bacterium
GACCTGAGCCGATCGCGCGTGGAAGCGGCCGCGGATCAATCGAGCGAGCGCAGGCCCCCCATCACCATCCGCACGTAGGCGTCGGCCAGCTGGCCGGCGTGCTCGGCCGTGCGCCGCCTGCGCCATTGGTCGAGGACCACCGGGATCGACCCGAGCGCGATGCGGACGCCGGTTACCGCCGACGCCTCCTCGATGCCGAGCTCGGCGACCGCCCGGTCGGCGAAATGGCGAACGGTCCGGGCGTCGCGGCGCTGCTGGACCCCCCGCTGGCCCCGGGGCCGACCTCCCCCGGCCGCCAATGCGACAAAGGTGGCCCCCCTCGAAGCCTGGGCCCGGAGCGCCCCCTCCACGAGGGCGCGGAACATGTCCTCCAGGCGCTCGCACCGCCCGACGGCGATGCTCAATTCCCTGTGGAGCATCGCCGACTCCCGTTCGTAGAGTGCGCGCAAGAGCTCGTGTCGGTTCGCGAAGTGCTTGTAGACGAGTGGGCGGCTGACGCCGGCCGCTACCGCCACCGACTCCATCGTCACCTCATCGATGGGCCCGCCCTCCACCAGCCTCGAGGCGGCGTCGAGGAGGGCCTCGCGTCGGGCGTCGGCTCGGCTCCGGGAGCCCGCGGTGGTCGCCGTTGCAGTGGGTGGGGCCATGGGGCATTCTGTCAGAGACGGCGGTGACAAAATGTCACCATTGCCGGACCAGCCGAGGGGGCCCACACGATGACCTACGCAGGGCGACGCGTGATCCTGGACGCCGACAGCCACGTCATGGAGCTGGACGACTTTCTCGACGACTACCTCGAGCCCCCCGAACGCGAGCGCCTCCGCCGGCGCGGAATGGAGGCCCTGGCGGCCGTGCTGGACGACGCCAGGCGCCGGGCGGTGCAGCGGAGCGAGGACCCCGCCAGCGCCGCACGCGCCGAGGAGCGCCTGATGCACGACAAGGGCTGGATGGCGATGGGGGGCTTCGACCCCGGCGAGCGCAGCCGGGTGCTCGACCTGCTGGGCTTCGACGGCCAGCTGGTCTTCGCCACCTTCGCCACCGCGATGTTCAGCATGCCGAGGAGCATCCGGCGCTATGACGACCGGGGGGAGCTCGCCCGGGACCTCGACCTCCTCTACGCCGGGTGCCGGGCCCAGAACAAGGCCGTCAGCGGGTTCTGCGCGGGCGACCCCCGCCTGCTCCCGGTCGCCTACGTGTCGCTCGTCGACCCCCACCGGGCGACCGAGGTCGTGCAAGAGGCCATCGCCGGGGGATGCGCCGCCGTCATGGTCCCCTCGACCGCGGCCGGCGAGCGGGCCCCGACCCACCCCGAGCTCGACGGGTTCTGGGGGGCCCTCGAGCACAGCGACGTGCCCTTCGTGCTGCACGTCGGCGGGGGCGGCCGCCTCCTCGACCGGGCGTTCCACAACAACGACATGCCGGTCACCGACCACCTGGGGGGTGGGGAGAACATCCGCTCCAAGGACTATCTGGCGATCTACCACTCACCTGCGCTCTTCCTCGGCTCGCTCATCTTGGACGGCCTGTTCGACCGGTTCCCTGCCCTGCGGGGCGGGTGTATCGAGCAGGGCGCGGGATGGACCGTCTCGTGGATGCAGCACCTCGACTACGCCCAGCGCGCCTTTCTCCGCACCGAGGAGCCGCTCCGTCGGCTGGGGGCGAAGCCCTCCGAATACGTGCACCGGCATCTCAAGTTCACGCCCTTCCCGGGCGAGCCGGTCGGCTGGATGATCGAGCAGGCGGGCGGGGACCTCTACATGTTCTCCACGGACTACCCGCACCCCGAGGGGGGGCGTGATCCGCTCGCCAAGTTCGAAGACGCGCTCGGAGGGGTCGGTGCCGAGGACCGCGACCGCTTCTTCCGGGCCAACATGGCCGAGCTGCTCGGATCGCGCACCCCGGCTCGCCCCGGCGCCTGAGCGTCGCCCGCCCGGCGTCCGATCGCCTAGGCGAAGTCGATCGCGACGACCGTGGCCATGTCGTCCACGAGCTCGTCTGGGATCTCGATCGCGATCGTTCCCTTGGGGTCGGGCATCAGGCCCTCGATGATCCCGGTGCGGGTCGAGTAGGCGAGGTCCCGTCCCGAGGCGAGCTCGCGGACCGAGCGTACCCGTCGCACCGCCACGTCCCGGACGTCGACCGAGTCGTAGGGCCGCATGAGCAGGTGGAGGTAGACGGTGTCCCCGGCCGTGGTGCTCGGGCCGTAGAACTGCGACGCCCGGAGCCCGGCCGAGGTGCCCGCGATGGAGCGGCCGTTGGCCCGCCACCAGCGGCCGATGCGCTCGATGCGCTCGACCTGTTCGCCGGGGAGCGACCCGTCTCCCCGGGGGCTGACGTTGAGCAGCAGGTTCCCGCCCCGGCTGGCGACCTCGCACAGCGTGTGGATCAGGCGGCGGTCGGACTTGTACTCGGTGTCCTCGGGGTTCCATCCCCAGCTCTCGTTCATCGTCAAGCACGTCTCCCAGCGACCCTCGGGTGCGGTCTCGGGCACGAACTGCTCGGGGGTGGCGTAGTCACCGACGCCGGGCAGCCGATCGTTCACGATGATGGAGGGTTGCAGCGCCCTGACCGTCGATTCGATGCGCTGGGCGTCCCAGTTCCGGCGCTCCCAGCCGCCGTCGAACCAGAGAAGGTCGATCCGGCCATAGTCGGTCAACAGCTCGCTCAGCTGGGCGACCATGAAGTCGAGGTACCGCGCCCACGCATCGTCGCCCGGATAGGGAGGCGAGGAGCCGAGGCGATAGGGCTTGTCCTCCTCCCTGAACGCCGGGTAGTCGGGGTGGTGCCAGTCCGAGAGCGAGAAGTAGAGACCAACGCCCAGCCCCTCGGTCCGCACCGCGTCGACGAAGCCAGCGACGATGTCCTTGCCATAGGGGGAGTGCTCGACCGAGAACGACGAGCAGCGCGTGTGCCACAACGCGTACCCCGAGTGGTGCTTGGCGGTGAGGACGACGTAGCCCATGCCGGCCTCCCGGGCGAGGCGCGCCAGCGCGACCGGGTCCCAGGCCCGCGGGTCGAAGGTCGCGGCCGACGAGTGGTACTGCTCGACGCCGACCGACTGGCAATGGGGGAGCACCGACAGACCGCCGACCAACGGCCAGGAGAGCTCGAGGCCCTGTTGGCTTGCGTGGTCCCAATGGACGAACATGCCAAAGCGCGCCCGGTCGAACCAGTCGAACGTGGTCATGGCGGGCCACGCTATAGCGGTCGCGCCCGAGCGGACCTCGCGTTCGTGGCGGGCGTCACATCCCGGGTCTATCCTCGGCCGCCATCTCGGGATCCGCGTGGATCGGGGGGTGGCCGATGACGAAGCGTCTCTTGTCCGCGGCGGTAGTCCTCGCCGCCTCGGTCCTGCTCGCTGGTTGCTTCGTGCTCGGTCCAGGTCCGATGGCGAGCTACACCATCGAGCCCCAGCCGGCCCCCGGCTCGTGCCACTACACCTACATCGGCACATTCCCGCTTCCCGACCCGAGCTGCACGCCCGGTGCGATCAGCCCTGCGGTCACGCAGTCGAACATCGGTGCGACGATCTGCCGCAGCGGCTACACGGCGAGCGTTCGGCCGCCGGTGGGGGTGACCGAGCCCGAGAAGTACGCGTCGGCCCTCGCCTATGGGTACAGCGGCCCGTTCCACACCGCTGAGTACGACCACCTCATCCCGCTCGAGCTCGGAGGGGACCCGAACGATGCCAAGAACCTCTGGATCGAACCCAACGACAACCCCAATGCGACCTCCACCGCGAACTCGAAGGACGTGCTCGAGAACCGGCTGAACGACCTCGTCTGCTCCGGCCAGCTCTCGCTCTTCAGCGCCCAGCTCGCGATCTCGTCGAACTGGGTCACCGCCTACCAGCAGTACGTCGGGACCCTGCCCGCCACCCAAGCACCACCGGTCGCCGGGCCCTATTGCAGCGCAACGGCCAGCCCGTCCAACGACGGGTACCCGGGCGACTACGACGTGCAGATCCAGTCGAACCAGCCGAACCAGAGGGCGACCGCCTCCGACGCCACGGACACCTGGAGCGGGTACACCGACGCCTCGGGCTCGGTCGACATCCGCCTGTACTTCACGAGCCCCGGCGAGCAGATCACGGTGACCGTCGGCGCCGCCACCTGTACGACGAGCGCGTGAGGCGGGCTGCGAGTGGGACCGAGCGCTGCGACTCGGCTAGGGCGCGTAGGGGTCCCAGGCGCCCGCGCCGCTTGCCAAATGGGCCTCGAGATGCCGGCGGAACTCCTCTTCGCCAAGCGCGCTCTCGGGCGCACCGACGAGGAAGAGCCGGGGGATGAGGAAGCCCACGCCCTCGAAGACCCACCTCGCCCCGGGCGGCTCGAGCTCGCTCAGGACATCGGCCAGCGGGCGTAGGTCGACCCGCTGGCGCGGCCGGCGGCTCTGGTATTGCACCCAGGTCTCGTAGCGGTAGGAGAACTCGAAGGAGTTGCCCCGGGCGGTCATCACGCCGAACCGCTCGGTCGCATTGCAGAGCGCCATCGGATGCAGCCCGTTCGACCAGAGCTCTCCGAAGCGGTGCCCCCCGGCGCTCGGCGCCCGCTCGTGGAGGCGCACCACGGCCAGATCGAGGTCGGGGACCTCCTCGATCGTCGCGGCCCCGGAGGCCAGCGCCGCCTCGCTGTCCTGGAGGACCGCGTCTTCGGCGACCCACAGCTCCGAGTAGCGCTCGACGTGCTCGATCAGCTCCTCCATGCGAACGAGCGACTCGGCGTAGAGGGCCGCGGTGCGCTCCTTCTCGTTGTCGGGGAGCGACAGCGGCGAGCGCTGCTCGTCGGCGAATGCGGCAATCGTCATGGAGATGCGCGCCGCGGTGCGCGAGCGATACGTCGCGAAGTCGCCCGCCGAGGCGACGTCGATCAGCAGGTCGCGGTGCGCGAGCGCCAGCTCCGGGCGGCTGAGGGCCAAGATCGACACGAGCCCGTCCTGGTCGAAGTGGTTGTTGGAGACGAGCTCGGCGTCCCCGTGCAGGTCGAAGCGCTCGAGGTAGGCGAGGGCCATCTCCGCCGAGAGGTCCCGACCGAGGCCCTCTGGTATCGGGGTGTGCGGCCAGTGCGAGAGCGTGAGCACCGTGCCATCGGTGGCCGAACCGTCGACGATCACGTTCGGTCGGCCGCCGAGCTCGCCGTAGGGGACGTAGCGCAGGGCCCTGGGCACCGCCCCTACCGGTAGGCGACCATGGCGCGCAGGACCATCGGCGACCCGAGGGTGACGATGCCCCGCGCCGCCAGGTCCTCGACTGCCTCGCGGTCGTAGCCGACCTCGGCCAGCACCTCGGCCGTGTGCTCGCCGACGCCCGGTGGTGCGAGCGTGTCGCGCCGCTCGGTCCTCGAGAAGCGCGCGTAGCGACCGGGGGCGAGCGTGGGGCCGTCCTGGCGCTCGAGCGTGTTGAACACCCCGGCTCGCTCGTAGGCTGGGTCCTCGGTCAGCTCGCGGAGTCGGCGCACCGCTGCGGCAGGGACGCCCGCCGATGTCAACCGCTCGAGCGCGGACGCGCGCGCCAGCCCGCCGATCGATGCCTCGAGGGCCGCCGAGAGCTCGCCGTCCCCGTCGGGCAACGCTTCGAGCAGGCCGGCGTCGAGAAGCCCGGGGAGCGACGAGGGCGGGATGGCGACGCGGATCCAGCCCTCGTCGGCCGTCGCATAGGAACGCTCGAGGGCGCTCGGGCCGATGAAGTCGCGTCCTCCCACCTGGGGCTCGGGCCTGCCCTCCATCTGCAGGATCTCCTCGCACTGGGCAAGGGCGGCGGTCCCGGCGAGCGAGAGCCACACGTGCTGGCCCTCGCCGGTGGCGTTGCGGTGGAAGAGGGCGAGCAGCGTGCCGAGCACCGCCGAGGCGGCGGTCACGACGTCGTTGACGGCGACGGTCAAGAGCACGGGCTCGCTGTCGCCGCCCTGGGCGGCCATCATGCCGCTTCGGGCCTGGAGGAGGGGGTCGAAGGCCGGCTCGCTCGAGAACGGCCCCGAGTCGCCGAAGCCCGTGATCGACACCGTGATCACGTCGGGTCGGACCTCGCACAAGGAGGCGTGGTCGATCGTGAGGCGGCCCACCACCCCGGCCCGGTAGTTGTCGAGCACCACGTCGGCCGAGCGGACGAGCGCGTAGAACGCCTCGAGCCCCTCTGGGGCGCGCAGGTCGATCGCCACGCCCCGTTGGCCGCGGATGTAGACCATCCCGCGCTCGCGCCAACTGTCGCCCGTCGGGGTCTCCACCTTGATCACGTCGGCGCCGAGCTCGGCCAGGAGCGTCCCCGCATAGGGCCCAGCGAGGATCGTCCCGAGGTCGAGCACGCGCACCCCGTCGAGGGGCCCCCGGCCCCTCGGGTCCTCGCTCCCCGGACGCGGCCTCGGTGCCCATGTGGCGCCGGCCTCGGGGTGCTCGCCCGGCCGGGGCGCCGGGGCGCCCACGCAAGCCGGCGTCGACGCCAGGTTGATCGAGCTTGCCGGCATGACGACCCGCCCGCGCTCGGGGTCCTCGATCTCGGCGCGCATGTTGACCGCGGCGATCCGCTCGGAGTCCAACCACCCCTCACGGCTGAACACCGGACCCGCCGGCACGTCGGCCTCCCGGAGCGTTGCGAGCCACTCGTCGCGGGGCTTCGACGCGAAGACCTCGCTGAAGCGCTGGCGCACCCGGGCGCGGTTGTCGGGCAGCAGCATGGCCTCGACTCGGCCGCCGATCCGCTCGTCCTCGAGGACGTCGCCCAGGCCGAGCACCTCGATCGCCCGGTGCTGGAATTTGGTCGTGAGGGTGGCGAGGAAGAGCCATTCGCCGTCCCCGCAGCGATAGCGCGTGTACATGGGGTGCGGGCCGCCCGGGCCGTAGTTCGCCTTGATCTCGGGGACCTTCGGGTCGATGAGGAGCGAGGCCGATGCGGCCACCATCGCCGCGTGCACGCCGCCGACGGTGACCACCTGGCCGAGCCCCGAGCGCTCTCGCTCGACGAGGGCGGCCATGGCTGCCGCCGCACCCCAGACGGCGTGCATGTAGAGCATGTAGGGGAACACCGGGTCGATCGGGCCACCCTCGAAGGAGCTTTGCCGCAGCGACAGCCCGGTGTGGGCCCAGAGCAGCCCGGCCGACTCGGCCCCGCCCGCCCACGGCGTCTCGTCGAGCACCCGGGGCATGGAGAGATAGACGACGGCGGGGTTCGAGGCGAGCGCCTGCGCCGCCCCGGCGACACCGGCCGCCTGCGCGTCGAGCGGCCCGGCGACGATCAGGTCCGCTCCACCCACGAGCTGCCCGAGGCGGGCTCGACCGGCCTCCGTCGCGCAGTCGACGATGACGCTCTGCTTGGCCCGGTTCCACATGGCGAAGCCCGGCCGGGACCGCGCCGGGTCCCCGCCGGGGGGCTCGACCTTCACCACCTCGGCCCCGAAGTCGGCGAGGAGCATGGCTGCCATGGGGCCGGCCAGATCGGTCGTGAGGTCGAGGACGCGCACGTCACCCAAGGCGTGACGACCGCCCGGGGACTGCGCCGCTGCCATGCCCGGCTATTGGCTCCCGGCGGGCTCGAACCGGTAGAGGGCATTGTCCTCACCGGTGTCGTGGAACACGACCCGGACGGGCATGCCCACGCGCACGGCGTCGGGCTCGCAGCCGACGATGTTGGTCATGATGCGAGGTCCCTCCTCGAGCTCGACGTACGCGAGCACGTAGGGGACCGCCTGGCGGTAACCGTCGATCATGCTGCGGTGCACGATCGTGAAGGCGTAGACGGTGCCCCGGCCCGAGGCCTCGGACCACGAGGTGTCGAAGGTGCCGCAGTCGGGGCAGAAGGTGCGCGGGTACCAGATCGGATTGCCGCAGTTGTCGCAGCGCATGAGCAGCAGCTTGTGCTGCGCGGTGGCCGCCCAGAACTCCTGGTTCTCCGGCGTGATCCTGGGTGCTGGGGTGGGCAGGTCGTGGCTCACGCGTCCTCCCTCCCCAGAATCACCGTCGAACTCCCCATCCGGGTCCCGATCGACCCGCCCGTGCCGTGGGCGAGCGCGATCTCGCAGTCGGGCACCTGGACCTCGGGATGGGTCTCGCCGCGCAGCTGGCGCACCGCCTCGATGACCTTGGTCATCCCGCCCCTGTTCGAGGGGTGGTTGTTGCACAGCCCCCCGCCGTCGGTGTTGAAGGGGAGTCGGCCGTGCGGCGCCACCAGGGTGCCGTCGAGGACGAAGCGTCCCCCCGCGCCCTTCTCGCAGAACCCGAGGTCCTCCAGCGTTTCGACCACCGTGATGGTGAACGAGTCGTAGATCGAGACGTAGTCGATGTCGGCCTGGGTGACGCCGGCCTCCTCGAACGCGATCGGCCCCGAGACCACCGCCCCGGTGTAGGTGAGGTCGATCCGGCCGTTGTCGGCGTGCTTCACGTGCTCGCCATGGCCGAGGATCTTGACGGTGGTGCGCTCGAGATCGCGGGCCACCTCGGGGCTGACCACGACGAGCGCCCCGCCACCGTCGGTCACGACACAGCAGTCGTCGCGTCGCAGCGGCCAGCTGATCATCGGCGAGTCGAGCACCTCCTCGACGGTGGTCGGCTTCTGCAAGAAGGCGTTCGGGTTGTGCTGGGCGTGGAGCGAGGCCGCCACCTTGACCTCGGCCAGCTGCTCGCTCGTGGTGCCGAACTCGTACATGTGGCGAGACGCGGCGAGTGCGTAGCCGGTGACCGCGCCGGCCATGCCCCAGAGCCCCTCGAACACCATGTCGCCGGTCGGATCAGCGCCGCCCGGCCGTCCGCCCATGGCCGCGCTGCGCGGCCTGCCTGCGAGGGTGATGAGCGCGACCTGACACTTGCCCGCTGCGATGGCCTCGGCGGCGTGGCCGACGTGGAACACATAGGAGGAGCCGCCGGTCTCGGTCGAGTCCACGTGCCTGCACTTGAGCCCCATGTACTCGGCCATCGACATCGGCCCGAACCCGGTCGAGCCGTCGCAGAAGTAGGCGTCGACGTCGGAGAAGGACAGCCCGGCATCGGCCAGCGCTCCCGCCGCGACCTCGGCGTGGATCTGGGAGTTGGTCCGGTCGGGGATCTCTCGTCGGGGGTGCTCATAGGCACCGGCGATGAACGCCTTGCCCCGGATGCTCACCTGTGCGCCCCCTCTCCCCGGCTTGGAGCACCCGCGCCGCGGAGCTCTCAGCGGCGCGGGTCGGACCCCCGCCGTGGTCCTTTCTAGCGAACCGGGGGCGAGGACTGCTAGCCGGAGCGGCCGAGCTGGGCCCCGAGCCACTCCTCTTCGTCTCGCAGCGCCCGCCGTGCGAGCCCGACCATCTCGCCGAACACGTCGAAGGCGTGCGGGCCGCCCGGGTACACGTGGAGCTCAACGGGCACCCCGGCCTGGTTGAGCCGCTGGGCGTAGTCGATGACCTCGTCGCAGAAGAGATCGAGGGCACCGACGCACAGGAACGCCGGAGGGAGCCCCGTGAGGTCGGTGGCCCGGGAGGGTGCGGCGTAATAGGGGATGTCCTCGGTCCCGTAGAGCGCGCCGAGGTACGAGGACCAGCCGATCTCGTTGCTCTCGGGCGACCAGACCGGGACGTCCCATTGACTTGTCGGCGTGGTCCGCCGATCGTCGAGCATCGGGTACAAGAGCTGCTGGAAGGCGACCGGGACCTCCCCCTTGTCCCGGGCGTACAGGGCGAGCGCTGCGGCCAGGCCGCCGCCGGCGCTGGCGCCGATGATGCCGATCCGGCTGCGGTCGACCCCGAGCTCCTCTGCGTTGTCGTGGACCCACCTCAACGCGCCGTAGGCGTCCTCGAGCGCGCCGGGGAAGGACGTCTCGGGCGCGAGCCTGTAGTCGACGGCGACCCCCAGGTATCCGAATCTCGGGCACAGTCGGTCGTGGCGGGCGTCCTCGTTGTCGTAGGTGCCGACGACGTAGCCGCCGAGATGCAAGGAGACGATGGCGGGCATCGGGCCCTCCACCCCCTTGGGTCGATGCAGGCGGACCCGGATCGGCGGGTCGCCCGGGATCTCCTGATCGGTCCGCTCCACGGCATCGGTGAGTTCGACCGGCACGCCGAGGCCCTGCTCGCGCACGGCCGCGATGTCCTCGGGCTTCTGCAAGAGGACATAGTCGGTGATGGCTTCGCCGAAGGCGGCGACCACCGGGTCCAAGCGCGCGATGACCTCGGCGCGGCTGCCAACGGGTACTGGGCGCTCCATGCGAAAGACCGTACCGGGCGGGCGCTGCTCGCGCCCGGGCGGGGCGAGGAGACCGCGAGGACTGCGGCCGCCCGGCATGCCCACCGGTGCACCGTGCACCGCCGCCGGGCTCGGGCAAAGGCTGGCGTTACGAAGCGCCATCGCGCGCCGGTGGCGTCGCTCGTGTGATCGGCGCGAGCTGCACGCGGGTCCACGAAGCGCTCGTCGATCTCGAGGCCCTCTGCGCGTTGCTCCGGCCGGGGGACATGACCGCCATCATCGAGCACTTCGATCCCCGCACCGGCGAGGGCGACGGCATGGTGTAGCGATCCCGGATCCCTCAGGCTCTCGCGCGAAATCGGACCCGACAACCGACGTCGTCGTGGCGCCGCGGTTTGTCGATTTCGTCTCTGGTGCGCTGGTCGCGTGCTCGGTCGGCTTGAAATCCGAAGACCCGCCCACGCGGGGGCGATGACGTGGAACCGCCACGACGCTCGGGACCGAACGCGAGTCGCGGTCGTCGCACACAACGTCCCCGACGCCGTCCGGGCGCCACGACCACGGAGCCGGGATCGCGTCGTTGGCTCGACGAGCCCCATTCCCTCGGGGGATGGCCGGCACGCCGGCACGCTCCGGGTGGCAGACGGTGCTCGATCAGGCGGTCGTCGCCTGCGGGTCGAGATCTCCACACTGGATCGCGCCCGCAACGCGCGCACGCCTCGAACGCACGACCAGGTCGGCGGCGTGCACGGCGCGCGGCGAGGTGCGCGCCCTCGCCCCTCGCGCCGAGGGCGCGCCTCGAAGGAACAGCGCCGCTCCACCGGCCGCGCTCCAGACACCGAGGAGCGCACCGGTCACCTGCGCCAGGTCGCTCTGCGCCGCCGCGCCCGCAACGACCAACCAGACGCCGAGCCCGACGCATGCCATGCCGAGGGCACGTCGAGCGAAGCGCTGCAGCATCCTCACGCGGGCGAGCCTAGACAGCCGAGATGAACCCGACGCGATCGAGGAGTGAAGGTGGGGTCGCATCGCGCGAACGCAAGGTGAGCATCCGGTGACCCTTGTGTGGATGCGCGGAGATGCGCGCAGTCGAGTCATTACCATCCGTTTCGCCAACGGTTCACGCGTCCGTCGACACCGTCGGGTCTCGACGTGACGACTCGGGAAAGACGCCTGTGGAAGCGCGCGTGTGCCCAATGGCATTTGGACTGCAGCACGCGTCATCACTCGCGGCGCACAGCGCGCCGAGAGCCGGCCACACAGGAGATCTCCGATGCTGATCGCCGCAACCCACGGCGTGTACCACATGAACCTTCTCCAGGCGATCGTCATCGGCCTCATCCAGGGGTTGACCGAGCTGTTTCCGATCTCGAGCCTCGGGCACACCGTCCTCATCCCGTCGTGGATCGGGGGCTCTTGGGCGACGCTCGTCAGTCAGGAATCCCAGGCCAAGAGCCCGTATCTCGCCTTCATCGTGGGGCTGCACCTGGCGACGGCCGTCGTCCTCCTGGGCTTCTACTCGAGGGAGTGGATGCGCCTCATCGCCGGCTTCTTCCGCAGCCTGTTCAGAGCTCGCGTGCAGAGCGACGACGAGCGTCTCGCGTGGCTGATCGTGATCGCCACCGTCCCGGTGGGCGCCTTGGGGCTCGTCTTTGAGCACGACTTCCGGGTGCTGTTTGCAAAGCCGCTCGCAGCGGCGATCTTCCTCATGGCCAACGGCGCCATCCTCGTGACCGGCGAGTGGTTCCACCGCCATCCGCGCCCGACGAGAATCGCGGTCGTGCCAGGTGGTGTCGCCGAGCGCTTCGAGGTCGGCGATGCACGAGCGTCCCGCCGTTCGCGCGCGTCGAGGGGGGCGCATCGGGCCTCTTCGGTTCGTCCAATGCGCGACGACAGGATCGTGCCCATGGACACGGACGCCGAGCGCGAGCTCTCTCACATCGGGATCCCGACGGCGGCCGTCGTCGGAGCTGCCCAAGCCCTCGCGCTGCTCGCCGGGATCAGCCGGGAGGGCGTGGCCATGGTCGGCGGGATGTTCCGCGGCCTCAACCGAGAGAACGCGATGCGCTTCTCGTTTCTGCTCTCGACGCCCGTGATCTTCGCTGCGGGCGCTCTCAAGGTGCCCGACCTCCTCGGCCACCTCGGCAACGGGATCCGGGGTCAGGTCGTCGCGGGAAGCCTCGCCGCCGCTGCCACGTCGCTCTTTGCGGTGGTCTTCTTGTCGCGGTACTTCAAGACGAGAACGCTCTATCCCTTCGCGCTCTACTCGGTGCTCTTTGGTGCGGCGTCGGCGATCCGGTTCGGGATCTTCTGATTACATGAGCCAACGCCCCGAGGCCCGCTGCACCACCCGCGGGGTCGAGGACTCCTCAGGGCGTCACGATGATCCGGACGAACCGCACGGTGGAGCGGCCCGGATTGGCGTAGGCATAGGGGCGGTCGGTGGGAAGGCGGAGGTATCCGCCCCTCGTGAGCGAGAAGCGCGCGTCTCCCACCTCGATCACGAGGCGACCCGAGGAGACCAGGATGATCTCCTCGCTCCCAGGGGGGTCGGCCTCGGCGTCGTAGCGGGCCGCCGGGACCAGCTCCCAGTTCCACAGCTCGGTCGTCGCGGCGCGCGGATGTGAGATGAGGAGCCGCGCGGTGCTGCCCTTGGCGTCCTCCCAGAGGGGGGCGACCTCTCGCGTGGCTTCGGGCGTCAGCGGGGCGACGGGGTTCCCGGCGATCATCGTGTAGAAGTCGCAGTCGAGCGCTCGGGCGAGCTTGTCCAAGGTGCCGACGCTCGCATTCGCCTCGCCGGCTTCGAGCATCGTGATCATGCGGCGGCTGACGCCTGAGCGCTTGCTCAGCTCGTCGAGGGTCAGCTGCCTGTCGTGGCGCAGCCCTCGCACCCGGGCGCCCACGGCGCGGAAGAGCTCGGATGCCGGGGGTGCGAGGGTCGCCTCGGGTTCGTGGCGGGGCTCCATCGGAGGAAGTTTCCCACGGCCTGGCCCTGCGGTGTGCAATATATTGCACTTGGCACTATACTGCACTATCGGAACCCGCCCGAGCCCGAAGCAGAGAGAGGAGGATCTCGTGGTCGACCGGCTTCGCACCCGCACGACGCTGATCGCCGTCGTGCTCCTCGTCGCCAGCACGGCCGCCTGGGGTTCGACCTTCGTGGTGATGCAGCGCGCGGTGGCGACGACACCGGTTCCCGAGTTCCTCGCCTGGCGGTTCCTCCTCGCCACCGTGCTCCTGGCGGCCATGCGCCCGGGTGCGCTGGTGCGCCTGGGTTGGCGGGGCTGGGCCCGCGGCGCTGCACTCGGGTGCGTCCTCGCGGCCGGCTACCTGACGCAGACCTACGGCCTCGAGCACACGTCGGCGGCGGTCTCGGGCTTCTTGACCGGGCTCCAGGTCGTGTTCACCCCGCTCCTCGCGTGGGCTCTCCTGCGCCACCGTCCCGGGGCGCGCACCTGGATGGCCGGGCTCGTCGCGCTCAGCGGCCTCGGCGTGATCACCCTCCACGGCCTTTCGATGGGCATCGGCGACGTCCTGACGATCGCCTGCGCCGCGCTGTTCGCCCTCCAGATCGTGGGGGTGGGGCGCTGGGTGTCGACCGGCGACGCCTATGGCCTGGCGGCGGTCCAGCTCTTGACCGTCGGGGTGCTCTCCTTGGTGGTCCAGGTGCCGCGGGGGGTGGGGCTGCCGCACTCGGGTGGCGAGTGGCGGGCCGTGCTGATCACCGCGGTGGCGGCGACCGCGTTCGCGTTCGTCGTCCAGTCGTGGGCCCAGACCAGGTTGTCCGCGGTCACCACCGCCGTCGTCTTCGCGCTCGAGCCGGTCTTCGCCGCCCTCTTTGCGTGGTCGTCGGGGGAACCGATCGGCTGGTCGGTGCTTCTCGGGGGCGCCCTCGTGGTCGCCTCGATCGTGGTGCTCGGGGTGGGTTCGGGCGGCACGCGGGTCGAGCCGGCGGAGGCCCTGGCGCCGCCCCAGTCACCCGAGGCACCCGCCCCGGGCACCGCTGCGCTCCTCGCGCTCGAGGGAGCTTCGGGCCATCCGGGCGTCGAGGACCGCCGCCCCGTCGCGCCCGTGGAGGCGGGCTCAGGGCGACTTCTTGAAGCGGACGACGTCGGCGGCGATCTCGCGGATCGGCTTCCTCGCCGACCTAGCGGCCCGACGAATCCGCTCGAAGGCGTCGGTCGCGTTCAGGTCCTCGAGCGCCATGACCACCCCCACCGCCCGCTCGATCGCGACCCGGGCATGGAGCGCCTGGTTGAGCTGGTCGGTGAGCGCCTCGCTGCGCTCCGCTGCGATCGCTGACGAGAGCAGGTGCTCGATGATCCGGTCGAAGGACCCGAGCGCGCTCCGGTCGCTCGCGTCCCAGCGGTGGGGCTCGCGCTTGTAGATGTTGATGCTGCCGATCGGCGCCCCCGCAAGGCGGATCGGCGCCCCCATGATCGCCCGCACCCCGTTCTCGACGAGGCCCCGGGCGAGATCGGGCCACCGCTCGTCGACCAGGATGTCGTCGGTCTCGACCACGACGTCTTCGACCAGCGACTCGACGCACGGGCCCCGACCGGTCGATTCCTGGACGGCCTCGAGGAAGTGGGCGCTCTGGTCGGTGGCGGCGCAGTAGCGAAGGACGTGGCTCTCGTCGACGAGCAGCACCCCCGCCCCGTCGACGTCGAAGAGGCTCGGCATGGCGGCCGTGATCTCGGTCAGGCTCGGGAGGAGGCCGAGCCGTTCGAGCTCACGCTGCGCGAGCTGCCCGAGGACCCGTTCGAGGACATCGGTCTGTATGTGCACGGGGCTCCAGTACCCACGTTCGGCCGTTTCTATGGCGTGGGAGCGTTGTTACGATGGCCCTGCCCCCCTGAACCCGTGGCACAAGGGCCCCACGTCGTTGGGCTGCACGTCGAGAGGGAAGGGCCTTCGAGATGTCCGATGCCAGCCAGAGCCGATTGCGGCCGGGGCTTGGCGGCCTGCCCGGTCTCCTCCAGGTGCTCTCGCCGCTCCAGGCCATCGCCGACCGGGCCTCGCTCGCTCGAGCGCTCGCCGAGCAGATCTGCGAGACGGTGGCCCTCGGGTGCGCGATCCACGTGCGTGACGAGGGCGAGCTGCGGGTCCTCGTCGAGCTGGCGTCGGTTCCGCTGCCCCCCTGTCCCGATGTCCGGCTCGTCGTCACGAGCGGGCGCAGCGCGCTGTGCGAAGGGTCCGGACCGCCGATCTGGGTCGCGCTGGTGCTGCGTGGCCCCGAGGGGTCGTTCGGAGCGCTGAGCGTGGCGCTCGACGCGAGCGCCGAGGAGATCCTGAGCGGCGCGCTCGCGGACCTCGAAGCCCTCGCCTCGATCCTGGGAACGGCCATCGCAGAGGCCACCGATCACGAGCGTGCCGCCCGGATCTCCCAGGGGCTCCAGGCCTCCCTCCTGCCCTCGGCGTTGCCCGAAGAGGCATGGTTCGAACTCGTGGCCCGCTACGTGCCCGGCACGATGGATCTGCGCATCGGCGGCGATTGGTACGACGCGCAGATGCTGCCGAACGGGACGCTGGCCCTGAGCGTGGGGGACGTCGCCGGCCACGGGATCGACGCCGCGGCCCAGATGGGCGAGCTGCGTGCGGCGATGGTCGCCCTGCGCCTCGTGCGCAGCGCCCCCGACGAGCTCATCTCGGTCATGCAACGCCTCGCGTCGGACATGGGGTACTTCGCGACCGTCGTGTGTGCTCGCCTCGCGCGCTCGGGCGTCCTTCGGTGGTCGTCGGCCGGTCACCTCCCCCCGCTCGTGGCGCACGGCGACGGGAGCACCGACGTGCTCCGGAGCCACCAGTCTCCGCCGCTCGGCGTGGGCCCGGTGAGCCGCGTGATGGTCAACAGCTATCGCCTTTCGCCGGGCGACATCGTCCTGCTCTACACCGACGGGCTGGTCGAGCGCCGGGACGAACCCATCGACTCCTCGTTGGGGCGGCTCACCGAGCGCGTGGCGGCCAGCGACCGGACCTCGCCGAGGTCGCTCATCGAGGACCTCGTGTCCCGCCACGACCGCTCGCGCTCGACCGGCGACGACATTGCGCTGGTGGCGGTCCGGTGGCCGGGCGCCCCACCGGCCGGCCGGGCCTGAGGGCCGGCACGACCCCTGGGGCTCGCACCCGAGGCATCTCGCGGCCCGGATCTCGGGAAGGGATCCGGGCCGCCGGACGTTGGCCCCCTCTGGAGTGCCGCGGTCGGCGGCCCGGCGCATCGGGCCGGCAAGGGCGCCCGCAGCGGTGTCTCTCCGGGGGCAGGACCCCGCCGGTCGTCTCGTAGGGTGGATCGGTCACGTCCATCGGCCCCGGGCGACGACGCGCCAGTGAAAGAGGACGATGAGAACACGCCAGATGGACCAGAAGATCGCCGTCGCAGTGGTCTATGTGGCGGCCATGTTCATGGCCATCATGGACACCACCATCGTCAACGTGGCGCTGTCCACGCTCGGCCGTCACTTCCACGTCAGCGCGAACGGCGTCGACGCCGTCTCCATCGGCTACCTCGTCAGCCTGGGGGTGTTCATCCCCATCTCGGGCTGGCTGGGCGACCGGCTCGGGGGGCGAAGGACGCTGCTCAGCGCGATCACGATCTTCGTCGTCGCCTCGGCATTGTGCGGGCTGTCCACCAGCTTCGGGGAGCTGGTGGTCTTTCGGGTGATCCAGGGCATCGGCGGTGGACTCATGACCCCGGTCGGCCTCGCGATGCTCTTCAGGGTGTTCCCGCCGGCCGAGCGGGTGCGGGCCTCGAGCATCCTCGTGCTGCCGACGGCGGTGGCGCCGGCCCTCGGACCGGTCCTCGGCGGCCTGTTCACGACGGACGTGTCGTGGCGCTGGGTCTTCTACGTGAACGTCCCGATCGGGATCGCCGCCCTGCTCTTCGGCCTGGTGTTCCTGGCCGACCACAGGCAGGCGGGCACGAGCCGGCTCGACGTCGTGGGCTTCCTCCTCTCGGGAGCCGGCCTCGGGCTCGCGATGTACGGCGTCTCGGAGGGCCCCGTCGAGGGCTGGGCGAGCGCCGACGTCCTGGCCACCATCCTCGCCGGCGTGGTGCTCCTCGTCGCCTTCTTCGCCCACGAGCGACGCAGCCGCCGGCCGCTGATCGACCTGTCGCTGTTCGCCGACCGCTTGTTCCGGTCGACCACCGCGGTCATGGTCGTCGGCTCGGTGGCATTCCTCGGGACCCTGTACCTCGTGGCGCTCTTCTTCCAGGACTCTCTGCACATGTCGGCCTTGCGGGCCGGGCTCACGATCTTCCCCGAGGCGCTCGGGGTGATGGCCGGGTCCCAGGTCGTCTCGCGGGTCCTCTACCCGCGGCTCGGCCCTCGGCGGCTCCTCGCCGGCGGCCTCCTCGCCATCGCGGTGTCGATGCTCCTGTTGACCCAGATCGGGCCGACCACCAACGAATGGCTGATCCGCCTCGACATGCTCCTCCTCGGCTATGGCATGTCCCATGTCTTCTTGCCCTCCCAGGCCGCCGCATTCACCACGATCAGCGCGGCCCGCACGAGCGGCGGCTCGGCCATCTTCAATGCCTTCCGCCAGCTGGGGGGTGCCGTGGGGGTGGCGCTGCTGACCGCCGTGGTGGCGCAGGGCCCGGCGCGACACGTCGGTGCGCTGAGCGTGCCGGCCCTCGGCGCCTATCACGACGGCTTCGTCGCCTCGGCGATCGTCGCGTGCATCGGCGCAGTGATCGCACTCGCCGTCAACGACGCCGACGCCGCGCCGACCATGGTGCGCAGGGTCCGGCGCTCGGCCGAGGAGGAGGACGAGCCCGAGCGCGAGATGGCCGGGGCGCTCCTCGCGCCCGTGGCCGAGTAGCACCCAAGGACGCGCCGAGACCCCGGGGCGCTCCTCGGGCCTCTATGTGATCTCGCGCAGGGAGCCGTCTTCGACGTCGTAGACAAAGCCGCGCACCGAGGCCTTGGACGCGAGGAACGGGCTCGCCTTGATCCTGGTGATGGCGTCGCGAACGTCCTCGTCGAGGTCCGTGAAGCCGTGCCCGTGCCAGCTCGGGCGGACGCCCACCTCCGCCTCGAGCCGGGACTTGAACTCGTCATCGGAGAACCCGAGCACGCCACAGTCGGTGTGGTGCACGAGGACGATCTCCTCGGTGCCGAGCGCCCGCTGGGAGATGGCGAGCGAGCGGATCTCGTGGTCGGTGACGACGCCCCCGGCGTTGCGGATCACGTGGGCGTCCCCCTCGCGCAGGCCGAGCAGCGCATAGGGGTTGAGCCGGGCGTCCATGCACGCCACGACGGCGACCCGACGGGCCGGGGCGCGGGCCAGGCCCCCCTTGTCGAAGGACGCCGCGTAGCGCCGAGCGTTCTCGATCAGTGCATCGGTTGCAGACATCTCGCTCCTGGTTCGATCCGAGAGGGAATGGGTGCGGCGCCCGAGTGGCGGGGCGGGTTCGCGCGCCGCTACCAGGCGTAGGCCTCCGGTGCGGCACCGCCGGGGCCCGGGAAGATCTCCTCGAGCCTGGCGAGCACGTCGTCGTCGAGCTCGATGCGCAGCGCCCCGAGCGCGCCCTCGAGCTGCTCTTGGGTCCGCGGTCCGATGATCGGCGCCGTGACCGCCCGGTTGTGCAGCAGCCAGGCGAGGGCCACGTCGGCCGGGGGCGAGCCCATGTCGGCGCAGAGCTTCTCCCAGGCCTCGAGCTTCCCCCGGTTGGCCTCGATCGCCCGCTGGATGCGCTCGTTGGTCCGGCGGCCCGTCTCGGCCTTCTGCAGCGCGCCGCCGAGCATCCCCCCGCCGAGCGGGCTCCAGGGGATGACGCCCACGCCGTAGTCGAGACACGCGGGGAGGACCTCGAGCTCGACCATCCTGGCGTTCAGGTTGTAGAGGCTCTGCTCGGACACGAGCCCGAGCAGCCCCCGCTCCCGGGCGTGCTCGTTGGCCTTCACGATGTGCCACCCGGCGAAGTTCGAGCTCCCGACGTAGAGCACCTTGCCCTGCTGGACGAGGAGGTCCATCGCCTGCCAGATCTCCTCCCAGGGCGT
>DAHUZM010000041.1 GCA_027306525.1 Acidimicrobiaceae bacterium
GCGACATGGCCCTCTATCTCGCCCAGCTGCAGCGCCTGGCCGACCTGTCCCCGCCCCTCCGCTCGATCGCGCCGGGGCACGGCCGCCTCAGCGGCGACCCGGGCAGCGTGATCACCTCGATCATCCGCCACCGTCTCGAGCGCGAGCACCGGGTGCTGAGGGTCCTCGCCGAGGTCGGGCCGGCCACCCTCGACGAGCTCCTCGCGCACGTCTACGACGACGTCGACGAGCAGCGGATCCCGATCGCGCGACACTCGCTGCGCGCGCACCTCGACAAGCTGGTCCGCGACAAGCGTGCCGGTGTCCTCGGGGAGGCCGAGGGTGGCGGCGCCCGATGGATGGCGGTCGGCGACCGTTAGGAGCTGGAGACGGCGCGCTCGACCCGCTCGAGCATCCGCGCCGAGCAGCCGGAGGTCTCGATGACCGGGGCGACCTCCTCGGCGATCACTCGGGCGAGCTCGGCGAAGATCTCCGCCAGCTCCCCGTCTTGCTCGGCGACCGGCCGGCCGACGTCCCCGCCGCTCGCGACGTCGGGGTGGATGGGCACCGAGCCGATGAGGGGGACGCCGATCTCGGCCGCCAGCCGCTCGCCGCCGCCGCTACCGAACAGGCGGTAGCTGGTGCCGTGCTCACAGGTGAAGTCGCGCATGTTCTCGATGACCCCCGCCACGCGCAGATACCCGCGTCGCCCCATGTCGGCGGCGCGCGCCGCGACCTTCTGCGCTGCGAGGGGCGGAGTCGTGACGATCAGGAGCTCGGTGCGCGGCAGCATGCGGGCCAGGCCCATCTGCACGTCGCCCGTGCCGGGGGGCAGGTCGATGAGCAGATAGTCGAGGGCTCCCCATTCGGCGTCCTGGAGGAACTGCTGGACGGCCCGGTTGAGCACGAGACCGCGCCACATGATCGCTCGGTCCTCGTCGGCGAGGAACCCCATCGAGAGCACCTTCAAGCGCCCGGCGCCCACCTCGCGTTCGAGCGGGACCATCTTGCCCCGGCGCGCCTCGACGTCGCCCTCCATCCCGAGCAGCCTCGGCACCGAGAAGCCCCAGATGTCGGCGTCGAGGATGCCGACGGTCAGCCCGCGTCGCGCAAGGGCGACGGCGAGGTTGACGCTCACCGAGGACTTGCCGACCCCGCCCTTGCCCGAACCGATGGCGAGGATCCGGGTGGTCGGGTCGATGCCCGTCTCGGGTGGGTGCTCGCGCGCCTTCCAGCGGGCCCGTTGCATCACGTCGGCCCGGGCCGCTGCGTCCATCTCGCCCATCCGCACCTCGACGGTTCCCGCGCCCACGAGGGCGGCCAGCCTGGTCCGGATGTCGTGGTCCAGCTGGGTCCTGAGCGGGCAGCCGGCGATGGTGAGCGCCACGTCGACGACGACCCCGCCCCCCGGCCCCACCTCGACGCCGGTGACCATGCCCAGCTCGACGATGTTGTCCCCGAGCTCGGGGTCGATCACGGCGCGCAGCGCCCCGAGGATCGCTGCCTGCGAGGGGGCGGGAGCGCCGCCGGCCGTGCTCATGTGTGAATTCTACGGGTGGGCCGGGGCCGGGCTCCCGATGGCGGGTCGCTAACATTGCAGGGACGGATCGACAAGGAGGCCAGGAGATGACGATCGCCACCTCGGTCAGCATCGGGAAGAAGCCGGACCCAGTCGCGCTGAGCGATGTCGCCGCCTCCAAGGTGGCCCAGCTGCTGGCCCAGGAGGAAGGCGAGGACCTGGTCCTGCGGGTCGCGGTGCGCCCCGGCGGGTGCTCGGGCTACAGCTACGAGATGTTTTTCGACACCGAGGTGGCCGAGGACGACGTCGTGCGCACCTTCGGGGAGGTCCGGGTCGTCGTCGACCAGACGAGCGCCGAGCTTCTGACCGGGTCCACGCTCGACTACAGCGACGGGCTGAACGACGCCGGGTTCCACATCACGAACCCGAACGCGACCCGCACCTGCGGCTGCGGGTCCTCCTTCAGCTGAACCTCGATCCCGCGGAGGGCGGGCGCCCGTCGGGCGGCGCGCTCAGCATCCGGCTCAACGGGGTCGACGTCGAGTTCCACGACGAGGGCGCTTCGCTGCTCGATCTGTTGCGCGACCGCTTCGGTTGCACCTCGGTCAAGGACGGCTGCGCCCCCCAGGGCCAGTGCGGGTGCTGCACCGTGTGGGTCGACGGCAAGCCCCGGGTCGCCTGCGTGACGGCGGCCCGCCGGGTGGCGGGCCGGTCGGTGACCACCCTCGAGGGGATGGACGACGAGCTGCGGTCGCGCTTCGTCGAGGCGTTCCGCGACGCTGGGGCGAGCCAGTGCGGGTTCTGCACGCCGGGGATCCTGATGCGCCTCGCCGCGCTCGACGCGACCTCCAAGCGGGACGCCGAGGCGGTGCGCACCGGGCTCCTCGCGCATCTGTGCCGGTGCACCGGGTGGCAGAGCATCGTGGAGGCGGGGGTCCGCGCACTCGGGGGCCGTGCGCCCGCACGCAGCGAGCGCGACCCGCTCCTCGCATCGTGGCGGGCCCAGGTCGAGGGACCCGCCTTCCAGTCCTCGGGCCCGGCGGCCGTCATGGGCGAGGGCGGGTTCGCGAGCGACACCGCCCCCCCGGGTGCGCTCGTCGCGCTGCACGACGCGGCGGGCGTCGCGATCGGTGCGGACCTGTGCTCGGCCCGGCGGGCCCTCGGAAAGGTCCAGGGACGAAGGAGCGGTGAGCCGCTCCGCCATCCGCTCGACCCGCCCGAGGGCGCATGGGCGCTCACGTTGCAGACGACCTGGGTCGAGCCGGCCTATCTCGAGCCCGACGCCAGCTGGTGCGTCCCGGGCGGCACTCCGGCATCACCCCTCGCCAACGGCGGGGCCTTCGGAGGAAAGCGCCGCTCGTCGGTCGGGACCGAGGCGAGGGCGGCGGCCGACGAGCGCGGGGCTCCCGTCCTCGCACTGTGGACCCGCGAGGAGGTCGTGCGTCGCGGACCGAAGCGACCGCCGGTCGCCGTCGCGCTGCGCAGCGACGGCTCGGGCGTCATGCGCATTGCTCGGCCTGTGGGCTCGGCCGACCTCGCACCCATGCGGGCGGCCGTCGCCGAGGCGGCGCCGGGGCTCGTGATCGAGGAGGTGGCGGTGCCCGGCCCGCCCGTCGCGCCCGAGCTGCGCGCCGCGGGGTGGGCCGAGGCGACCGCCGCCATGGTCGCCCGGCGGGCCCGTGCTGCGGGGACGGTCGGGCCCGGTGTCCCGGTGGAGGTCCTCGGGCGCGCCGGGGGACGGGCGCGCGTCGTGATCGCGGCCGACGGGGCGATCGACGTGGCGGTGTGGGCCGGCGAGGTGCTCGACGAGACGACCCTGCGCTCGTACTGCCTGGGCGCCGTGCACCAGGCCCTCGGCCTCGTGTGGAGCGAGGGCATCGCCGTGGGCCACGATGGCCGGGTGCAGGACCTCACCGTCCGCTCCTTCGGGATCCTGGCTGCCCGGGACATGCCGGAGGTCCGCGTGTCGGTGCATCCCTCCGATCGGTTGCCGGTGAACGGCTCGGACGCCGTGTTCGCGGCGACCGCCGCCGCGGCCTGGCTGGCCGAGGGGCTCCCGGCGCGCTGGCCGACCCGGCGGTCGCCGCGATGAGCCGCCCCGTGGGCCCGTACTCGCCGTTCCGCCGGGCCGGACGCTGGGTCGTGACGTCGGGGCAGGTCGGGGTCGTCGCAGGGGAGCGGGGGCCCGAGCTCGTCGACGGCGGGACCGCGGCCGAGCTTCGCCAGGCCCTGGCGAACGTGGCGTCGGTCCTGGCCGCCGCCGGGGCGGCGATGTCCGATGTCGTGACGGCCACCCTCTACCTCGTCGACATGGGCGACTACCGCATCGCCAACGAGGTGTGGATCGAGGCCTTCGGCGACCATCGCCCCGCCCGCACGGCGGTCGCCGTCGCCGCGCTGCCCCTCGGGGCGCGGGCGGAGGTCGCGGTCTTCGCCTACGTGGAGGGCCCCGGCTCCGAATCGGCCTAGCGCTCGGCCGCCAGCGGCTCGTCGGCGCCGGGCGCGTGTCGACCCTTCTCGGGTTCCTGGGAGAACGGCGTGCCGGCCCAGCCAGCCTGCCCGAGGCGGTAGCCCACGGAGCGGACCGTCTGGATCAGGTGTGCGTGCTCCTCGCCCAACTTGGCCCGCAGCCGCCGGACATGGACGTCGACGGTGCGCGCCCCCCCGTAGTACTCGTAGCCCCAGACCTGGTTGAGCAGGGTCTCGCGGGTGAAGACCTTGCCCGGGTGGGTCGCGAGGAATCGCAGCAGCTGGTACTCCATGTAGGTCAGGTCGAGCGTCCGCCCGGCGATCCCGGCCTGGTAGGTCTCGAGGTTGAGCACGAGGGGGCCGTGCTCGACGAGCGCCTGGTCGGCCGGTTCGCCACTCCGCCAGAAGAGGTGCTGGATCCGGGCTGCGAGCTCGCCGGGGTGCAGCGGGGCCACGCAGAAGTCGTCGAAGAGGTCGTTGCGCAGCCTGAGCTCGTGCACCTGGTGACGGGCGACGATCAAGAGCAGGGGCGCGACCGGCTCCTCGCGCCGGCGCAGATAGCGGCACAGCGCGATCGCCTCGGCCATGTCGTCGGTCGCACACACGACGGCGCCGGCCCAGGACTGCTCGCCGGATCGCTCGAGCGAAGCGACGGCGGCCGTCGACGAGGCGCACACGAGTTCGTAGCCGGCATCGCGCAGCGGTCGAGCCCACTCGGTCGGAAGCGGGTCCGGGAAGCACACGAGCGGGGCGATCCGGCCCGCCACCTTCACCAGGTGCTGGGAGGGCATTCCTCGCATCTCAGAGCACCGGCAGGTACCGCTTGAGCTCAAAGGGAGTGACCTCGGCACGGTACGCGCTCCACTCGGCCCGCTTGTTGCGCAGGAACCACTCGAAGACATGGTCGCCCAAGGTGTCGAGCAGGAGCTTGGACCGCTCCATCTCGTCGACGGCGTCGTTGAGGCTGACCGGCAGCGAACCGATGCTCTTCGCCACGAGCTCCTCGGGCGAGAGGTCATAGAGGTTGGCGTCGGCCTCCGGCGGCAGCTCGTAGCGCTCCTCGATGCCGCGCAGCCCTGCGGCGAGGACGACCGCGAAGGCGAGGTACGGGTTGCACGCCGAGTCGGGGGCGCGGTATTCGACGCGCGTGGAGTCGCTCTTGCCCCGCTTCACGACGGGGACCCGTACGAGCGCGCTGCGGTTGTTGCGGGCCCAGCTCACGTGGATGGGCGCCTCGTAGCCGAGCACGAGCCGCTTGTAGGAGTTGACCCACTGATTGGTGATCGCCGTGATCTCGCGCGCGTGGTGGAGGAGCCCGGCGATGAAGTGCTTGGCCACCGCCGAGAGCCCGTAGGGATCGTCGGGATCGCTGAAGGCGTTGCGCTCGCCCTCCCACAAAGAGAGGTGGGTGTGCATGCCTGATCCCTGCACGCCGGCGAGCGGCTTGGGCATGAAGCTGGCGTGCACGCCGTCCTGGCGGGCCAGCTCCTTCACCACCAGTCGGGCGGTCATCACCGTGTCGGCCATCGTGAGCGCGTCGGTGTAGCGCAGGTCGATCTCCTGTTGGCCCGGCGCATCCTCGTGCTGCGCGTGCTCGACGGGGATTCCCATCTCCTCCAAGGTGAGCACGGTGCGCCTTCGCAGGTCGCTTGAGGGATCGGCACCGGTCAAGTCGAAATACGAGCCGGTGTCGATCGGCTCGGGCGGGCGCGTGGGGTCGGTGCCGGTTCGTGCGAAGTAGAAGTACTCCACCTCGGGGGACGCGAAGAACGTGTAGCCGGCGCGACTGGCGCGCTCGAGCGTGCGCCGCAACGCGTGGCGCGGGCACCCCTCGAAGGGCGTCTGGTCCAGGTTGAAGACATCGCAGAACACCCGGGCGACCGGCTCGGCATGTCCGTGCCACGGGATCAGCTGGAACGTGTTGGCGTCGGGCCGCGCGAGGACGTCGGACTCCTGGACCCGGCTGAAGCCATCGATGGCCGAGCCGTCGAAGGTCATCCCCTCGTCGAGCGCGTTCTCGAGCTCTGCCGGCGTGATGTTGAAGGTCTTGGGCGTCCCGAGCACGTCGGTGAACCAGAGCTGGACGAAGCGGATGCCCCGCTCCTCGACGGTGCGCAACACATAGTCCCGACGGTCCTGCACCGGCCCATTCTTCCAGGTCGCAGCGCGCGCCCGGTATGGGTTAGCTTCCGCCGAAGCCCAGCGCAGGGCGGTCGGTCCACGAGTTCACGCGCCGTTTACATGCGGGCAACAGCGCGGAAACCGCGGCCCGCCAGACTCATGTGCGGGGCCAATCGGCCGCTTCGAGCGCGTGCGAACGCGGCCGGCACCCCGAAATGAAGCGTCCGGCGGAGCCGGGTCAGTCAGGAGGCAACGTGATCAAGCGCACCCCATCGGAGGTGCTGAAGCTCCTCAAGGACGAAGCCGTCGAGATCGTCGACATCCGCTTCGTGGACCTGCCGGGCATGACCCAGCACTTCTCGGTGCCCGCTCACGAGCTGACCGAGGACAAGTTCACCGAGGGCTTTGGCTTCGACGGCTCCTCGATCCGGGGGTTCCAGGAGATCCAGGAGTCGGACATGATCCTGCTCCCGGACTCCGACACGGCGGTGATCGACCCGTTCAGGCAGCACAAGACGCTCAACATCAACTGCTTCGTGCACGACCCCGTCACCCTCGAGCCCTACTCGCGTGACCCGCGCCACATCGCGCGCAAGGCCGAGGCGTATCTCCGCTCGACGGGCATCGCCGACGTGGCGTACTTCGGGCCCGAAGCCGAGTTCTTCATCTTCGACCATGTCGAGTACGGCCAGGGCACCAACTATGCGACCTACCGCATCGACTCGGTCGAGGGTCACTGGAACATGCCGAACTCCGAGCTCCCCAACCAGGGCTACAAGCTCCGCAGTCAGGAGGGCTACTTCCCCGTCCCGCCCAACGACAAGTTCCAGGACCTCCGCAGCGAGATGATCCTCACCATGGAGAAGATGGGCATCGAGGTCGAGGTCCAGCACCACGAGGTGGCGACCGGCGGCCAGGCCGAGATCGACATGCGCTTCGACACGATGGCGACGATGGCCGACAAGCTCACTCTCTACAAGTACGTCGTGAAGAACGTCGCCTACGCGAACGGCTACACGGCGACCTTCATGCCAAAGCCGCTGTTCCAGGAGAACGGCTCGGGCATGCACTGCCACCAATCGCTGTGGAAGGACGGCGAACCGCTCTTCTACGGCGATGGCTACGGCGGGCTCTCAGACATCGGACGTTGGTACGTGGGTGGCCTCTTGAAGCATGCCCGGGCGATCTTCGGGTTCGCCGCGCCGACCACCAACTCCTACAAGCGCCTCGTGCCCGGCTACGAGGCCCCGGTGAACCTCGTGTACTCGCAGCGGAACCGGTCGGCCGCCTGTCGCATCCCGCTGTACTCCTCGAGCCCGAAGGCCAAGCGCATCGAGTTCCGATGCCCCGATCCGGCCTGCAACCCCTACCTCGCGTTCTCGGCGATGCTGCTGGCCGGCTTGGACGGGGTCCAGAACAAGATCGAGCCGCCGGACCCCGTCGACAAGGACCTCTTCGACCTCCCGGCCGCCGAGCTGGCGCAGATCGCGCACACGCCCGGTTCGCTCGAGGAGGCCCTCGAGGCGATCGAGGCCGACCGGGAGTTCCTCGCGGCGGGCGGCGTCTTCACCGACGACCTCATCGACACCTGGCTCGAGTACAAGCGGCTCGAGGAGGGCGATGCGGTGCGCCTTCGCCCGCACCCCTACGAGTTCGTCCTCTACTACGACATCTGAGTCGGCGGGCTCACGACGACGCCGAGAACCCGTCGACGAACTCGAGCTCGTCCGGCGAGCGGACCTTGCGATAGAAGCAGGTCGGGCGGGCCGCGCCCGAGGCATCGGTCGTGTGGCACACGCCTCCGGTCACCGGTCGCACGAGGTACAAGAGCGCGTTCTGCTCGCAATTGACGCGGACCTCGACGAGCCCGAGCTCGTCGCCGGAGGTCTCGCCCTTGCGCCAGAGCTCGTCGCGGGAGGCCGACCAGAGGACCGCCTTGTTCGAGGCGAGCGTCTCGCGCAGGGCCAGCTCGTTCGCGTAGCCGACGAAGAGCACCTGCTTGGTGTCGGCGTGCTGGAGGACGACCGGGATCAGGCCCTGCGGGCTCAGCGCAGCCCGGTGGATCTTCTCGAAGTCGATCTGCGCGACGGTGCCTTCCTCGAGCGTGTTCACGGCGCCGATTGTCTCATCCCGAGCGCGGCGCGCCAGCGGCCGGCGCCGGGCTCGTCGCCACGAAGTGCTATTTCGCGTCGCCGGTAGGCTGAATGCCGTGCCTGCGCTCCGGCTGGCCATGGCCCAGCTCAATCTCGTCGTGGGCGACCTCGGCGGCAACGTCGCCCGCATCGTCGAGGCGCTGCGCCGTGCCGAGGGGCAAGGCGCGGATCTCTGCGTGTTCCCCGAGCTTGCGATCACCGGGTATCCGCCCGAGGACCTGCTCATGAAGCCCCGCTTCCTCTCGGACACCATGGCCGCGCTGGGGGAGGTCGCGGCGGCGACGGACCGCACCGCGGCGGTCGTCGGCTACGTGGAGATCGACGAGCGCTCGGAGCGGAACCGGACCGGCGACGGCGGTGGCACGAGACCCCCGGCACGGCTTTGGAACGCAGCGGCCCTCTGCGCCGGCGGGAGGGTCGTTGCGAGCTACCACAAGCGGGACCTGCCCAACTACGGGGTGTTCGACGAGCGCCGCTGGTTCACTGCTGGGACCGAGCCCCATCTGCTCTACGAGGTCGCCGGGGTCGCCGTCGGCATCTCGATCTGCGAGGACGTCTGGTCGCCCGACGGGCCGGTCGTCGAGCTCGGCCGCGGCGGCGCCGACGTCGTCGTCAACCTCAACGCCTCACCCTTCTCGCAGGGGCGCTGGGGCGAACGCCTCGCCATGCTGCGCGAGCGGGTCGCCGAGGGTGGCGCTGCGATCGCCTACTGCAACCTGGTCGGCGGCCAGGACGAGCTGGTCTTCGACGGAGGCAGCGTGGTCGTCGGCGCTGATGGCACCGTGCTCGCGGCGGCCCGCCAATTCGCCGAGGAGCTGGTGGTGCTCGACATCGGTGCCGCCAGCGCGAACGGCTCGCGGGTCCGGGCATTGCCGGTCGTGGAGGTGAGCGAGCCGGTCACGCTGCGCGAGCCGCTCGTCGGGCCGACCATCCATTCGCCGCTCGCTCCGAGCGCCGAGATCTACGAGGCCCTCGTGCTCGGCACCCGCGACTACCTGCTGAAGAACGGGTTCACCGATGCCGTCATCGGGCTCTCGGGCGGCATCGACTCGGCCCTGGTGGCCACGATCGCGACCGACGCCCTCGGGCCCGAGCACGTCCACGGGCTCTCGATGCCGTCGCGCTACTCGAGCCCCGGTTCGATCGCCGACGCCCTCGCCCTCGCCGGCCGGCTCGGCATCGACGTGCGGGTCGTGCCGATCGACCCGGCCCACGTGACGATGGCCGACGTGCTCACCCCGGTGCTCGGCCGCGCGCCCTCGGGGCTGACCGACGAGAACATCCAGTCCCGGCTGCGGGGCGTGATCCTCATGGCGGCGTCCAACGCCAATGGCTGGATCGTCCTCACGACCGGCAACAAGAGCGAGATCGCGACCGGGTACTTCACGCTCTACGGCGACGCCGTCGGCGGGTTCGCCGTGATCAAGGACATCGCGAAGACCCAGGTCTACGAGCTCTGTGCCTACCGCAACGGGCGTTCGGGCCCCGCGCCGGTCGACCCCATCCCGCGCTCGGTGCTGGAGAAGGCCCCCTCGGCCGAGCTGCGCCCGGACCAGCGCGACGACCAGAGCCTCCCTCCCTACGAGGTGCTCGACCCGGTCCTCGAGGCCTACGTCGAACGCGACCGGACCAAGCCCGAGATGCTCGAGGAGGGATTCGCCCCCGAGGTCGTCGACGCGGTGCTCCGGCTGGTCGACACGGCCGAGTACAAGCGCCGACAGCTGGCGCCCGGGGTCCGCATCACCGCGAAGGCCTTCGGCAAGGATCGCCGGGTGCCGATCACCAACCGCTACCGGGCCGAGGCGACGCCGGCGCGAGAGCCCGCCTCGGGCGCGACGGCGTGAGCCAGGCCCCCGCCCCGGCCGGGCTGGACCTGCACCGAGCAGCGGGGATGCTCGGTGCGTATTGCGCGATCGAGCGGCAGCTGTTCGAGGCGACCGGGTCCATGGCCGCCGAGGAGGGGTACCCGCCCGAGATCCAGCTCTATCTCGACGCCATGAGCAAGCAGCACGCCTGGCACGCCGAGCTGTGGGCCGACCGCCTGCCGGTCACCGCGGCGATCGACGCCGCCGCCCTCGTGGTCCTGCCGCCGCCGGTCGCCGACGTTTTCGCCGCCCTCGGGGGTCGCGGTCCCCTCGAGCGGCTGGTGGGACTGTTCCGGGTGCTCCTCCCGCGGCTGGTGGTCTCCTATTCCAGGCACGCCACCTCGACCTCGCCGGCGAGCGACGCCCCGGTCGCGCGGGCGCTGCACCTCGTGGTGCGGGACGAGACCGACGAGCTCGTGGGCGGCGAGAGTCTGGTGCAGCGGGTGCTGGGCACGGCCGAGGCGGTGCAGGCGGCCGGCAGGACGGTCGTCGACCTCGAGGCCCGCCTGGCCGGGGCGGGGATCGTGCCCGGGATCGTGCCCTGGCCGACCTGAGGGCTTGACGGCGCCGGTAGACTAGCAGTACACGATCGTCACGCCGGGGCGATTCGGCGGCGGACCAGGCAGTTGACCCCAGCCATGGCGCAAGGGTGATGCCGCGGGGCACGGAGGACAGAGCGCACCTTGGCCAAGGAACGGATTGAGCGGGACGACGAAGACCTCGTACGGCTGTACCTGACCGACATCGGTCAGTACCCACTCCTCACGAAGGACGACGAGGTCCGCCTCGCCCAGGCCATCGAGTGCGGCCGGGAGGCCGAGGGCGAGCTGCGCAAGGCGCCGAAGGGAACGACCACCTCCAAGCGCCGGGAGCTGCGGCGTGCCGTGATCCATGGCGAGCAGGCCCAGCAGACCTTCGTGCAGTCCAACCTCCGCCTGGTCGTCTCGATCGCGAAGAAGTACCAGGCATCGGGCCTCCCCCTCCTCGACCTCATCCAGGAGGGGAACCTCGGCCTCATGCACGCCGTCGAGAAGTTCGACTGGCGCAAGGGCTTCAAGTTCTCGACCTATGCCACGTGGTGGATCCGTCAGGCGATCACCCGAGGCATCGCGAACACCGGCCGCACCATTCGGCTCCCGGTGCACGCGGGCGACACCCTGGCACGGGTCCAAAAGGCCCAGGCCCGGCTCGAGCTGAAGCTCGGGCGCCCGGCGACCCTCGCCGAGCTCGGCATCGAGGTTGAGATGCCCGAGGACAAGCTCGTCGAGGCCCTCCGCTTCCGGGCCGAGCCGCTTTCCTTGTCTGAGCCGCTGCGCGAGGACGGCGACGCCGAGCTCGGCGACGTGGTGGGGGACCGCTCCGCCGAGTCCCCCTTCGAGGTCGCGGCGGTATCGCTGCTCCCCGAGGAGATCGGCCGCCTCCTCTCGCCGCTCGACGAGCGCGAGCGGGAGATCCTGCGGCTGCGCTTCGGGCTCGATCGCGGTGAGCCGCGCACGCTCGAGGAGGTCGGCGAGCACTTCAACCTCACCCGGGAGCGCATCCGACAGATCGAGGCCCGGGCGATGTCCAAGCTGCGCCACCCGTCCTCGGACACCGGCGCCCGAGACCTGCTGACGGTGTGAATCGATGAAAAAACTGCTCTTCGTCGTGCTGGTGCTCGCAGTGGTGGGTGGGATCGCCGCCCGCCGCCTGCGCGAGGCCTGAGCGCCGCGCTCGCCTAGCGGACGAGCGCCGTCTGGCGCTCGGGGGATGCGGCGTTGCGCCGCCGCCCCCAGAACCCGAGCACCACTGCCGCTCCGGCGATGGTGAGGCTCGTGAGCACCGGGGCCGCGGTGGCGGCCCGATCCCTGAAGCGCACCGGCTTGGTGAACTGTGTCGACTCCCAGCCGCGCTCGCGCGCGACCCTCGCGAGCTTGCGATCGGCGTTGACCGCGACCGGCCGCCCGACCATCTCGAGCATGGGGACGTCGGTCGACGAGTCCGAGTACGCGGTCGAGGCGTCGAGGTCGAGCCCCATTGCACCGGCGAGCTCTGCGATGGCCTGCGCCTTGTGCTCCCCGTCGGCGAAGAAGGCCATCCGCCCGGTGTAGCGACCCTCGTCGTCGACCTCGGCCCGCGAGCAGATCGTGCCGTCCGCCCCGAGCAGCTCGGCCATCGGCAGGACGATCTCCTCGGGGGAGGCCGAGACGAGAAAGACGCGCTGGCCCGCCAGGTGGTGGCTCGCCATCAGCTCGAGCGCCTCCGCGTAGATGAGCGGCTCGACGGTTTGGAGCAGCCGCTCGCGGACGATCTGACGCACCCGGTCGCGGTCCCATCCTTTGGTGAGGGCGAGGAGCGACTCGCGGATCTTTGCCATCCTCTCCTCCCCCGCGCCGAGCTGGACGTAGAGGAACTGTGAGCCGATCGCGCGCACGACGGTGCGGCGCGTGATCAAGCCATCGCGGCGGAAGTGGTGGCTGAACGCGGCGACGGAGGCCTTCGTGATCACCGTCTTGTCCAGGTCGAAGAACGCGGCGCTCTCCACGGCGCCCATGCTACGGGTGGTGCCCCGCGATCTTTGCGCATGGAGATCCGCGGCGTCGTGGGGAGCGAACGGGTCGATCCAGGGGCTATGCGCCCACGAGCACCTTGCGGACCTCGGGCTCGGCGTCTTGGGTGACCACCACCAGCACCTCGTCCCCGCTCTGGAGCACCGTCTCGGAGCGGGGCACGACGAGGTGGTCGTCACGCACGATGGCCACGATCGCCGCCTCCCGGGGGATTCCGAGCGTCGCGATCTCGCTCCCGACGGCCGGGGACTCGGGCGCGAGGGTGACCTCGACCAGGTGCGCGGCACCACCCTCGAACTGCAGGAGCCGGACGAGGGAGCCGACCGAGACCGCCTCCTCGACGATGGCGGTGATGAGCTGGGGGGTGGACACCGAGATGTCGACGCCCCAGCCCTCGTTGAAGAGCCATTGGTTCTTCGAGTGGTTCACCCGCGCGACCACCCTGGGCACGGCGAACTCCTGCTTGGCGAGCAGCGAGATGACGAGGTTGTCCTCGTCGTCGCCGGTCGCGGCGACCACGACGTCGACGGTCGAGAGTCCGGCTGCGTCGAGCGAGGCCACCTCGCACGCGTCGGCCGGGATCCAGGCCACGTCCAGCTCCTTGCGGCGGCGCTCGACGACGTCGGGGTCGCGCTCCAACACGAGGACCTCGTGGCCGCTCGCGTTGAGGTCGCGCGCGATCGTCGTGCCGACGCTGCCCCCGCCGCAGATCGCGACCTTCACCGAGGACGTTCCTGCGCGCTGACCGGGTGCGTGTGGCCGAGCCGCTCGGCTAGCAGGTCGAGGGAGTCCTTCGTCGCTGCGATGTGGAGCACGTCGCCCTCCTGGCCCACGAGGTCGCGCACGTCGAGGCGTGGGTTGCCGGCGCGGACCACGGCGACGAGCTTGATCCGGGCCTCCTCCTCGACCTCGACGAGCGTGCGCCCGGCCCATCCCTCGGGAAGCCGCTGCTCGACCAGCACCAGCCGGGCGGTCGCGTCCACCCACTCGGCCGACTGCCTGTCGGGGACGAGGCTCCGGTGCACCTGGTCGATCGTCCAGGGCACCGTGGCGACTGTCGGGATCCCGAGGCGCTGGTAGATCTCGGCGCGACGCGGGTCGTAGATGCGCGCCACCACGCGGGGGATCCCGTAGTTCTCACGGGCGATGCGGACCGTGAGGATGTTCGTGTTGTCGCCGCTCGTGACTGCCGCGAGGGCGTCTGCCCCGACCGCGCCGGCGGCCTCGAGGTCGTCTCGATCGAAGCCCGAGCCGACCAGGCGTTGGCCGCTGAAGGCATCGGGAAGCCGCCGAAAGGCCCGGGCGTTCAGGTCGATGATCGCCACGCTGTGACCGCCGCCCTGGAGGGCCATGGCGAGTCCGGAGCCGACCCGGCCGCAACCCACGATGACGACGTGCATCGCACAATGCAACACGGCGCCCGCTGGGTTGTAAAGAACGCTGCGGATCCAGGTCGCGGCCATGAAACCCGAACCGGCCGGGCTGCCTTACGCTGATCCGGTGAGCGGTCAGGCCCCCCGTGAGCTGGGGACAGCACCCGGGGCCGACGGCGAGCAGGCGCCGTCTCGCCTCCCGCTGCGCCCGGCTCCCGCCCCGAGCGCGCCGCCCGCGATGTCGATCGACGCCGCGGCCCGCATCCCCGAGAGCTTCAGCTACCGGCTGAAGAACCGGTTGCTCGGCCCCCCCCTCGTCACCGAGCAGCTCACGACCGAACGCCTCTCTCGTCCCCTGGCGCTCGGCGTGCTCGCCCCCGACTGCATCTCATCGTCGGCCTATGGGACCGAAGAGACGCTCACCCAGCTCGTCCCCGCCGTCGGTCTGGCTGCGTTCACCCTGGTCGTGCCCATCATGTTGGCGATCTTGGGCGTCTTGTTCTTCGTGACCCTGTCGTATCTCGAGGTCATCCAGCGCTACACGAGGGCCGGTGGGGCCTATGTGGTCGCCCGCGACAACTTCGGCCCGAAGATCGCCCAGATTGCCGCGGTGGCCCTCTTGATCGACTACACGGTCACCGTCGCCGTACAGACCGCCGCCGACACCGACGCCCTCACCAGCGCGTTCCCGGCACTCGTCTCGTACTCGGTGCCCATTTCGGTCGGCGTCGTGCTGGTGCTCGTCTACGGCAACCTCCGCGGGATCAGGGAAGCCGGCAAGCTCTTCGCCTTCCCGACCTATTTCTTCGTCTTCTCGGTCTCGACCGTGATCGTGGTCGGCTACATCAAGGCGGCACTCGGCGACATCCACGCCCATCCGCTCCCGCCCACCTCTGTCCTCGTCGGTGGGCACCTCGGGCACGCCGGCTCGGGGATCCTCATGGGCCTCGCCTTCATCACGCTGCTCCGCGCCTTCGCGAACGGCGGCTCCTCGCTCACCGGGCTCGAGGCGATCTCGAACGGGGTGGCCAGCTTCCGCAAGCCCGAGGCCCACAACGCGCGGCGCACGCTCGTGCTCATGAGCAGCGTGCTCGCCTTCTTGCTGCTCGGGGTGACCCTGCTCGCCCGCTGGACGCACGCCGTGCCCTACGCCGCAGGGTCGCCCACGGTGCTCTCCCAGGAGGTGCGCTACGTCCTCGGCTCGACGTGGGCGGCCAAGGCGCTCTTCTACGTCGTCCAGGCGGCCACGCTCTTCGTCCTCTACACGGGCGGCAACACCAGCTTCAACGGGTTCCCCTATCTCGCGAGCTTCGTGGCCGGCGACCAGTTCCTGCCTCGCCAGCTGACCCGCCGAGGGCACCGGCTCGCCTTCTCGAACGGCATCCTCGTCCTCGCCGCGGTGGCGATCACGCTGCTCCTCGTTACCCGGTCCAAGGTGAGCGCGCTGGTCGCGCTGTACGCGATCGGCGTGTTCACCGGGTTCGCGATGGCGGGCGCGGGCATGGTCAAGCACCACCTGACCCATCGCCACGGCCATTGGCGCCGGAGCCTGGCGATCAACGGGTTCGCGGCCTTCCTGTCGGCCACCGTCGTGCTCATCTTCGCGCTCGCCAAGTTCACCGAGGGGGCGTGGGTCGTGGTCGTCGTCGGCCCGCTCCTCTTCGTCGGGCTGCTCCGGCTCCACCGCCAATACGTGGCCGAGGACCAGCTCCTCGAGCTTGGCGCCACCCAGGCCACCCAGGCACCGATCCTCAGCCGGCACGCGGTGATCGTCCTCGTGGACAACCTCGATCTCGCCACCGCCCGGGCACTGCAATACGCGCGCGGGCTCGCGCCCGACAGCCTTCGAGCGGTCCACTTCGACATCGACTCCAAGCGGGCCCGCCAGCTTGAGAGGGACTGGGGCCGCCTCGGCCTCTCGAGGCTGCCCCTCGACATCGTCGAGTGCCGTGACCGGCGGCTCACCAGGGCGACGGTCGAGCTCGTGGCGGACGTCGTCGCCGACGGCGAGACGGAGTGCACGGTGTTGCTGCCGAGGCGCAGCTTCGGATCTGCATGGCAGCGCCTGCTCCACGACCGCACGGCGGAGCGGATCGCCGCTGGGCTGAGCCCGGTGCCCCACGTGAGCGCCACCATCGTCCCGTTCAACGTCGGCGACGTCGTCTCGCGCCGACCCCAGTGGCTGCGCTCGGCGGCGCTCCGGGCACTCGGCGCGGCGGAGCCCACCGGCCAGGAGCCGGTGGGGGGCAAGGCGAGGATCCTCTCGGAGCCCGACGCAGCGCTCGCCAGGCGGGCGGGCGGCACCGTCCCCATCGGCGCCGTCCAGTGGCGGCACCGGGTGAGCGTGGCCGGACGCATCCACTCGGTGCGCGTGCAGCCCCGTGGCGGCACCTCCAACCTCGAGTGCGTGCTGGTCGACGACACCGGGGCGATCCTGCTGGTCTTCCAGGGGCGGCCCAAGATCCCCGGGATCGAGACCGGAGCCCGGCTGGTCGCCTCGGGGATGGCGGGGTCCTGGGACCGCCGTCTGGCCATCCTCAATCCGGACTACGAGCTCGTGGCCGGGAGCGGCCACGGGGCCGACGAGCCCGAGGAGGACTGAGCGCCGCCCGAGCTTCCTTGCCCCGTAGGGGGCCGGGTCGATAACCTCCTCCCGCCCATGAAGGGGCCGGGGACCGCGCCGTGTCGCACTCCATCTCCCTCCGGCGCGGTCGACCGGAGGGCGTCGGACGGGGCGATGCCGATCGCCCCCGCCGGGCGAAGCGTGGGATCGCTGGCCCGGGCCCCGGGCACGAGACAGCATCAATAGAACAGCAACGGGAAGGGAACCAGTCCGCGTATGCCAGCCGTGACCCAACTTGCCGCCGAGGGCAGCTACCAGAACTTCCACCTCGGCGGGACCGACAAGGTCTGGCTGG
>DAHUZM010000044.1 GCA_027306525.1 Acidimicrobiaceae bacterium
TGATGAGGCCGGCCGCCTGGAGGTGTGAGTAGCAGATCACCGGACCGACGAAGCGGAACCCCCGCGAACGCAGGTCCTTGCTGAGGCGTTCCGAGAGCTCGGTCTTGGCCGGGATCTGATCGATGTCGGACCATTCGTTCACGATCGGCCCGCCGTCGACGAAGCCCCAGAGGTATTCGTCGAAGCTGCCTTCGGCCTCGGCCAGATCGAGAAGCGCCGCCGCGTTGGCCACCGTCGACTCGACCTTCTGGCGATTGCGGATGATGCCCGGGTCCTCGAGGGCTTGATAGACGTCGAGCGCGGTGAACGAGGCGACCGCCTCGGGATCAAAGCCGCGGAACACGCGGCGGTCGCCCTCGCGGCGGCGGAGGACCGTCAGCCAGCTGAGGCCGGCCTGCGCTGCCTCCAAGACGAGGAACTCGAAGTGCCGTCGATCGTCGTGGACCGGGATCCCCCACTCCTCGTCGTGATAGGGCACGAGCTCCTCGCCCCTCGCCCACGCACAGCGCGAGATGTTCTCACTCGACGTCGTCGTCATCGGTGCAGTGTTCCATCCCGCTGTGTCGGCCGGCGGCCACCGCGCGGTCTTGACTGGGGATCACTTGGGGAGTTTGTGACAGAAGTTGGGGAGGAATGGTCGGCCTCTGGGGAAGAAATGAGATTTGTGGGGACAAGTCGGGGATTTCGCGCCGACCCCTTGACCTGGCAATTCGAAAGGCGCAACCTTTGCATCAGTTCGGGTGGCTAAAGCCCGCCACAAGCCCCCAAAGGGGAGCGCCGCAAGGCGAGTCTCGAGGGGGCAGGACCGAAGTGAAGCCGCAAGGTGGATCAGAGGAGGATCCGAGGGGAAGCCGAAAGGCGGACCCAAGGACGGCCGGAGACCCGCAAGGGAAATCCGGTCGGGGCGGAGGAAAAGGTGCCCGACAGGCGGCTCTGCAAGAGTCGATGGCTTCCCTGGAGCCGTCGGCTTGCGCCGAGCGGGGGTTGTCCGACACGGCCCGCGCTGCAGGTTGCGGCAGACCGCCACGGGCGTGGCCCCGAGGAGCGCGGACGGTTTCGGCCGGACGGTTACTCGGGGCTGCGTCGCGTCTGGGGGCCGGTCGGCCGGGGTGCGGATCAGTTGGACGACGCACGGGCGACGGCGGGCGGGGAGACGGCATCCATCTCGCAGGGATCCTCCTCGTCGGTGCATCGCTCGCACTCGAGCTCGAGGGTCGTATGTGCGAGGCCGAAGGGCTCCACCACGGCCGCCCGCACCTGTTCTCCCAGTTCCTGAGCCCGTTCAAGGGTCGGATGGCCTTCGAGGACGAGATGTGCCGAGAGAGCCCGCACGTCGCTCGACAGGCTCCAGACGTGAACGTCGTGCACGTCTCCGATCCCCGGCACGCCGGTGATCGCCGCTCGCAGGGCGGAAAGGTCGACGTCGGTGGGCGTCGATTCGAGCAGGACCTCGACGCTGGCCCGGACGAGGCGTTGTGCCTGGAACACGATCGCAAGCGACACGGCGAGCGATGCCGCGGGGTCTGCGAGGTCGGCCTGATGTCCGGCCACCATGATGACGATGCCGGCAGCCAGCGCGAACCCCGCGGCGAGCCCGTCGGAGGCCATGTGGGTCATTGCGGCCCGCATGTTGAGATCTCCCCGAGGGTCGCGCAGGACGAGGGCTGCGACACCGTTGACGACGAGGGCCACGCCGGCGATCGCGGCGAGCAAGGGGCCCCCGACGAGCTCGGGATGCATGATGCGCTCGATCGAGAGGCCGATGATCGACGCGGTGATCAGTGCGAGGGTAACCGCATTGAACAGCGCTGCGAGGATGGTGGCGCGGTGGTTGCCGAAGGTGCGAGCGTCGCTTCGCGGCTTGTTCGCCCACCCGATCGCGAGCAGTGCGGCCCCGAGCCCCACGACATCGGTGAGGTTGTGCCCCGCGTCGGCGACGAGTGCCGTGGCGTGGGCTGCCAGGCCGGCGATCAGCTCGCCCGCCACGAGCGCGAGGTTCATCGCCAGCGCGATCGACAGGCGGGTCGATCGCGCTGCGCTCACCGCTCGGCCCAGAGGGTGGCCGGGCGCTCGCCCCGCTCGATCTGTGCTTGGACGTCGGCCTTGACGAGATCGAGATCGCCCGGGTGGGTGACCCCGACGCAGCGGCCATCGGTCGGGATCACCGAGAACGGGTGGTCGTCGCGCCGGGAACCCACGAGATCGGCGACGAGCTCGGGCAACAGCACCTCTCCATCGTCTGCACCCTGCATGGCGCGGCGGAACTCCCCTTCGAGCGCACGGGAGAACGACCAAAGGTTCATCGAGACGAGGGAGCCCGAATCGAGCGCGGTCGGCTCCCGGCCGTCACCCGCCTCGAAGGTGCCGTCGTCACGCCGAACGACGTTGCGGCGCTCGTCGATGCCGAGGAGCTCGCCCGAGAGATCCATGCGGCAGATCCCCCTCGTGACCGGAGCGCTGCCGATCACGGCGCGCTCGAGCCGAAATCCCACCAGGGCATTGGCGCCCCCCGCCCCGAGATGGCCCGACAGGAGGTCGAAGGCGCTCGGGCCGTAGAGGTCGTCGGCATTGGCCACCCCGAACGTGTCAACCCCCGCGAGCTCGTCCCAGGCCGCCAGGACGGCGTCGACCGTGCCGCGGGCGTCGCGTTGGAGAGCGAAGCGGACGTCAATGTCCCCGGGCCAGTGCCCAGACACGTGCTCACGGATCTCGTCGCCGGTGCCAGGGGAGAGAACGAGGACGACGCGCTCGAAGCCCGACGAGGTGGCGTCGCTCGCCACCATGTCCAAGATTGCCTCGCCCGCCGGTCCGATCGGGGCGAGCGGCTTCAACCCCCCGTAGCGCTTGGCCTTCCCGGCCGCCAGGATCACGAGGACCTGGGGTGCGTGCGGCGCGCTCACGCCCCCCAGCGTAGGACGGCGCTCGCCCAGCTCATCCCACCGCCGAAGCCGGAGAACAAGACGAGGTCGCCGTCACGGACCCGACCCGTCGAGACCACGTCGTCGAGGGCGAGGGGGATCGAGGCCGACGAGGTGTTCCCGTAGCGGTCGATCACGACCGCCGTCTTGTCCTCGGGGATGCCGAGCCGCTGGCATGCCGCCTGGATGATGCGGAGATTGGCCTGGTGAGGCACGAACATTGCGATGTCGTCCACGCCGAGTCCGGCGTCGCGTAGCGCGTGCTCGGCCGATTCGACGACCACGCGGACCGCGCTGCGGAAGATCTCCTTGCCGTTCATGTAGAGGTAGCCCCCGAGGTCACAGGAGAGCAGGTGGCGCAGCGACCCGTCGGCCTGCAGGTTGTGGCTGAGGAGGTTCCCTGGGCCCTCGACCGCCTCGATGACGACGGCCCCGGCGCCGTCGCCCACGAGTACGGCGATCGTCCGGTCGTCCCAGTCGGTGATCCGGCTCAGGGTGTCGGCACCCACGAGCAGGATGCGGTCGGTCCCGGTCGCAGCGAGGCCCGCGCTCACCACGAGACCGAATATGAACCCCGAGCAGGCGGCGTTGATGTTTAAAGCGCCGACGTTGCGCAATCCGAGGAGCTGTTGGACCGTCGAGGCGGTCGCCGGCACGAGAGCGTCGGGGGTGGTCGTCGCGAGCACCAAGGCGTCGATGTCCTCGGGCCCGAGACCCGCCCGTTCGAGGGCCTGGCGGCCAGCCTGGGCGGCGAGGGAGGAGGTGGTCCCACCGATGTGGCGCTCACGGATTCCGGTGCGCTCGGCGATCCAGGTGTCGCTCGTGTCGAGCGTGGCGGCCAGGTCGTCGTTCGTGAGGATCTTGTCGGGCACCGCCATGCCGCAGCTGCGTACGACGATGCCGCGTCCCGTCGTCATCGGGTGCCCGGCGAGACGAGGGCCGTGATCCCCACGTAGCCGGCGTCGCCGTTCACGACGCCGCCGGTGTTCACGGCAAGTCCGCTGTGGGCTCCCATGACCTGTCTCGGACCGGCCCGACCGCGCAGGTGCGTGACGATCTCGACCACCTGGGCGATGCCGGTTGCTCCGAGGGGGTGGCCGCGCGCGACGAGCCCGCCGCTCGGGTTGACCGTGATCCGTTCCCCGCCGATTGCGGTCTTGCCGGCCAGGGTCGCGGGACCGGCCTCGCCCGGGGCAAAGATGCCGAGGGACTCGAGCGCGAAGAGCTCCTCGGCGCTCGTCGCGTCGTGGAGCTCGACCATGTCGAAGTCTTCGGGACCGAGCCCGAAGCTGCGATAGGCGGCCGCCGAGGATTCGCTGAGGCGGTCGTGGTAGTCGAGGGTCCCGCAGCCCGAGCGGGCCACCGTTCCCACGATTTCGGCCAGGGCGGGTGAGAAGCTCGTCGAGCTCGAGGCGAGCACCGCGGCCGCCGCCCCGTCGGTGAACGAGCTGCACATGAGCCGGGTCAGCATCCCGGCCACCTGGGGGGAGGAGAGCACCTCGTCCATCGTGACGGCCTTCTGGCACTGCGCGAGGGGGTTGAGCGACCCGTTGCGGCGGGCCTTCACGGCGGCCGCCGCAACCTGCTCGACGGTCGCGCCGCGCTCTCGCATGAACTGCTCCGCCCAGGCCGCGTTCAGCCCCATGAGGATGGAGCCTGCGGGGTTGCCGTGCTCGCTCAGGCGCTCGTGCATGTCGTGGCGGTAATCGGCGGGCAGGCCCGACTCGATCGCCTCGAGCGTGCCCGCCCGATCGCCCGTCCACATCTTCTCGACGCCGAGGACGAGGATCGGACGGTCCTGTCCGAGGGCGGAGAGCCCGCCGACGTGCAGCGCCGAGGAGCCCCCGGCACACGAGTTGTCGACGTTGATGACGGGCACGTCGCCGAGGCCCGACTTGCGGAGCCAGGCCTGCCCCCGGATGCAGCCCTGGTCGTTCAGGCGGCCGCCACAGGCGTTTGCGGCAACGACGAGCGCGAGGTCGCCGTGGTCGATCCCGGCATCGGCCAGGGCCTCCGCCGCCACCTGGATCGCCATCTGGTCGGGCGTGAGGTCACGGCGGGACATGTCGGTCATGGCCGTCCCGAGGACGGCGATACGGTCGTTGCTCACTGGGTCACTCCGGGGTCGGCTCTCGATGGTGTGGGGTGTCGGACCGAACAGGCCTCCGCGAGCGGGCCGAAGTGCTCGAGGGTCTCCTCTGCCGCGATCATGACGACGACGTGCTCGGCGCCGGCGGCCCGGTAGGCGGCGATCGCCGCCGCGCACTCCGCTGGGGGTCCGGCGATCAGGTGGCGCTCGAAGGCCTTGGGTGGCAGGTCGTAGAGGTCGGCGAGCCAGGTCGTGCCCTCCTTACGGGCCACCTCGACCGAGTCACCGAGACAGACCATGGCGACGACCGCCGCGTCGATGGATGCGGGATCTCTTTCCGCGTCGGCGGCGTGCTCGACCAGATGGTTCCTCGTTGTCGCGTAGTCGTCGGGTGCGATGAACATCGGGATCCAACCGTCCGCGTCTCGCGCCGCTCGTCGGACCGCGGCCTCCGAGCTCCCGGCCAGCCACAGGGGGATCGGCGTTGGCGCCGGCTCGAGCCGGTACCGAAGAGCGCGATCGCCCGCTGTCGCCCAAGCGCGCCGAAGTGCCTCGATGCCCTCGTCAAGGAGCCGGCCCCGCCGGCGGAACGGCGCACCCGCGGCCTCGTACTCGCCCTCGTGGCTGCCGACGCCGAGGCCGAGGACGAAGCGCCCGCCGCTCAGTTCCTGAAGCGTTGCGGCCTGGCGGGCGACCGTCGCCGGATCCCGCAACGGCAGTTGGAGCACGCAGGTGCCGAGCGACGCCGTGCTGGTCGCTGCCGCTGCGACGGCGAGCGAGGTCAGTGGCTCGAGCAGGGGCTGGTGCCAGAACAGATGGTCGCACGCCCACAGCGCAGACGCGCCGGCGTGCTCCGCCTCCGAAGCTAACTCTTGCAAGCGCTCAGTCGTACCCGTGGTACGATCATGAGTCGTACCCAAGGTAGGATGCGCCCCACCAGCACCTTTGGTCCACGGGATCGTGGGAAGGATCAACCCCAGGGAATCTGGTAGCCCCAGCGGTCGCACCAGTCGCACAGTACATCCTACGACGCCTGTTCCTGGCCGCGCCATCGGTTCGGTCACGGGCACGCCATGGGGTCTGCCCCGGCCGCGACGGGGAAAAACCCCGTGCCCGGCGGCCCCGTTCCTCGGCCCGGTACCGGACGACCACCGGTACGATCGACGCGTGGCCGCCCTCGTCGACCTGCGGAGCGACACGGTGACCCGCCCGACCCCCGAGATGCGCCGTGCAATGGCCGACGCGCAGGTCGGCGACGACCAGTACGGCGAGGATCCCACGGTCAATGAACTCGAAGAGGTCTTCGCGGCGCGCCTTGGCATGGAGGCCGCCCTCTACGTGCCCTCGGGCGTGATGGCCAACCAGCTCGCCCTCCGCGTTCTCGCCCCGCCCGGTTCGCTGGTCATTGCCGGGCGGGGGCAGCACATCGTGGCCTACGAGGATGCCGCGGCCGCCGGCAACGCCTCGGTGCAGCTCTTCTCGGTCGAGGACCGCGATGGGCTCGTCGATCCGGCAGACGTCTCGTGGGCGCGCGAGGCGGCACAGCACCACATGCCCTCGCCGGGGCTCGTGGCGATCGAGAACACCCACATGCCCTCGGGCGGTCGCTATTGGATGCCCGCATCGATGCGGGCGGTGTGTGCCGCCGCCGGCGAGATTCCGGTGCACGTCGATGGAGCTCGGATCTTCAACGCCGAGGTGGCGAGCGGTATCCCCGCCGCCCGTCTGGTCGAGGGGGCGACGACCGCCATGGCGTGCCTCTCCAAGGGCCTGTGCGCCCCGGTGGGCTCCTTGCTCGCGGGGCCGATGGCCGTGATCG
>DAHUZM010000045.1 GCA_027306525.1 Acidimicrobiaceae bacterium
AGGAGATCGAGCTCGAGGACCCCTACGAGAAGATCGGGGCCGAGCTGGTGAAGGAGGTCGCGAAGAAGACCGACGACGTCGCCGGCGACGGCACGACCACCGCCACCGTCCTCGCGTGGGCCATGGTCCACGAGGGCCTGCGCAACGTGGCGGCGGGCGCGAACCCGATGTCGCTCAAGAAGGGCATCGAGGCGGCCGTCGAGACCGCGGTGAACGCCATCCACTCGGTCGCAAAGGAGACCGAGTCCAAGTCCCAGATCGCCCAGGTGGCCGCCATCTCGGCCGCCGACACCGAGATCGGCGAGATGATCGCCGAGGCGATCGACAAGGTCGGCAAGGACGGCGTCATCACCGTCGAGGAGTCCCAGACCTTCGGCATGGACATGGACCTGGTCGAGGGCATGCGCTTCGACAAGGGCTACATCTCGCCGTACTTCGTGACCGACCCCGAGCGCATGGAGGCCTCGCTCGAGGACGCGTACGTGCTGCTCGTCGGCTCCAAGATCTCGGCCGTGCGCGACCTGCTCCCGGTGCTGGAGAAGGTCATGCAGACCGGCAAGCCGCTCGTGATCGTGGCCGAGGACGTGGAGGGCGAGGCCCTCGCGACCCTCGTCGTCAACAAGATCCGCGGCACCTTCAAGAGCGCGGCGGTGAAGGCGCCCGGCTTCGGTGAGCGCCGCAAGGCGATGCTCCAGGACATGGCGATCCTGACCGGCGGCCAGGTCGTCACCGAGGAGGTCGGTCTCAAGCTGGAGAACGTCGGCCTCGACCTCCTGGGCCGGGCCCGGAAGGTCGTCGTCACCAAGGACGAGACCACGATCGTCGAGGGCGCCGGTGAGGAGTCCGACATCAAGGGCCGCATCAACCAGATCAAGGCGGAGATCGAGAACACCGACTCGGACTACGACCGCGAGAAGCTCCAAGAGCGCCTGGCCAAGCTGTCGGGAGGCGTCGCAGTGATCAAGGTCGGCGCGGCCACCGAGGTGGAGCTGAAGGAGAAGAAGCACCGCATCGAGGATGCCGTGTCGACGACCAAGGCGGCCATCGAGGAGGGAGTGGTGCCCGGCGGCGGCGTCGCGCTGCTCCGGGCCCAGAAGTCGATTCTCGAGCGGGCCGACAAGCTCGAGGGCGACGAGGCGACCGGGGCGCGGATCGTGGCTCGAGCGGTCGAGGAGCCCCTGAAGCAGATCGCCGTCAACGCCGGCCTCGAGGGCGGAGTCGTCGTCGAGCGGGTCCGCGAGATGAAGAACGCGGCCGAGGGCCTGAACGCGGCTACCAATGAGTACGGCGACCTCTTCGAGGCCGGCGTCATCGACGCCGCCAAGGTGACCCGCTCGGCGCTGCAGAACGCCGCCTCGATCGCAGCGCTGTTCCTCACCACCGAGGCCGTCATCGTCGACAAGCCCGAGGAGAAGGCGCCCGCCATGCCCGGCGGGGGCATGGAGGACTTCTAAGGCATCCGCCCGGTCTCGGGGGTTGCGTACCCGCCCCCGGGCCGGCCGGCCGCCATTTCCTAGACTGGCTGCGATGAGCGGCATCGCCGGGCCGATCGCGCCCGCAGAGGGCATGTGCGTCCTGCACCTCTTCTGCCACCTCGGGTCCTCCCCGGACGTGGCGGCGGTCGAATCGGCCGAGAAGCACCTGTTGAGCGAGGGTGGACAGCTCGTCACCGCCGCGATCGTGGGGCACAAGGCCGACGTCGGGTTCGTGGCGCTGTGCCCCGACATGCGCCCCTTGTGGGACTTCCAGCGGGCCTGCGCCTCGGCCGGGCTCACCGCTTCGGCCTCCTACGTCTCGTTGACCGAGCTCTCCGAATACGCGGCGGGACTGCCCGAGGAGATGCGCCAGGCCCGCTTGTACCCGAGGCTGCCGCCCGAAAGCATGCCTGCCTTCTGCTTCTACCCGATGTCCAAGCGCCGAACGGCCTCGCACAACTGGTACGCGCTCGACTTCGACGAGCGCAAGCGCCTGATGCTCGGGCACGGGGCCGTCGGGCGCAACTACCGGGGCCGCATCCTCCAGCTCATCACCGGGTCCACGGGTCTCGACGACTGGGAATGGGGGGTGACTCTCTTCGGTCGCCGGCCCGACGACCTGAAGGCGTGCGTCTATGAGATGCGCTTCGACGAAGCGTCGGCGCTCTACGCCGACTTCGGGCCCTTCTACGCCGGGATGGTGGGCGACCTCGTCGCGGTCCTCAACGCCGAGACGACCCGATGAGCGGGCCGGCCACCCTTGAGGCCCTGAGCGAGCGCCTGGGCGCACTCGAGCGCGTCGTCGTCGCCTTCAGCGGGGGCGCCGACTCCGCCTTCTTGGCCAAGGTGGCCCACGACACGCTCGGGCGCGATCGGACGCTCGCCGTCACCGCCATCTCGCCCTCCCTCGCACCGGCCGAGGAGGCGGACTGTCGCAGCATCGCCGAAGAATGGGGTCTGCGCTGGATGGGGGTCCGCACGGCCGAAATGGAAGACCCGGCCTATGTGGCCAACGGTCCCGACCGTTGCGCCCGCTGCAAGAGCGCCCTCATGGACGCACTGACCCCGATCGCCGCCGCCGAGTCGGCGACGGTCGTCCTCGGCGTCAACCTCGACGATCTGGGGGACCACCGCCCGGGCCAGGCGGCCGCCAGCGCGCTCGGCGCCCGGTTCCCGCTCGTCGAGGCGGGCTTCGACAAGGCCTCGGTACGCGAGTGGTCCCGCCGGCTCGGGCTGCGGACCTGGGACAAGCCGGCCGCCGCCTGTCTGTCGTCTCGGATCGCGTACGGCACGCCGGTCACCCTCGGGTCGTTGCGCTCGATCGCCGACGCCGAGGCGGCCCTGCGCTCGCTCGGCTTCGCGCAGCTCCGCGTCCGTCACCACGGCACCCTCGCACGCATCGAGGTCGAGCTCGACGCCCTGGCGACGGTGCTCGCCCGGCGCGACGAGGTTGTCGACGCCGTGGCCGCTGCGGGGTACACCTATGTCACCGTCGACTTGGCCGGCTTCCGCTCGGGGAGCATGAACGAGGTGCTGACCCGGTGAGCGCAGCGATCGAGGTGCGCGTCAAGCTGACCTTCCCCGAGGGCCTCATCCGGGTGCCCGTTCTCGCCAGGCTGACCCGCACCTTCGACGTCGACCCCAACATCCGCCGGGCCAACGTCGAAGAGCACCAGGGCTGGATCGTCTGCGAGCTGGTCGGGGAGGCCGGGGCGATCGAGGCCGCGGTGGACTGGCTCCGGGGCGAGGGCGTCGGCGTCGACCTGCTGGGTGACGTCCTGGAGGGCTGAGCTAGCCGTTCTCGGGGTCCCGCGGCCTGTGGACGTGCCAGCCGGCCGAGGAGACCCGGCGGGCCTCGTAGAAGACGCAACCATCGGGGCAGCTGAACGGGAGCGGCTCGTTGGCGTCGATCTTGCAGCGCTCGAGCTTCTCACCCGACCGGGTGGTCTGCATCACGTAGTAGCGGCAGTCCTCGTTCACGCCCATCCCACCATTGTGCTGCACCGCCCGTCGGGATCCGTGGCGCGGGGGCTAGCGTCAACGAGGTGGCAGACGACGTCCCGCACAAGGTCCTGCTGCGCTGGAGCGAGGCGCTGTCGGCGATCGCCCGCACCGGGCTCGGTTTCACCGAGAGCCTCTACGAGAAGGAGCGCTTCGAGGAGATCCTGCGGGTCGCAGCGGACATCCGGGTCGCCGCCGACCAGGGCTTCGAAGGGGTCGAGGACGCCGAGGGCCTGGTCGAGGAGTGGTTGGGCGAGGTGGTCCCCGGGATCCCCGGCTACGTCACCCCGAAGGTCGCGATCGGCGCGGCGGTCGGCAACGACGCCGGGGAGCTCCTGCTCATCCAGCGCGCCGATTCGGGGGTCTGGCTCTACCCGACGGGCTGGTGCGACGTCGGCTATTCGGCCGCCGAGGTCGCAGCCAAGGAGGTGCACGAGGAGACGGGGATCGAGGCGGAGCCGGTCCGGCTGATCGCGGTCCTCGACGGCCTCCGCCTCGGGTTCACGAAGATCCCGCTCTACTCGCTCATCTTCTACTGCCGGGCGACCGGGGGCGAGCTCAACCCGCACCCGCTCGAGTGCAGCGACGTCGGGTGGTTCACGCCGGACAACCTCCCGAGTCCCCTCGTCGGCGTCGAGCGCTGGGGCGAGGCCGTCTTCGGCGCCCTGCGCGGTGAGGTGCGCGAGGTCCTCTACGACCGAATCCGCCGGCCGACGTGGCGCGGCGATCTCGAGCACGGCGAGCCCGGGGCCGCCGACCGATGAGCGAGGCGAGCGGCGTCCGAGTCGAGGCCGTGCTCACCGCCGATCCCGAGCTGCACCGGGCGATGGCACGCCTCGTGCCCCAGGTGTCTTCGAGCGCGCCGCCGCCGACCGCCTACGAGCTCGAGACCATCGTCGAGTCCCCTGCGACGACGCTCTTCGTGGCCCGCGACGAAAGCGGTGAGATCGTCGGATCGCTCACGCTTGCGGTGTTCAGGACGCCGACCGGCGTCCGGGCCTGGATCGAAGACGTGGTGGTCGAGTCGAGTGCGCGCGGCGGCGGGATCGGCTCGGCGCTCGTGCGCGAGGCCGTCGAGCTGGCGAGGAAGGCACAGGCGCGGACGGTGGACCTGACCTCGCGTCCCGAGCGCGACGACGCCAACCGGCTCTATCGGCGGCTCGGCTTCGAGCGTCGCGAGACCAACGTCTACCGACTCGAGCTCAGCGCTGCGCGCTGAACGTCACAACGAGGTGACGACCACGGCCTCCGCGCCCGATCGCTCGCCCGGCGCCCCGCTTCAGCGCAAGAGGCGCGACAACCGTCGGTCGGCCAGGACCTTGCCCTTGGTCTGGCACCTCGGGCAGTAGACGACCTCGTGCGATTCGAAGCGCACGTTGCGCAGCGGCTCCGCGCAGGTGAGGCAGGGCTCGCCGGCGCGGTTGTGCACGAGGAACCGCTCGCCGAGCCGGGCCTCCGAGAGGGCGCCCGCTCGGGCCCGCTCACGTTCGAGGGCCTCGCCCAGAACGGACCGCACCGCCTCGACGAGGAGCTCGCGCTCGGCCCGTGACAGGGCGCGCAGCGAGCTGAACGGCGAGATCTTGGCCCGGTTGAGCGCGTCGTCGGCATAGCCCCGGCCCACCCCGGCCACGAAGTGCTGGTCCCGCAGCAGCGTGTGCACCTGTCGGGAGCTGTCGCCCTCCAAGAACAGCGCTGCGAATCGGGGGTCGTCGGGCTCGGGCCCAAGCGTGGCGAGCGGGCCGTCATCGCCCTCCTCGAGCACCCACCGCCCGGCCTTGCGCTGGGTGCCGTGCTCCCGGATCAAGAGACCGGTGTCCTCGAAGACGAGGCGGGCGAGCGACCCGCGGGGCTTCGTCGCCTTGGGCGGTACCTCCAGGTCCATTCGCCCGCCCTGGGAGAGGTGCACCAGGATCCTTCTTCCCCCGGTGAAGCGCAGGACGAGGTACTTGCCCCGCCGCCCGACGCCCTCGAGCGTGGTCCCGTGGAGGTCCTCGGGGGTGGGGGCGAAGGTCTTCAGGCTCGAGAAGCCGAGCAGGTCACTGCGCGAGAGCGCCCTGCCCGAGAGCCTGGCGTCGAGGCGCTCGGAGAGCGCTTGCATCTCGGGAAGCTCGGGCATGGTGGCTCGCTCGGGCCCAGTGTAGGAGCCGGTCTCCCCTTACGATCGGGGTGCCACCCCCGGCTACGTTTTGCAGAACACCACGTGTTATTGAGGAGGACTTCGGTGACCCCACACAGCGTCGACCTGGCGTTGCTTGCGCTGCGCCTCGTGGTGGGAGGGGTCTTTCTCGCCCACGGCGTCAACCACGTCGTTGGCGGCGGCAAGATCGCCGGCACCGGCCGATGGTTCGAGAGCCTGGGCATGCGGCCGGGCTGGCTCCACGCCTGGACGGCCAGCCTGACGGAGATCGGGGCCGGTGGGCTGCTCGTCGTCGGGCTCCTCACGTCGGTGGCGGCGGCCGGGGTGATCGGGGTCATGCTCGTCGCTCTCATCACCAACCACCTGAAGAACGGCTTCTTCATCTTTCGACCCGGCGAGGGCTACGAGTACGTCCTCACGCTCACGGTCGTTGGGTTCGCCCTCGCCGTGCTCGGTGCGGGCGGCTGGAGCCTCGACCGGGCCACCGGCCTGGACGAGCACATCCTCGGCTGGACCGGGCTGTGGATCGCGCTCGGCGCCGGCGTGGGTGGCGCCGGGGTGCTGCTCGGGGCGTTCTGGCGGCCCGATCGCCGGCCGGCGGCCTCCTCAGGCGACGCGCCGGCGCCCCCGAGGTGCCAATAACCTCCGGGCGTGGAGTGGCTCGGGGAGGTGTCGGCAAGCGGTGTGCTCGAGCGCCGCTTCGACGTCGAGCGGGAAGGACGCACCGTCCCGGGGCTGCTCTGGACCCCCTCGGCGGGGGGTCGGGGCTCTGGGCTGGTCCTGCTCGGGCACGGCGCATCGGGCCACAAGCGGGCCGATTACGTCGTCCGGCTGGGGAGGGCGTTCGCCCGGCGGGGGATGGCCGCCGCAGCGATCGATGGGCCGGTGCACGGCGACCGCCGCGCCGACCGCGGGGCGGACTCCCGGCTCACGTTCCTCGAGTTCTGCCAGGCGTGGTCCTCGGATCCCTCGATGATCGACGAGATGGTCGCCGACTGGCGAGCGGCTCTCGACGCGCTGCTCGACCTTGGAGATGTCCGTGGCCCGGTCGGCTGGTGGGGCGTGTCGATGGGGACGATCATCGGGCTGCCGCTGCTTGCCGCCGAGGCTCGCTTCCACGCAGCGGTGCTCGGCCTGATGGGCTTGACCGGTCCGACCCGCGAGCGCTTCGAGGTCGATGCGCCGCGCATCGCCTGTCCCCTCTTGTTCCTCGTCCAGTGGGACGACCAGATCTTCCCCCGCCAGTCGTCCTTCGAGCTCTTCGACGCGTTCGGGCTCGAGGACAAGCGCCTCTATGCCCATCCTGGGCGCCATGGTGAGCTGCCCGAGGAGGCCTTCGCGTTGAGCGAGGCCTTCTTGTCGCTCAGGCTCGCACCCGAGACGCACCGCTAAGCCGGCTCGCTCCCCCCTGAGGGGTGGATCCCCGTGGGGTGCCCCTCGGTCTCCACCGGCTGGGCCCCGACGCGCTCGCGCCAGGCCTGCTCCGCCCGTGAGGCGACCTCGGCGACCGCCATGCCGGTCTCCGCCGACACCCTGGCGACATCGTCGAACTCGGCCTTGATCCTCCCCCCGCCCGCCTTCACGTGCACCGGGTGGCCGGCCACGTCGACCGGGGAGATGGTCCGTGCAGCGGGCCAGCGCTCGCCGCTGAAGGCCCGGACCCCGAAGGTCCCGGTCGTGATCCGGAGCAGGTCCCGCAGCGTCTCGGAGAGCGAGGGGTCGGCCAGCACGTGGATCGTGTGCCCGGGGCGGCCCTTCTTCATGACGACCGGCGTGATCCAGGCGTCGTGAGCGCCGGCGTCGAGCAGGGCCCGCAGCGCATGTGCGAGCTGCTCACCCGTTGCGTCATCGAGGTTCGCCTCGAGCACCAAGACGGGCTGCCCGTTGGGGCCGGTCGCCGGCCCGGGTCCGGTGGTGCCGATGACCACCTGGGTGCAGTTCGGGAGATCGTCGATGTCGCGCGAGCCGGCGCCGAACCCGGTGCCGCCGATCTCCATGGCCGGCATGGGCCCGAACGATGCCGACAGGGCGGCCAGGATCGCGGCACCGGTCGGCGTGGTCAGCTCCACGGGCACGTCTCGGCCGTAGGTGGGGACTCCCTCGAGGAGCCGGACCACGGCCGGGGCGGGATTTGGAAGGAGGCCGTGCGCGGTCCGCACCATTCCCGCACCGGTTGCGACGGCCGAGGCCCGCACCTCGTCGATCCCGAGCACCTCGAGCGCAGAAGCGGTGCCCACGACGTCGACGATCGCATCGTGACCCCCCACCTCGTGGAAGTGCACCTGGCCGGCGGGGCGGCGATGGAGTCGCCCCTCGACCTCGGCCAGCACCGCGAACACCGCGAGCGCCCGGGTCTCGACGCGCTGGGGGAGCTGCGCCCCCCGGACGAGCTCGACGATGTTGGCATGCGTCCGCACGACGACGTCGTCGGAGATCGAGACCACGGCCCGCGTGCACGAGATGCCGCCGCGCAACACCGGCTCGGTGTGGAGCTCCCAGCCGCCGAAGGGCACTCGCCTGAGCAGCTGGCGGACCTCCTCGACGTCGGCACCCGCGTCGATCAGGCTGCCGAGCGCCATGTCGCCGGCGATGCCCGAGAAGCAGTGGAACCAGGCGATGTTGTGCGAGGACGTCGAGACCGTCACGGGAGCATTCTCGCCACGGCACAGGCGGCTCCGAACCCGTTGTCGATCCCGACCACGGTGATCCCCGACGCACACGAGGCCAGCATCGCGAGGAGCGCGGTGATGCCGCCGAAGGCAGCCCCGTAGCCGACGCTCGTCGGCACCGCCACCACCGGCGCCGCGGTGATGCCGCCCACGACGCTCGCCAACGCGCCCTCCATCCCGGCGACGACGACGATCGCGTCGGCCTCGGCCACCTCGTCGAGGGACGTGAGCAACCGGTGGACGCCCGCCACCCCGCAGTCGGCGAGAAGGCTGGGCGAGAAGCCGAAGGCGCGCAACACGGCGCCACATTCGTCGGCGACGGGGAGATCGGCCGTCCCCGCGGTGAGGATCAGGATCCGCCCGGGTCGCGGCGCCGCCGGGCGCCAGGTCACGGTGGCGAGCGCCCCGGACTGGGTGAGCGTGTGCTCCTCGACACCGGCCCGAGAGCCGGCACCCACCGCCGCCTGGACCTGTGCCGCGTCCGCCCGGGTGAGGAGGACCGGTCCCTGGGAGCCGGCAAGGAGCTCCGCCACGATCGCTGCGCAGTGCTCCGGCGCCTTCCCCGGGCCGTATACGGCTTCGGGCAGCCCCTGGCGGAGCTGGCGGTGGTGGTCGATCCGGGCGAAGCCGAGGTCGGCGAACGGCAGACGCCGGAGCTGGCGGACCGCGTCCTCGACCGAGCACGCCCCCCTCGACACGTCGGCGAGGAGTCGCTCGAGGGCGGGCTCATCCATGACGTTCACTATCCTGCCTGGATTGTGACCCGCTCGGCGACCTCGGTCGCATACTTCGGGCCGGCCGGCACCTTCACCGAGCAGGCACTGATCACCCAGGAGGACTACGCGGCCCTCGACCGCCGGCCCATGGCGACCATCACCGACGTCCTCGAGGCCGTGGAGAGGGGTGAGGCGGACCTCGGTTTCGTGCCGCTCGAGAACGGCATCGAGGGGACCGTCGCGATCACGGTCGACAGCCTGGTGTTCGACTTCGACCTGTTGATCCAGCGGGAGGTGGTGCTCGATATCCACCTTGCGTTGCTCGCGAACGAGGGCACCGTGCTTTCCGAGATCACGACGGTGCGCTCCTTCCCCCACGCGCTGGCGCAGTGTCGCAAGTTCCTGTCCGAACGGGTGCCCGGCGCGGCCAGCGAATCAGCCCCCTCGACGGCCGAGGCCGCCCGGGAGCTCGGCCTGCACCCGGACAACAAGGTGGGGGTCATCGCCCCACCGACGGCCGCTTCGGTCTACGGCCTCGTGCTCCTCGCCGAGCAGATCGAGGACCACCCGGAGAACCAGACACGGTTCGTGGCCGTCGCGAAGAGGGGCGTGCCACGAGCCACCGGCCATGACCGCACGAGCATCGTGTGCTTCCAGAGCGCCGATCACCCGGGGAGTCTCCATTCGATCCTCGGGCAGTTCTCGGCTCGTGACATCAACCTCACGAAGCTGGAGTCTCGGCCGACCAAACGCGGGCTCGGAGACTATTGCTTCGTGATCGATCTCGAGGGCCATGTTGGCGACGAGATCGTGGCGGACTGCCTCCGAGACCTGCACGCAAGCCTCATCGGCGTCAAGTTCCTCGGCTCGTATCCTGCGGCGGGCCGGCATGGACCGGGCCGTCGACGCGAGGCTGAGGCCGCCTGGAGACGCGCCGATGATTGGGTGCGCTCACTTCGCTCACAAATCGGCCATGGCGATCCCTAGGGCGGGGATGTGCTCTCACTCGAGGAGGGATGGCAGAGCGGACGAATGCGCGGCTCTTGAAAAGCCGTGGGACCTCGGTCCCCGTGGGTTCGAATCCCACTCCCTCCGCTCTTGAGCCAGGCTGATCCTGCGCTCGGACAGCAGCCTGGCCGCGCGTCATTCGATTCGGTCGATACTGGCGGGAATGACCAGATTCGAAAAGCAGGATCTGACCGACTCCGAGTTCAGGGAGTGTGACATGACTCGCACCCGGCTCATCGGGGTGGTGATGCGGGACGCCGTGATCGACGGGTTGGTCAGCAACCTCATGGTCAACGGGGTCGAGGTGTCCAGCTATGTCGCTGCCGAGCTCGACCGGCGACACCCGGTGCGGCTGCTGATCCGATCGTCCAAGTCGGCCGAACTGCTCGAAGGCTTCCGCCAAGTCCGGACCGCGTGGTCAGCGACGCTCGAACGGCTTCGCCAGATGCCCGAGGGCTGCGAACACCGCCGAGTCGGCGGCGAGTGGTCGACGATCGAGACTCTCCGCCACCTGGTCTTCGTGCACGATTGCTGGTTCCGTCGTTGCTGCCAGGGTTCGACCGAGCCGCTGACACCGTTCGGGGTAGTGCCCGATTACGTGCTCGAGTACGAGAGCGGTCTCGACCACGAAGCGAGCCCGAGTCTCGACGAGGTGGTGGCCACGCGCGAGTTCCAGGACGCCGAACTGGACCGTTGGTTGTCGACGGTGACCCTCGAGGAACTGTCGGCGCCCGCACCGATTCCCGAGGCGCTGGGGTGGCCGCCGTATGCCCGAGGGAAGTCGGTGCTCGACTGCGTGCACGTGGTCCTCAAAGAAGAGTGGGAGCACCTTGGGTTCTCCGAGCGCGATCTCGACCAGCTCGGGGAATAGTGGGAGAACACGAGCGTCTGTTCGGTTCGCCTATGGCTCGCGCCCTCCAGCTTCGCTCCGAGCCGTTGGAAGGTGCCTGGTGGGTTCGAACCAACTCCCCTCAGCTGCCCGAGGAAGGCTCGCCACGAATGTCAGTCGGACAGCTACGAGGCGGCGCGTAGGTCCCTGGACGCCACCTGCGGATGCACCGGTCGCTGGTGCTCCATGGGCGCAGACGTAGGTGCGCCAGAGCGGGGTGCCCGCTGGACGGCCGCAACCACTCGTCCCGCCGTCTCTCGCAGGAGCACTTCATCCACTGGCACGACAAGCGCACGTCCGGACTGTGGCCACCATCCGATCACGCGATGGGGCGTCGCCCGCGTCCGCGCATCGACGACAACGGCCAACGCCGCCAGACCGAGCTCGAGTCGAACGGTCGAAGCAGGCCGCCCGGGCAGCATCAAGAAGAGCGCGGCCGGCCTCTTCTTCGCAGCGTCGCCCGATGACCGGTGGGCCGCCTCGAATCTCATGCGCAGTGCAACATTGGGTACATCGGGTACGACTACACGGCGATTGGCGCCGACTACCGGTTCCACCAGACGTTCCCACTCCAGCGCGCTCACAAGCTGGCTCGTCCAGCCGGCCGCCTCTGCGATGACGACCGCGCGAGCGCCCACGTGCAACTGAGCGAGCCATTCGCCGAGCGTCCCTGCAGCGGAGCCACCCTGCTCGTGGCTGAGAACAAGCCTGTCGACCTCGTCGTTGGCCGCGGCAAGAGGCGTCAGACCTGCCCGCGCGAGGCATGCCCTGGCCGCTTCGATGCCGATCGAACGTCGAGCGGCTTGGGGAGACCACCGAAATGGTTGTTCGCCTCGAGAGGTCTCCTCGGTCAAGGCGCGAATGCGAAAGGCATCGATCATGAGACGATCCGCCCCCAAGCCCTCGGCAGCCGCGCGGAGCGCATCGACGAAAGCCTTTCGCACACCGAGGACGACCTCGTCGGCCAACATCGCACTCGGTGGTGCTACGAGCGCGTCGGTGAGCGCGGCCGCCTTGGGCAGCACCACGGGGGAGAGCGACGTGCCCACCATCAGGTCCGCCCCACCAGTTGCTCGACCGCCGACAGCACGCTGCGCACGGTGCACGTGAGCACCTCGTCGTCGATGTCTTCGAAATCGACTTGTCCCGTTCGCGTGTAGAAGGTCGCGACCCGAAAGGGGGGGGCGCCGCTACGCAGCGTCTCGAGCAGGGCGTAGTAGCGGAGGTCTTCCCGGTCATCGAGCCTCGGGCGACCGGACTTCACGTCGATCACTTCGACCGAGGCTCGGCCCCGTGACGGTGCCCCGATCAAGAGGTCCACGATTCCCACGAGCACGATGGCGCCGCCGACAAGAGGTATCGCGATTCGCTCCTGGGTGCGCGGGAGCCAGCCCGGAGAGAGTCGTGGCCACCGGCTCAGGATGATGGCAACCTGTGTCTCGACCTCGTCTTCGAAGTCGGTGCGGTCGCGCGGCGCGAGCGACTCGATGAACGTGACCGCGTCGGCTCGACGCGGATCGATGCGCAGCGCCTCGAGGCCGTCTTCCATCGGATCATGGATGCGACCGATGGTCACTAGTTGACGGAAGAGCGCGTCCATGATCAGGCCGACGGCGATCGCGTGGGTCACCTCTTGAGCGCCCTGGTTCCGGGGGACCGAGTGCGCCTCCCGGAGGGTCTTCTTGTCCAAGATCAGCGGATGGCTGGGCTCGAGCCGCAGTTCGGAGAGCCCGTCTTCGAGCCACTCTCGCAGGCCGCCGGCCAGTGCCGGGTCGACGAGGGGTCGCCTCGCCGGGTCCCCACGCAACGCTTGGAGCACGTCCCTGCCGGGTGCCGTGGGACCTGGGGGCAGCGGATCTGGGCGCACCTCCTCGACCAGCCGGTTTGTCATGCCGACACCATGCCCGTCCGCTGTGACAGTGCCTCTAGTCTTCTGACGAAATGGCTGTGAGCGTCCTACTGGCCAGCGATGTTGCCTTCGGCATTGTGTTCGGCGTCTTTGTTCTCGCGCTGCTCGTCCTCGCGGTCATCGCTATCCGCTGGGGGGTGCGCAAGGACCGTCCGGGTCGCCAGGCATGGCGGCAGCGCCACCTTGACGGCCGCCAGCAGAACGGGTCGGGACAGCTGGGCCGCGCCGATCCCGAGGGTCGATGACCGAGGGTCGGCGCGTGCGGACCGGCTGGATGCGCTCGCCGCTCGGGCGGAGCCGACCGGTGCAGAAGACGGCGTTCGTCCTTGCTGGCGGGGGCACGCGCGGAGCCGTCCAGGTCGGGATGCTCGCCGAGTTGGTGGAGCGCGAGATCCGCGCCGACTGTGTCTACGGTGCCTCCGTCGGAGCGGTCAACGCCGCTGCATATGCCGCTGATCCGACCGTCGACGGGATGAAGCGCCTGGAGCACGTCTGGATCACACTGCGCCCCGACGACGTCTTCCCGAAGTCCCGCGTGCACGGGCCTTGGATGTTCTTCCAACAGCGGGAATCCGTCTACTCGAACAGCGGACTGCGCAAGGTGCTGGAGTCCGGACTGGACATCGATCGCATCGAGGAGGCGGTGGTCGCCCTCGAGGTCGTGGCCACCTCACTCCTCGACGGCTCCGAGCGTTGGCTGTCCAGCGGACCGATCGTCGAGGCCGTGCTCGCGTCGGCCGCGATCCCAGGGATCTTCCCGACCGTCACGATCGAAGGTGAGCGCATGATCGACGGCGGTGTGGTCAACAACGTGCCGATCAGCCGGGCGCTTGCACAGGGGGCGACCAGGATCTACGTCCTCTTGTGCGGCCCGGCCCAGCACACTCCGCAGCTCGGCAAGCGCCCGATCGAGTCGGTGGTCTCGGCCTTCTTCACGAGCGTGCACTCCCGTTTCGCCCGCGAGCTCGATTTGGCGCCCCCGGGCGTCGAGCTGATCGTCTTCAACGGAACCGGCCGACTCGTCGAAGACTTCCGCGACTTCGGGTCGTCACCGGCCATGGTCGAGGCCGGTCGCGACGAGGTCAGACGTGTGCTCGACGGATCGTCGCACCGGGCTGATGGACTGGGCTGATGGACGCCCTGGACATCACGCGCGCCCCGCAGTCTGCCGACGTACTGAAGCTGTTCGATCCCGTCGTGCGGTCCTGGTTCATCCGCCAGTTCCCGGGTGGGCCCACCCCACCCCAGGAGGCGGCCTGGCCCCTCATTGCGCGGGGCAAGGACGTGCTCGTGGCGTCTCCGACCGGTACTGGAAAGACGCTGACCGGGTTCCTCGTCGCGATCGATGCCGCGTGCCGAGCAGGCCCCGATGTCGACGAGCCCTCCATGCCCAGCGTCGTCTACGTCTCACCCCTTCGAGCGCTGGCTGCCGATGTCCACCAGAACCTGCAGATGCCGCTCGAAGGCATCCGCCGTGAGGCCGAGCGGCTCGGCGTTCCCGCTCCGCGGGTCTCGGTTGCGACCCGGACGGGGGACACCCCGCCGGCCGAGCGGCGGGCCATGCACAAGTCGCCGCCGCACCTGTTGGTGACGACGCCCGAATCGCTCTATCTCCTCCTCACGGCGGCCTCGTCGCGGGCCCTGCTCAGTCGCGTGCAAACGGTCATCGTCGACGAGGTCCACACGCTGGCGCGGGACAAGCGCGGCAGCCATCTCGCGCTCAGTCTCGAGCGGCTGGCGCATCTCGTGGAGTCCAAGGGTGGCCGGCTGCAACGCATCGGGCTCTCGGCAACCCAGAAGCCTTTGGAGTTGGTCGCCCGGATGTTGTGCGGGACCGGGCCGGGTCGGCCAATGCCCGAGATCGTCGACTGCGGTCACCAACGCGGGTTGGATGTCGCCATCGAGCTGCCCGAAGCGGAACTCGAAGCGGTCGCTCCTTCGGGTCAGTTCGCTGAGGTCCTCGACCGCATCGGCGAGCTCGTTCGCGGGCATCGCACGACGCTCGTCTTCGTCAACACCCGGAAGCTCGCCGAGCGGGTCGCCCACCAGCTCGCCGAGCGGCTCGACACCGGCACCGACGGGGAGTCCTTCGTGGTCGCGGCCCACCATGGCAGCCTGTCGGCTGAGCGGAGACGCCTCGTTGAGGCGAGGCTGCGCGCCGGGTCGCTGAGGGCCCTCGTCGCCACGGCGTCGCTCGAGTTGGGCATCGACGTCGGACCGGTGGAGCTCGTTTGCCAGATCGGTTCCCCTCGATCGATCGGCACCTTCTTACAGAGGGTGGGGCGGGCCAACCACCATCTCGAGGGCACGCCCTCGGGCCGGCTGTTCCCCTTGACCCGTGACGAGCTGGTCGAGTGCGTGGCGCTGCTCTGCGCCGTGCGTGCAGGGCAGCTCGATCTGCTCCATCCCCAGGACCGGCCGCTCGACGTGCTTGCCCAACAGCTCGTTGCCGAGGTGGCCGGGGAGGGGGAGTGGAGCGAGCAGAAGCTGCTCGACCTCGTTCGGCGGGCGTCCCCCTACGCGGAGCTGAGCGAGGAGGACTACCGCTCGGTCGTCGAACTCGTGTGCGAGGGCATCATGACCGGAAGAGGCCGTCGCGGTGCCTACCTGCACCGCGACGGAGTCAACGGGTTGCTGCGGCCGAGGCGGGGCGCACGCATGGCGGCGCTCATGAGCGGCGGCGCGATCCCCGAGACCGGTGACTATCGGGTGGTCCTCGATCCCGATGGGATCACCGTTGGATCCGTCCACGAGGATTTTGCGGTCGAGGCGACGATCGGGGACATCTTCTTGCTCGGAACTCACTCCTGGCAGGTGAAGAAGGTGGAGGTGGGAACGGTTCGCGTCCATGACGCCGGGCAGCTGCCGCCGACCATCCCGTTCTGGCTGGGCGAGGCGCCGGCGCGGACGATGGAGCTCTCGGCAGAGGTGAGCCGTCTGCGCTCCGGGGTGGAGGAGCGGCTCTTGGCCGAGGACGCCGCCGGGGCCAGGAGCCTCGTGCGCGAGCGCGCCGGCACGAGTGAGGATGTCGCAGACCAGGTCGTGACCTACCTCGAAGCGGGATTTCGGGCCCTCGGGGCGCTTCCGACCCAAGAGCGCCTGATCATCGAGCGGTTCTTCGACGACAGTGAGGGCACCCAGCTGGTGATCCACGCGCCCTTCGGGGGCGCCGTCAACCGCGCCTACGGCCTTGCGCTTCGCAAGCGGTTCTGTGTCTCGTTCGACTTCGAGCTCCAGGCGTCGGCCGACGACGACACGGTGTCACTCTCGCTCGGGCCTCAGCACAGCTTCCCGCTTTCCCAGGTGCCCTCGATGCTTCCCAGCCGCCAGGCCGAGCAGGCCCTTACCCAGGCGGTCCTCCCGCATCCGATGTTCGCGGCGCGCTGGCGTTGGAACCTCAACCGCTCGCTCGTCGTCCCCCGGTCCCGCAACGGCCAGCGGCGGCCCATCCACCTCCCGCGGATGGAGGCCGACGATCTCCTGGCTGCGACCTGGCCGGCGCTCGCCGCGTGCCAGGAGAACGCACCCCCGGGGCCGATCCCGGTGCCCGACCACGTGCTCGCGCGCCAGACGGTGAAGGACTGCCTGCACGAGGCGCTCGATGTGGAGGGGCTACTCGAGGTGTTGCGGAAGGTCGAATGCGGCGCCATCGAGGTGAAGTTCGTCGAATCGGTTGAGCCGTCCCCGCTGGCCCACGGGATACTGACGGGTCGCCCCTATACATTCCTCGATGGCGCGCCGCTCGAGGAACGCCGTTCGCGCGCCGTCGCCATTGCGCGGGGCCTCGCGCCCCGAGCGGAGTTTGCTGTCGAACCGAGTGAGCTCGCCCCTCTCGATCCCGATGCGGTACGGGTGGTCATCGAGCAGTCGGCGCCCGATCCGCGCGACGCCGACGAGCTCCACGATCTGTTGCTCTCCCTCGTGATGGCGAGGCCGGTAGAGCGTTGGCAGCGCCTCTTCGACGCCTTGGTCGCAAGCGGCCGAGCGCTGCTGATCGACGAGTGCTGGGTGGCCACGGAGCGCTCGGAGATGGCCGCTGCGATCACGATGGACGACGAGGCCGCCGCAGCCTGCATCAACGGGCATCTCGAGGTTTCGGGGCCGGTCTCGGTCGACGATCTCGTCTCCGAGGGGCCCTTCGTCGTCGGCACGGTCCGGGGCGCACCGCTCTCGGTCGCCCGGGCGAAGACCGGTTTGGCCCGGCTCGAGGCGGTCGGGAGCGCGATCCAGCTGCCGAGCGACGCGTGGTGCGCGCGCTACCTGCTCGTGCGCATGCACGCCGCAAGCAGGGCCCGCAAGCGTCGTCGGATCGAACCGGCGAGCATCGCCCAGTTCGTCCAGTTCCTCGCTCGCTGGCAGCGGGTTGCGCCCGGGACCCAATTCGAAGGCCGGGCCGGGCTCCTCCAGGCGATCGAGCAATTGGCGGGGATCGAGGTCGCAGCGGGCGAGTGGGAGGCCCACGTGCTCCCGGCGCGGGTCGCCGGCTACCAGCCGCACTGGCTCGACGAGCTGTGTCTCGCCGGCGAGGTCGCATGGGGGCGGCTGACGCCGCGCACCGAGCCCTCCGAGGCGCCCGATGGCCAACGCCGTGGTGCCGCCACCCCGTCGCCGTCCACGCCGCTTGCCCTCACCCCGCGCTCGGACCTCGCCTGGCTGTTGGCGGCGGTGCGGGTCGCCGAGCCGGCGACCGAGCCCACGCTCGGGGCGGCCGCCGAGGTGCTCGAAGTGCTCCGCCGGTGCGGTGCGTCCTTCCGGGCCGATCTCCCGGCACTGGTGCGTCGCATGCCCCATGAGGTCGACGAGGGCCTGTGGGATCTCGTGGCGCGTGGTCTTGTGACGGCGGACGCGTTCTCGGCGGTGCGCTCCTTGCTCAGCTCCCGCCGAAGCCGTGGTGGGCCCCAGACCCAGATGCGCGCCCGTCATCTGGCGCTCGCGCGGCGCCGCACCGGTGTCGGGTCGGGGACCGGCGAGGGGCGATGGTCGCTGATGCCGGCAGCCATGGCGGAGGCCGACAGCGAGCAAGGCGGCGTCGACGAGCTGGCCGAGGCCGTCGCATGGCAGCTACTCGTCCGTTGGGGGGTCGTCGCGTGGGAACTGTGGTCACGCGAGTCGTTCAAGGTCCCCTGGCGGGAGGTGATCCGGGCACTACGCCGGCTCGAAGCCCGGGGGTTGGCCCTGGGTGGCCGGTTCGTGGCTGGACTCGCTGGCGAGCAGTACGCGATGCCAGAGGCTATGGAGCTCCTGAACGAGGCACGGCGCACCGACGACCGTTACGACGAGCTGGTGGTGGCGGCGGCCGACCCCCTCAACCTGACCGGTACCGTGCTCGGCGGGCGCCGGGTCCCTGCCGTCAGACACCGCAGCGTCGCCTATCGCGGCGGCGTCCTGGTCGAGGACCACGCCACCAGCGCTTGAGTCCCCTCGGGGGGATACTGGTCGTGTGGCCGAGGTGCGCTGTATCGACCTCAACGCGGACGTCGGTGAGCGGTTCGACAACTGGCGGCCGGGCGACGACGAAGCCATCTTGCGCGAGGTCACCACGGCGCACATCGCGTGCGGCTTCCACTCGGGGGATCCCACCGTCATGCTCGAGACGGTGCGGCTCGCCGCTCGTCTCGGGGTCGCGATCGGCGCACACCCCTCGTACCCGGACCGCGACGGCTTTGGCCGCCGGGCGATGGACGTGGCCCCCGAGCGCATTTACGCAGACGTCCTCTTCCAGATCTCCGCGCTCGACGGCCTCGCACGCGCCGAGGGCGCGCGGGTGACGTCGGTGAAGCCCCATGGGGCGCTTTACAACAGGATGGCCGAGGATGAGGAGTGCGCGGCGGCGGTGGCCCGTGCGACCCGGGACTGCTCCTCGGACTTGTGGCTGGTGGTCCGGGCCGGATCCCGCGCGTTCGACGTCGCGACCTCAATGGGGCTCCGTGTCGCCGCTGAGGCGTTCTGCGATCGCGCCTATGCCCGAGACGGCGCGCTCGCCCCGAGGGCGGAACGCGACGCCGTCGTGGGGGACCCAGCGCTCGTCGCAGCGCGCGCCGTCCGCCTGGCCCGCGACGGTGAGATCGACACCATCGACGGGACCACGTTGCGCCTCGCGGCCTCGACCCTGTGCCTGCACGGAGACACTCCCGGCGCAGCAACGGTGGCCCGAACGGTCAGATCGGCGCTCCAAGCGGAAGGATTCGGCCTGGGCTCGTTCTCCTCTGTGTGATGTTCGGGTCTCTCCGATGGGGCGAGGTGCGGCGCTTCGGTGACGCCGCGCTCAGCATCGGCGCGTGGACGCCCGTACGGGCGGCCGCCTTGGCTGAAGCCGTCCGGCGCGAGGCGGTCGACGGGATCACCGACGTGGTCGGGGCCTTCGACTCGGTCCTGGTGCAGTTCGACCCGGATCGCACCGACCACGGGTCGCTCGCCGAGCGGCTCCGGGGCGTGCGTCCCCAGCGGATGCCGCGGCGCTCACGATCCGTCGAGATCCCCGTGGTCTTCGACGGTCCCGATCTCGAGGAGGTCGGCCAACGCAGCGGCCTCGGCGTCGACGGAATCCGGCGTGCTCTTGTGCGGGCGCATCTTCGAGTCGAGGTCCTCGGCTTCGCGCCGGGCTTCGCCTATTTGTCCGGGCTACCGAGGGCGCTGCGGGGGGTGCCCCGCCGGGCCCCGCGGACCTCGGTTCCCAAGGGTGCCCTTGCGATCGCAGCCGGGCATGCCGCCGTGTACCCGCAGTCCTCTCCGGGAGGCTGGAACCTGCTCGGTCGCACCGATCTCGACCTCTTCGATCCCTCTACCCCTCCCTATGCCCTGCTCCAACCGGGTGACCAGGTTCGCGTCGTCGAGACCCAGGGGGACGGCTTGGCACCCGATGACAAGACCCCGCCCCGCTCCCCCTGGCGCCCTCCCGATCCTGCGTTCGCCTGTGAGCGGCCCGGCTTCTCGACGACGCTCCAGGATCATGGGCGTCTCGGCGTGGCCCATCTCGGCGTCCCGAGGGCCGGCGCGGCGGACCCCGTTGCGTTCGAGCTGGCGAACGCGCTCGTCGGCAACCCAAGGGGGGCCCCGGCGCTCGAGGTGACCCTCGGCGGACCGACGCTCGTCTGCCGGCGGGCGGGGCACGTCGCGCTGGTCGGACCGGGCGCGCAGCTGAGCGTCGACGGCGCAGCAGTGGGGGAGGGACGGGTGGTGCCCGTCGCGGCGGGCCACCGGCTCACCCTCGGCTCGACCGGGGAAGGTCCTCGCGCGTACCTGGCGGCGCGCGGCGGCTTTGCCGCCGAGCGCGTTCTCGGATCGTGCTCCTCGGACCGGCTCTGCGGGCTCGGGCCGGGACCCCTTCTCGGGGGCGACGAGCTCGCGCTGGGCGATCCCGCCGGGCCGATGGGCGACCATCTGCACCCCGGGGCGCTCGGTGGCCGGCGTCCGGGCGGCGTCCGGCGGCTGCGGGTCCTCGTCGTCGAGGGTCCGACTCCCGGCGGCTGGCAGTACGGACTCTTCGGGCGGCCCTTCGAGGTCCAAGAAGACAGCGATCGGGTCGGCGTCCGGCTGCGCCCCGACGGTCACGGCGTGCGGGCGCCCGGCGCACCCCGGCGCTCGGTCGGCGTCGTGACCGGCACCGTGCAGGTCCCCCCCGACGGCAACCCGGTCGTGCTCCTGGCCGACCACGCCACATTGGGCGGGTACCCGGTCGCCGCGTGCGTGATCGCAGCCGACCTGGGCGAGCTCGCCCGCTGCAGGCCGGGCGACACCGTTCTGCTCGAGCCCGTCACCATCGAGGAGGCGGCGGCGGCCCGCCGGGCGCTTCGGCGAGCGCTCGACGGCGCAGTGGTCGGTCGCTACCCGACGGCGGCCGGTTGAGCTATCCGACGAGCAGCTTGATGCCCGTCGCGAGCCCGATCGCGATCACGACCACCCGCAGGCCGGTCGAGGGCAGTCGCCTCGCCGCGACGGCACCCGCGTAGCCGCCGAAGAGGCTGCCGACGGCGAGCAGGCCGGCGGCCCCCCATTGGAGGTGCCCGTGGACGATGAACACGATCGCTGCCACGCCGTTTGCCAGCACGGACAGCACGGCACGGATCCCGCTCGAGCGGGCGATCGTGTCGGGAAGGGTGAGACCCAGCACCGCAAGGATGATGACGCCCATGGCGGCGCCGAAGTAGCCGCCGTAGACGGCGGAGGCGAACATGCCGACCCAGAGCCCGACCGGCCGCGCATGCTCCGACCCTGAACGGGTGGCCAGCCGACGCCCGAGCAACGGCGCCACCGCGAAGAGGGCCGAGGCGAAGAGCACCAGCCAGGGTGCGAGCCGCGTGAATGCGGACGACGGCGTGGTGAGCAACAGGACGGCGCCGGCCGCCGCCCCCACCACGGTGAGGGGGGCGAGCACGCCGAAGCGATCGCTTTGCTCGGAGATCTCGCGCCGGAACCCCGCCACGCCGCCGAGGTAGCCAGGCCAGATGCCGACGGTCGAGGTGACGTTGGCGGCGAGCGCCGGATACCCGAGGGCGAGCAACACCGGGAACGAGATCATCGTGCCGCCACCGGCCACCCCGTTGAACAGCCCCGCGCCGAAGCCTGCCAGCACGAGCACCGCCTCGCGCGCCGCGTCGAGATGGGCGATGGTGAGGAGCACCGCAGCCGCGGCCCGCGGGACCCGGTTAGGAGAGCTCGGGCGGCGTGTTGCGGGCGGGCCCGAGCGGGACCCGTCCCGGGCCGATGGCCGGGGGGGCGAGGGGGATCGCCATGCCGGGGGACGTCGGTCCCTCGGTCGGGAGCGGCACGACCGGGCTGCCGGCGATCCGCATCGCTTCGAGTCGCTGGGCGAGCCGACGCCACTGCTCGCCCCGCAGGACGCCGAGCCGGTGGCCGGCCGCCCGCAAGAGCGCTTCGGATTCGCGACGGGTCTCCTGGGCGACGGTGCCCATCAAGAAGACCGTGGCTCGGGTGAGTGGAGGTTGGGCCCGGGTGGCCAGGGTGTGCAGCCGGTCCATCGACACCTGGCAGTCCTGCAGACCGCCCAGCAGCTCTTGGAGGCCCGAGAGCCTCTTCACGAACTGTGTCGCCGCGTCGCCGTAGAGGCCCTCGACGAACTCGGTGGCGTAGCGGAGTCGCTTGCATCGGATGCGCAGGCGGTGGAAGTCCGCGGCCTCGCCGCTGCGCCGGGCCCGTCGCGCCGCCTTCGTGGCTGCGCGATGCCTGCGCTCGAGAAGGTCCGGGGCGATCGCCGTCGCCGCGAGCTGCCCGTGAGCCGTCCGCCGTCCGGCGCCCTGTTGGGCGAGCGCCACGAGGCCGGTCGTCAAGCGCTCGTAGCGCGCCGAGTCGAGGGCCTGGAGCAGCACCGCCCGGGCGCCGTCGCGCTCGCGGCCGATGACGGCTCGCAGCTCATCGAGCGGGGAGCCGGTCGGCCCGGCGGCCGACCAGACGCCGTGCCATTCGGGCGCCGAGTCAAGGCGTGCCAGCTGCACGTCGAGGTCGCGGACGGTGCCGAGCACCTGCGCCAGCCACTTGAGCTCCGGGGCGAGCGCGCCGAACTGGGGCGGCAGGACGTCGCCGAAGACATCCAGCGCGGCCCGCAACCGGCGGGTGGCCACCCGCATGTCGTGGAGCTCCTCGACGTCCTCTCCGAGCCGGGTCCCCGCCTCGCGCGCGAGCAGCGCTCCCAGGTGCTTGCGGATGACGGCATCGGCGACCTCGCCGATGCTCGAAGCGCTCGACACCGAGGTGGACCCGAGATTCACCCGTGACGGGATGACGTACCCGCGCGCGAGCACGCCCGCCTCGAACTTGGAGAGCGTCGCTGGCGTCAGCCCGGCCGCCCGGCGCAGGTCTTCGACGAGGGGGGCGAGCGCCTTCTCCCACTGGGCATCCACCTCAACCTCGACGCGAAGCAACCGCATGGGGTTCTGGTCGTCGACCGAGATGGCGGTTTCGTCGAGTGCGACCTCGGCCACGTCCTCCTCGCCCACGTGCAAGACGAACGGGCGCCGCCGGGTCTGCACCTCGAGCACCTGGTGGAGGGGACGGCGTCCGACGAGGGCGGCGACCCGCCAGCCGACCGGCCCGGTCTCCTCGAGCCACCGGCCGCCCGACGCGGACACGGCTTCTTTCACCTCGCGCCGATGGCGCGCCGCGGGGGCCGCGGCGCGGCCGTCGGCGAGCGGCGTGAGCGCCTTGAGCGTCGCTTCCCGCTTGTCCCCGGCATGGCGCACCCGAAGGACATACCCCCCCTGCCCGATGCGCCAGTCCTCGGTGTCGAAATAGGTGTCGTGCTGAAGCACCGGGGGCCGGGCGAAGGCCGTGATGGGCCCGAGCGGGGGAAACGACCTGGCCCCCACGGTCAGGGCGGCCAGCCAGCGTCCGACCGGGCGCAGATCGAGCGCGTCGAACTGCCACTCGATCTCGACCGAGTCGCTCTGTTCGTCCCCTTGGGCGCTGGCCATCGAGGAAGGCTACTTCCGAGGCAGCACCGGGGGCTCTGGGGCCTCAGCTCGGGGCGCGGAATTGCCACATTCTTCGCCAAAGGGATGGGTAGGGTCCCGGTGTGGCCCAAGCACACGGAGGCGCCGGGGTCGACGGGCGCCCGCTCGAACTGGTCCTGGCGGCGGGAGGCGTCGTCCTGCGCGAGGCAGCGGGCAGCGTCGAGATCGCCCTGGTGCACCGCCCGCTACGCGAGGACTGGTCCTATCCCAAGGGCAAGGTCGAGCCCAACGAGACCCTGACCGAGTGTGCCCAGCGCGAGGTGTACGAGGAGACCGGGCTGCGCTGCTCGATCGTGTCGTTCGTCGGTACGACCGAGTATCGGGATCGCAAGGACCGGCCAAAGGTGGTCGCGTACTGGGTGATGACGCCAGAGGGCGGCGACTTCCGTTCGAGCGTCGAGGTCGACGAATTGCGGTGGGTGGGGTTCCCCGAGGCGGCCGAGCTCCTCACCTACGAGCGGGACCGCGAGCTGCTGGCGAGCGTGCAGGAGCCGGGTGCCTGGGTCTTTCCCCGACTGCGCCGCACCGCCTGACCGATCGCCGACCGAACAACACGGATCTCCCCAGCGCCTCGCAGCTGGGTGCGGGCGTAGTCCCGGTGCCATCCGGTCAGCTTCACCAGCTGATCGAGGATCGCTCCCTTCTCAGCCCGGCTCCCTCGCCGGTACTCCGCCGCCAGCTTGTTGGTGACCGCCCGGCGTTCGCCCATCGAAAGCTCCATCGATCAGGCCTAACCCGGAGCTCCTCTCTGGCGGAGGTTTTACGTGAGGCAACGAT